>JBPCIO010000135.1:0-5024 GCA_051006215.1 Chloroflexota bacterium
ACCACAGACTGCTGGGGCGGACCTGGTTCCAGATCAACTGGCGGACAGGCGCGGCGACAGAGCACTCCCGAGTGCGACGCGTGCGGGGATACTTCGACTACGCGGCCCTCGAGGAGCTGGTTGTGCGGATCCGCGAGCTCCACGCCATGCAGTTGATGGACGCAGCGATCGCAAACACTCTCAACGAGGAAGGGTTCCGCACTTCCCACGGCCAGCATTTCAGTGGACCAATGATCCATCTGCTGCGTAAACGATGGGATCTACCAACCTGGAACCCCACGACGCCCAATCCGCCGCGTTGGCCAGACGGTACCGACTCGGTGGCCGCCGCGGCTGAACTGCTTGACGTCTGCCCCGGCACGATCTGGCTCTGGCTACGCCGGGGTGTACTGAAAGGGCGCCAGCTCGGGAGAGGCACCCCCTGGCACATCGATCTGCCAGAAGGTGAAATTGCTCGCGTCCGAGCAGGATTAACTCGGACGCAACGAAGGAAGCGGTCAAGGAGACCGGCACCATGACCGATTTGGTGAGCCCGCGATTGCTACGGGTCTGCTCGATGCGACCAGCTTCGATGCGGGCGTCCGGGATCTCCGCCGAACGACCGAGGCGGACGGCGTCTTCTGCTACACCTTCTTCAAGGGCGTTGGAAGGCGGCGAGTGCTGCCTCCAACGTAGCATCGATATCGGCATCGGTGTGAGCCAGCGACACGAAGCCCGCTTCGAACTGTGATGGCGCCAAGTACACGCCACGCTGGAGCATGGCGTGAAAGAAGCGCGCGTAGCGGCGCGTGTCGGCCTGTTTTGCCGAGGCGTAGTCAACCGGGCGCTCGGCGCAGAAAAAGCCGGTGAACATCGAGCCGACGCGATTGGCCGAGTAGGCCACGCCGGCGCGCTGCGCCGCCTTACTCAGGCCGCCGACCAGTCGTGCGGACAGCGCTTCGAGGTGCGCGTACACGCCTGGTTCAGCCAGCAGTCGCAGGCTCGCCACACCGGCGGCCATCGCCAGCGGGTTTCCAGACAGAGTGCCGGCTTGGTACACCGGTCCCAGAGGCGAGACCCGCTCCATAACGTCGCGTCGGCCACCGTATGCCCCGACCGGCAATCCGCCACCCAAGATCTTTCCCAGGCAGGTCAGGTCGGGCGTAATTCGAAAGCGTTCCTGAGCACCGCCCCGAGCGACCCGGAATCCGGTGATGACCTCGTCGAAAATGAGCAACGCGCCCTGCTCACTGGTCAGCATCCGCAGGTGCTCCAGAAACCCGTGCCCCGGCTCCACCACCCCCATGTTGCCGGCGACGGGCTCCACAATCACCGCGGCGATGTGGCCAGCATGCGCGTCGAACGCTGCTCGAACAGCAGACACGTCGTTGTATGGGACCGACAACGTTTGAGCCGCGGCGGCCGTGGGCACGCCTGGTGAGTCAGGCTGCCCGAGGGTCAGCGGGCCCGAGCCGGCCTGAACCAGTAAGCCGTCGGCGTGGCCGTGATAGCCGCCGTCGAATTTAAGGATCATTTCTCGACCGGTGGCTGCCCGCGCGAGGCGGAGCGCGCTCATGGTTGCCTCGGTACCGGAATTGACGAAGCGCACCAGGTCAATGCTGGGGAAGGCCTGCTTGACCAGCTCGGCCAGCTCCAGTTCGGCTTCGATGGGCGCGCCGTAGCTCGTGCCACGCGTCGCGCAATCTTGAATGGCCTCCACCACGCCAGGATGGGCATGACCGACGATCAATGGACCCCAGGAGCCAAGATAGTCGATGTAACGGTTCCCGTCGACGTCCCAGATGGTGGAGCCTCTGCCGCGAGCAACGAACCGCGGCGTACCGCCGACAGCCCGAAACGCCCGGACGGGCGAGTCCACGCCGCCCGGCAAGAGCCCCTGCGCCCGCTCGAAGAGTTCTGCCGATCGCGTCGTTACGCGTGGCGTCTCATCCATCCGCAATCACGCCTGGTGTCGCCCGCCGCGGCCTCGGCGTAGGGCGGAGCATCCGCAGGGCTACGGTCGGTCCATGCATCAGCTTGTTGACGATGCCCGTCGTCAACGCGTCTACCGCCGCCCGCTGTTCGGGCGTGAGATCACGTAGGCGTGATGCCGAACGCAGCAATTCATTCTTGCGGATCGTCTCCGCATACGTGCGCAGTTCGGTGATCGCCGGGCTGAGCGCCCGCAAACGGAGCCACTCCACCAGTCGGTCGGTCTCTTTGACGGCGAGCGCCTCCGCACGCTGCTGCTCGGCCAGGCAAGTCTCGGTATACACCTGACACTCTCGTTCCAGGTCATCCAGATCGAGAACGGTAACGCCCGCCAGGCCGCGAACAGCTGACTCGACATCACGCGGCACCGCGATGTCCAGCAACACCAGCGGCCGCTCGGCACGCCCGCCCAAGGCGTTTTGGACAGTCTCCCGGTCGAGCACCGCGGTTCGGGAGGCGGTGGCGCCGACGACCAGCGCGGCGTCCAGCAATGCGTTCGGAAGCGCCTCGAGTGAACCCACACGGACGGACGGGCTAAGGTGGGCGACCATCCGTTCGGCGTTCGCGGTCGTGCGATTGAGCACGTACACGCGTGCGCCATACGCCACCAGGGTTTCGACCGCTGCCCGAGCCATCACGCCGGCGCCGAGGACGACCACGACCTCCCCGCTGAGACCCTGTGCCAACACCCGTTGGGCGACGTTGATGCCCGCTGAGGCGATCGACGCATTAGCACCCAGGCTGGTCTCACTCCGAATCCGACGCGCCGATTCCCCAGCACGTTCAAAGATGGCCCGCAGGACCGGTGGTAATGCTTGGCTAGCCTCGGTCGCGGCGAGTGCCCTGCGCACCTGGCCACGGATCTGTTCCTCGCCCACCACCAGCGAATCGAGGCCGTTGGTCACTCGGATCAGGTGAAGCAGGGCGGCGGCTCCAGTCAGGTCTCGCAGGTACGGTCCCAGTTCCGCTGGATCGACCCCAGTGGCGAATGCCAGCGAGCGCTGCAGCACGCGGATAGCGGCGGCTGGTCGGCCGGCAACCCACGCGTAGACCTCGACACGGTTGCAGGTGGACAGCAGCAGCGTGGCGGATTGTGCAGGCGCATAACGCCTCCAGACGACTTCGTCCATGGCCACACGTTCACGAAGTTCGAGCGGTGTCGCATGATGGCTGAGACCGACCATGACTAGCCTCGGCATCAGGCGCACCCCCTCGCTATCTCCCCGACCAGCCGCACTCTGGGCGCTGGCGTGGGGGCCGATTGTGCGCCAACGCTGGACGCGGGGTCGTCATAGGCTGCAAGAATGCTTTCGTAGCGACGAGGCTACGAGAACGACGTGCCTCGCCGTGACAGCCATACGCCTACTTTGCAGGGGGACTTGTCCCTATTCTGTGAGTGGGTGGACCCCCTGGTCGGCTCGCCGTTGCAGCCCACGTGCGGCCAGTCCTGGGGCTTGGGTTCAGGTCGAGCATGCTGTAGCCAAGGTAGCTGAACTCGCTCGGCCGCCGGAAAACAAGCAAGCACCCGAAGCGCTGCTCAGTCGCTACGGTTCATGCTCTTGCTGTTGGAGACGATCACTCCGCACGCGACCGCCAGCGACGACCGCAACAGTTCGTCCTACTGCGCGCAGGGGGTCAACGGTCGTTGCTGCTGCAGAGCCGGCGCACAGGGTGACAACGTTAAGTACATCCATTCGCACCACGCTAGGACGCGAATCCTCCAGCTAGTTCGGTCCGTAATTCAGCTGATGTTTGCGGTCCGACGTGGCGCTAGTCTTTCGAGAGCAGCCCGCCCGGCGCGGCTGGATAGGGTGCCGCGGGGTCCCGCCGACCGCACAGCAGGTCGTCGCGCCATCCCCTCACCGATGCCAGTGCCGCGGCTAAAACCAACCCTCGGAGGCACGGTCGCGCAGGGCTGGAACGGGTAGCACGTGTCCGCCAACACGATTGAGCGTACGAGACTGGAACGGCTTGAGATGACGCAAGCTCGCCACGAAATGGGGTTAGGGTATGGCGTTGGGCGACGCCATGAGGCAGAAGCAGCGACTCGGTCGGGTGTCACGCCAAAGCTCGGGTCGGGCAGGGTATCTATAGGGGCGGGGAGTTAGGCACCTTACCGACCTAGCAGTTACGGAGCAGAATGCTTGACTGCATGGAAACCACACAGCTCTCAAATGCTTGCTCGCTGGCGTTCGCGTAGCCACTGGTGGCATCTGCGTGTCCATGGCGATCGGCCACCTGTTCGGAGGGTGGGCTACTGGCAACGAAGTCCCGGATCAGACGGGTGCGAGTGCAGGTGCATCGAGGTGCCTGGCCGAAGGCGCCCCGCCCCTTTGCTGCACTACAAATCTCGACGGCGGCGCGGCGCTCGACAACGCATGGGTCGGGTACTTGCTCTTGACCGGCACGGATCCGGCACTGGGCCGCACCGTGTCGAGCTCAGAACTTTAGCCCACCTGCCGTCAGCCCGGCGATGAAGCGCCGCTGGAGCAGGAGGAACATCCCTAGGACCGGCAGATTGATGGCGAGCGCCGCCGCCATCATCTCGCCCCAGTTGACGCCGACGTCGGTCATGTTCAGGTACAGGAACACCTGGGCTGTGCGCATCACCGCGGAGGAGGTCATGATCGAGGCGATGACGAATTCGTTCCAGGAGTTGAGGAACACGAGCAGCGCGACTGCCGCGAGCGCCGGCTGCGACAGCGGGAGGACGATCGACCACAGGATCTGCAAACGCGAGGCGCCGTCGACCGCGGCCGCGTCCTCTAGCTCACCGGGGATGGTCTGAAAGAAGCCACGCAGGATCCACACCGCCAGTGGCAGGGAGTGGACCCAGTAGATAAGGATGAGGCCCTGATAACTGTCGAGCAGACCGAGCTTTGCCATGACGATGTAGGTTGGTACCAGGCTGACCAGGCCGGGAATCATCATCGGAGCGATAATCAGAAACAGCACCACCTGGCTGCCGCGGAAGCTGACGCGGGCGAGCGGGTAGGCGGCCAGCGCTCCCGCCGCGAGCACCAGGCCGCACGTTGCCACCGAAATGAAGCCGC
>JBPCIO010000136.1:0-3734 GCA_051006215.1 Chloroflexota bacterium
GTGTGGAGGGGCTGCGCCCCTACGCGTGTCGAGGAAGTGCCCTGGAAGTGCGCCAGTCCGGCGGGGTAGAGGGGCAGCGCCCCTCCGGCGCGCAGCGCAGTGCCAAAGCACAAAACGAATCCCGACACGTCCATGGATTCCGGTGCCTGGCAAAACTCGCATATTAGGGTTGACTCATCCCCAGGATGCTGTAGCCCGCGTCGACCATCAGGATGTGACCGGTGACGTTGGTTGCCAGCGGGCCACAGAGGTACAGCGCGGCGTTGCCGACGTCCTCGGCCGAGATGTTGCGCCGCAGCGGCGCGTTGCGTTCGGTGTGATCCTCCATGACCGTGAAGCCAGTGATGGAGCGCGCTGCCAGCGTCCGCACCGGCCCGGCCGAGATCGCGTTGACGCGAACATTCTTGGGCCCGAGCTCATACGCCAGGTACCGCACCTCCGCTTCGAGCGCCGCCTTGGCCACAGCCATGATGTTGTAGTTAGGGTAGGTGCGCTGTGAAGCGTTGAAGGTCATGGTGAGTACCGCGCCACCGCCAGTCTTTTCCATCAGCGGGGCTGCGTGACGGGTCATGGCGATCAGCGAGAACGCGCTGATGTCCAGGGCGGTGCGGAAATCGGCACGCTTGGTCTCGGAGAACGGATGCTCGAACGTCTGCGGCGGTGCGAACGCGACGCTGTGGATCAGCACGTCGAGCCCGCCCCAGGTCCTGTCGACGGCTTCGAAAACACGCTCGAGATCCGCGTCCTCGGTCACGTCACACGGCACGACCAGGGGGCTGTGTACGCTCGACGCCAGGTCGCGCACGCCTTGCTCGATCCGCTCACCCTGAAAGGTGAACGCTAGCTCGGCGCCTTCTCCCGCCAGCGCTTGCGCTATGGCCCAGGCTATGCTGCGGCGGTTGGCGACACCGAAAATCAAACCCCGACGACCTTCGAGGAGCGGCATGCGACGTAGGGTACGCCAACGCGAAAAGGCAGGGAACCGCGCCCCAAGCCGATTAGTATTGTCTGGACCGCTTCGAATGCCGCGCCTCGTTTCTGTGAACACCAATGCAGACCACCAGTTCCGCAAGCTGCCGCGGGCAGAAGGCCGATTGGTCGCCGACTTCGGTCTCGAGGGCGACCGCCACGCTGGGCGGCCGCTGCGCCAGGTCAGCATCCTCAACGTCGAGACGGTGACCGAGCTGGCTCAGCGCGGGATGCCCGTGACACCCGGCACGCTGGGCGAAAACATCACCCTGGAGGGTGTACCGGTCATGCAGTTAGCGGATGGCTCACGTTTGCGGATCGGTGACACGGAGCTGGAGATCACTGGTGATCGGCCGTCGTGCCGGGAAATGTTGGAGGTGCACCCGGGCGCCCTCAAGGCAATGCGCGGCCGGGCAGGTAAAATGGCCAGGGTGGTGAAGGGCGGAATTGTCCGAGCTGGAGACCCGATCGAACTGATTGGCAGTGCCGATGCCCACGCGTGCAGCGTCAGTGGTCAGCACCCCATCTGAGTCGGAGAGCCCGCCCAGCCTCGAAGCGCATGCGTACCCGCCCAGGCGGGTGTATTCGGTACTCGGAGTCCCACCCGAGGTTCAGGCGTATGCGCTCGCCAAGTACTCGCGCTCAAGCCAGGGCATGCTGGAGAGTATTCAGGAGCTGAGCGCCCAGCGTGCCGAGCAGTTTCTGGATACCTTCTATTTTCAATACGGCCACCGCTCGATCGCCGATCTGGCGCACCTGGTATTCGGCCTCGAGCAGATCTCGATACTGGCCGCCATAGCGGTCGTCGACGAGCCCGTCTGGGATGGCCAGGAGCGTAGCACGCGCTACCAGCCCTTCCGAAAAACGGGTTGGCACCTGCCCCGTGAGGTCGCGAATACGCCTGCGGCGCCGATCTTTACCCAGACAGCCGAAGGTTTGCTGGGTGCTTACGCTGGCCTGAGTGCTGCCCTGCTCGAGCACCTGATCGAGGCGGTACCACGTCCGGCCGCGCTGACCGAGACGGCATATCGCCGCACTCTACGCGCCCGTGCTTTCGACGTGGCGCGATCGCTGCTGCCCCTGGCGACGCATACCAGCGTCGGGCAGATCGTCAGCGCTCGGGTGCTCGAGGGCCAGATCAGCCGACTCCTGGGTTCACCGTACGCCGAGCTTCGTGCAGTGGGCGCGGAGCTAAAAGCGAGCTGTCAAGATTCAGCCATCGCCCCACTCTCGTCTGAGCCGCAGGCCGCGGCGGCGCCGACACTGGTGAAATACGCCGAGGCGTCGAGCTACGCGTCTCGCGTCGAGCTGGATCTGACCCATGTCGCCGACGCGTGGCTGGCCTGCCTCGGCGATCCCGAACGCGCTGAAGTAGTTGAGCTTGGCTCGCCGAGCAGCGATCCGCTTCGGGAAATGGTCGCCACCGTGCTGTACCGCTACGACCAGGCCGGACACAGTTATCGCCAGATCCAGGCGCTCGTTTCGGACCTGGACGAGGCGCGCGTTGGCGAAGTGTTCGATCTGTCGATCGCGGGCCGCGGCTCACACGACGACCTTTTGCGCGAGCATCGCGCTGGCTACGCTCTGACGTTCGACGTGCTGGTCGACCTCGGGTCGTTCCGCGACCTGCACCGCCACCGCCGCTGTGTGCAGGTCCGCCAGCCATTGACCTGGACGCATGCGTTTGTTGCGCCCGAGCAGGTCTTCGAACTGGGGCTTGGCGGCCAGGCTGCAGCCAGCGCTCTGGACGCCGGACTGGGTGAGACGTACGTCGAGGCCCTGCAGAAGGCTCAGCATGCTGCGCAGGTGGTTCGGGAAACGGTTGAATCCGGATCCGCGCCCGCGGCAGACTATCTCTTGCCGCTGGCATACCGCACGCGCTGCCTGTTCAAGATGGATTGGGCCGAGGCGGCGTACATCGTCGAGCAGCGCACGCAGCCGCAAGGTCACTTTTCGTATCGCCAGGTCGCATGGGGCATGTACACACAGTTGCGTGAGCGCTACCCGCGCCTGGCGGCGCCGATCCGCGCCATAGATCCGAACGGTCCGATGGATCTGCTTCGGCGTTGAACGCGCTCCACGGGCTCACGGTTCTGGACCTCACTCGACTCCTGCCGGGGCCGTTTTGCACGCTGCTCCTGGCGGACATGGGCGCCGACGTGATCAAGATCGAGGAGCCCGTGGTTGGCGATGCGGCTCGCCACTTCACGCCCCAACAGGGTGACACCGGCTCGTTGTTTCTGTTGGTCAACCGGAACAAGCGCAGCCTTGGACTCGACCTGAAGACGGCCGACGGTCGAGCGCTGCTGCTGCAACTTGTCGAGCGGGCTGACGTGCTGGTCGAAAGCTATCGACCGGGTGTCATGGACCGCCTTGGACTCGGCTATGACGACGTTCTGGCAAAGCGAAACCCGCGCCTGATCTATGCCACGCTCAGCGGATTCGGTCAATCGGGGCCGTACAGGGAGCGGGCCGGCCACGATCTGAACTACATCGCGCTGGCGGGCCTCCTCGGCTTCAACCTCGACGCTCAGGCGCAGCCAGTCACGCCCGCCGTTCAGGTGGCCGACCTGGGTGGCGGCACCCTGGCCGCGGTCGCGATTCTGGCGGCGGTCGTCTCGCGGCAGCAAACAGGCAAGGGTCAGGCCGTAGACGTGAGCTTGTTCGGTTCTGCGATAGCCTGGCTGCCGACGTTGATTGGCTCGTGGTTCAGTCAGGCGCCGGCGGTCGAAACCACGCCCCCGCCACTGGCCGGTGGTCTGGCC
>JBPCIO010000137.1:0-9261 GCA_051006215.1 Chloroflexota bacterium
CAACGTGACTTCGTGGACCCGGGTGGCTTCGGCGAGGCACTTGGCAACGATGTCTCGCTCCTGGGTCGCGCCGTCGAGCCCACGCGGCGGGTGCTCGAAGCCTGCCGAGCAGCCGGCGTGCTGGTCATTCACACGCGCGAGGGCCATCGGCCGGACCTGTCCGATTGCCCGCCGGCCAAGCTGGCGCGGGGTCATCTGACCAACGGGATCGGCGACCCCGGCCCGATGGGACGCATCCTCGTCCGCGGCGAGTATGGCCATGATATCGTTGACGCGCTTAAACCGGTGCCGGGTGAGCCGGTGGTCGACAAATCCGGTAAAGGTGCGTTTTACGCGACCGACCTCGAGAGCATGCTGCGCAACCGTGGCATTACCAGTCTGGTGGTCACCGGCGTCAAAGCCGAGGTGTGCGTCCAGACCACCGTCCGCGAAGCGAACGACCGCGGCTTCGAATGCCTGGTGCTGTCCGACTGCATCGCTTCGTACTTTCCCGACTTCTACGAGATGACGTTGAAGATGATCAAAGCCCAGGGCGGCATCTTCGGCTGGGTGGCGCCCTCCGCCGCCTTCCTGGTGGCGTTGCCTGTCCCAACGCGGGTATGAAGTCGGCTGTCGCGCTCATTTGAGTTCTGAATGCGAGGCGAGAATCCATGATAGGTAGTTCTGCCGCCCGACCGGAGCGCGCCGTGCCGCTCTGGGTGCCCGGCGACTGGAATGCGTTTTTCGGGCTGTTCACCAACGTCCTGCTCAACGTCCTGGTGCTCACGGGTCTGGTGCTGGGAGTTATCCAACTGCCTGGCGAGATCGTGTTCGGACGCATTCTGCCCGCGCTGGGCATCGCGCTGCCGCTGGGGAACCTGTGGTACGCGTACCTGGCCTACCAGATGGCCAAACGCGAGGGTCGTTCAGACGTCGCGGCGATGCCGTACGGACCGAGTGTCCCGCACATGTTCATCGTCGTCTTCGGCGTCATGCTGCCGATCTACTTGCAAACCAGGAACCCCATCGCCGCCTGGCAGGCGGGTCTGGCGTGGTGCTTCATCATCGGCGTCATCATCCTGATCGGCGCGTTCCTCGGCCCGACGATCCGCAAGTACACGCCGCGGGCAGCGATGCTGGGCGCCTTGGCGGGTATTTCCATTGCGTTCATTTCCTTGCGGCCCGCGTTCCAGTCCTGGGACGTGCCGTGGATCGCGTTCGTGTCACTGACGCTGGTGCTGGTCGGCTGGACCGCTGGAATCCGCTTGCCTGGCAACATCCCCGCCGGCCTTGCGGCCGTGATCGTCGGCACGGCGCTAGGCTGGGCCACCGGAGTGATGAAAGCAGGAGAGGTCTCCGCCTCGCTGGCCCAGGTCGGACTCCATCCACCACTCCCATCGGGCGATGTCGTGATCGGCTTCAGTACGATCGCCGCGCTGTTGGCGACGGCTATTCCGTTGGGTATCTACAACTTCACCGAAGGCATGAACAATGTCGAGAGCGCGGCCGCGGCTGGTGACAATTACCCGTTGCGGAGCATTCTGCTGGCCGACGGAATTGGAGCGATCGTCGGCTCATTTCTCGGCAGTCCGTTCCCGCCCGCCGTGTATATCGGCCATCCGGGCTGGAAGGCTGTCGGCGGTCGCATCGGCTACTCTCTGGCGACCGGGATCTGCGTTGCCCTGGTGTGCTGGATGGGCCTGGCGGGGCTGTTGCTGGCGATCATTCCACTGGTGGCGATCCTGCCGATCCTGCTGTACATCGGCCTGGTGATCGGCGCGCAGGCCTTCCAGGCGTCACCCGCCCGGCATGCACCCGCGGTGGTGCTGGCGCTGCTGCCCAACATTGCCAACTGGGGCCAGAGTCAGGTCGAAACGGCGCTGGCCACGGCTGGCACCAACCTTACTCCCGACTTGCAGGCCAAACTCAGCGACGGCGGTGCAATCCTGTACCACGGCATGGTTCGCTTCGGCGGCGGAGCCACTCTGGCCGGGCTCATGCTCGGTGCGATCGCGGTGTTCATTATCGATAGGGACTTTCGGAATGCGACCTTCTTTGCCCTTGGTGCCGCGGTACTGTCCTTCTTCGGACTGATTCACGGGACACAGGTCGGGATCGCTGTGAACCTCGACATCGTGGTGGGCTATGTATTGATGGCGGCGATCACCGGATTTCTGGCGTTCCGCAAACCAGTCGAAGAAACGGAGACGACGATGATACCGACCTCAGCTGAAGTCGCGACCACGTGAGCATCGACCTGTTCGTCAATGGCACCCTGATGAAGGGTCTGGCATTGCACGCGAATCTCCACGGCGCCGAGTTCCTCGAAGAGTGTCAGACGACCGAGCTGTATCGGCTCTATTCGATTGGCGACGTGCATCCAGGCATGTTCGAAGTGACGCACGGTGGGGTGTCCGTGCGTGGCGAGCTGTATCGCGTGCCTGATGATGTACTCGAGCGTCTGGAGGCCGGCGAACCGCCCGGTCTCTACCGCGGCCCAGTTGCCTTATATGACGGACGAGTCGTACAGGGCATTCTCTTTCCGCGCCAACTCGCCGAAGGCATCCATCGCGATATCACTGCGTATGGCGGTTGGCGAGAATATATCGCCAGTCACGACGGGATGCTTCAACGTTCCGGCACCAGCTTATAGGCTCGGCGATCCTCAGCCACTCTTTTAGCCGCCATCGGGCAGCCCGTACGTGCGGGAGACCGCCTTCCACGCGAGTTGACCGTCGGTACGCCTGCGAGAGAGGACACGGCGAAGGGTTTCTGTCACTTTCAGCATTATTTGCCGTAGTTCGTTATGGTGTGCGTTGACGACCAGCCGCAAGCGCAGAATCTCGTGCGCCGCGGCTGGCGGTGGCCAACCGCAATCGCACCGAACTGCTGGCGGTATCGGTCGAAACGCCGCGCTTGGCGTCGGCAACTCCGGAACAGAAGCGAGCTCTGGACGTGAACATTCGTTTCGCGGAGGATCTTGGGGCTGAGCCGGTGCGAGCCCAGGGTTCTGACGTTGCGCAGGCGCTAATGCAGGCGGCTCACGAGCGCACCGTTGGCAGCATCATCATTGGGCACTCGCGCCACGGGCGACTTCATGAGCTCTTGCGCGGCTCGATCGTGCAGAAACTGCTGCGTCTCGCAGGTGACGTGGAAGGGCACGTGGTCCCCGACCGCGAACACCGCTAACGCTTCGCAAGCCGATCAGGCGCTCCCGCCTACGCGATAGATCGTCCGACCAGGGCGCCCCCTCGCGGCGACACCAGCAGCAGCAGCCCGAAGACAGTGGTCTCGACTGAAACAATCGTCGCACCCGAGGCCCAGTTGCCATAGAAGCCCAGGTACAGGGATTGACAAGTTGATAGGGTGAGGCATGTGAGGACTCTCGACGTGGGCGCAGTCAATTCATCGTCCACCATCTCTCACGCGGCCAGACGCGCGACGTCCCGCCACTGATCGAAGCGCTCGCCCATGATCTGCCGGTAGATGTCAGCCGAGAGTCGAGGCCGAAAGTGGTTGTAGATCGCACTGAACGTCTCCAGGATTCGCTGCGCTTGTTCCAGTGATTTGAACCGTTGCATCGCTCGTTCGTGTTTGCGCACCGGCCGATGCGAGTTCTTAGCTTGATTGTTGAGTCGTTTGTGTCGGCGGTGCTCCGTCCTCGATAGCGTGCGTCTGATCGCCGGCACGTAGCTACCGAGCTTGTCCGTCACCACGACCCGCGGTTCGACGCCATCCTCAGCTTCAAGCACCCGACGTAGGAATGCTTCCGCGGCGTGGTGGTCCCTGCCGATCTGGACAAGAATGTCCAGCACAACGCCGTTTGGATCGACCGCCGCCACAGCCAGTACCGCGCTGGCGAGACCGATGAGCGGCAGGCATTGCGTGGCGTCAGTTGCTCCGCCGCTATCGGGAACCCTATTTGGTTTCTCCTTTGGAGTTCGTCGATGGCTCGCAGTGCAGTGATGCCCACAGTCTAGGTCTAGCGGGCTTCAACCAAAACCCACGACCCGAAAACGGCGAGCCGATTCTCACCCATCGCCGCGAGACCGAATCCGCGAGCGTCCGTGACCTGGAGTCTCGACTCGTGCCGCACATGCCCGAACAGCATTCTCGACGTGCTGACGGATACGGAGCCCTGGTTGCGCGCCGTCTCCTCACGGCAAAATCCGCGCAGGGTCTTTGGAGTCCTTATGCCCCGCGACGGATGAAGTCGGCCACGCGTTCAGCGATCATCATCGTGGTCAGGTTCGTGTTGGCGCGGATGCAGTCGGGCATGACCGACGCGTCCACCACGCGCAGATTCTGCAGTCCGTGGACCTTGCCGCGCTGATCGACCACCGCGAGTGGGTCAGACGCTGGCCCCATCTTGCAGGTGCCGCAGCTGTGGTGGCCGGTCGTGACCTCACGCTGGATGAACTCGTCCAGGCCGTCATCACTCGCCAACTCGTCGTCGGTAGGCTCAATCCGCTCGGCAATTAATGCGCGCAGGTCGGCGTGCTCGGCGAGCTGGACCGCCAGACGGACGATCTCACGCATGCGACGGCGATCGAACTCGTGCTCGAAATACCGGTAGTCCAGCAGCGGCTGCACGGCAGGATCGGCCGACTGCAGCCGCACTTCGCCCACGCTGACCGCGAGATCCAGAACCGGATGCATGCGAATGCCCACGGGCACCATGCGATCCGACCGCCGACCCACCCGCCGTGGAGCGAAAGAAGACATGAACAGCATCAGATCGTTCCACAGGGGCGAATCCTTCGCCGTCCAGCGCAGGACCACCTGAATCCGCGGCGCGTACGCATCCAGCCGATGCTCCGGTTTCGTGCGCCACGTGACGAACAGCATCGGGTGATCGCGCAGATTCTGGCCCACACCCGGAACATGCCGAACCAGCAGAATACCGAATGCCTCCAGGTGGTCGCGTGGACCAACGCCCGAGACCATCAGCAGATGCGGCGACGCAACCGCGCCGGCGCTCAGGATGACCTCGTTGCCGTGGACGGTAAATCGCTCGCCGCCACTTTCAACTGCCGCACCGGTACAGCGTACCCCGTCGAACAACAGACGGGTGACGGTGCACTGCGCGCGAACCGTCAGGTTGAGCCGATGTCGCGCCGGATTCAGGTACCCCATCGCCGTGCTCAAGCGAATGCCGCCAGCGTTATTGAGGGGGATCGGGCCAACGCCAGTCGCGTTCGGGTCATTGTGATCCGCAACGTCGGCAAACCCAGCGTCCAAGCAGGCGGCGTGGAATGCCTTCTGCGCAACGTCCCATTCCTCGCGTTTGAACCGGCGAATGACAATCGGTCCGCTCGAGCCATGGATTGGCCGGTCGCCAAACTCCAGGTCGGCCTCGAGCTTAGTGAAGGAATCGACACACCGCTCGTACTCCCACTCGTCATTGCCCTTGCTGGCCCACAGGTTGTAGTCCTCCGGCACACCCCGCAAGCAGACCTGGCCATTGATGGCGCTCGAGCCGCCGGTGACCTTGCCGCGCGGAATCGGAATCATCGGCGCGCTGGCAGTGCCGCGGGCAACGTAGTCCCAGTTGTGGCTGCTGGTGATGACGTCGCTCCCGGTGGCGTAGCCGAGCTTGACCTCCTCCGGCAAATGAGCCAGGTTGGCGTAGTCCGGTCCGGCTTCGATCAACAGCACGGACCGCTCGGGATCCTCACTCAGGCGTCCTGCGAGTATGGCTCCGGCTGAGCCTGCCCCGAGAATGATGTGGTCGTACTGCATCTCGCGATCAGGCCCAACCCAACGTCAGGGCCTCAGGTGAGAGCGCGTTGTCCGAATCGCGCACGACCAGCTCGCGCGCTTCGCCTGGCTCGAGATCGAAATAGTTGTCGCTGAACCGGGTTGACTCGACCGGGCTCGTCAGGTGGGCGAAATAGACATAGCTCTTCGACGGCGCATGCACACGGACGCGCAGCTCGCGCGGGCCGGTCGTGGTCACCTCCATCTCCGGCTGACTCATCGTGCGCCGCAGGTCCTTGATGGCACTGAAGAAGTGCCGATTCGGCGGAAAGGCGTCGCTCGAAGAACGCACCCAGGCATATCGGTCCGCTGCGCCGCCGACGCGGTCGGCCGACCAGCTGCACACTGGACGGCTGTCTCCGGCGGGGCAGGTGATCTCGAGCGTCTCCTCGCGTAGGAGGTTCCCGTCGAACGTGCTAAAGCGCAGCAGCGCGCGGTCCTGCACGTCCACCAGCGTGTCGTTGGTGACCCACAGCTGCAGGTCCCCACCAGCGGCTGCTTTGAAGGACGCCAGCACTGGCGCGTACGCCCGACGCAGGTAAAAGTAGCCTGCTTTCGCAAACCCATTGTAGTCGACCACACTCCAGCTCAGCACGGGCCAGCAATCATCGAGCTGCCACACCAGCGTGCCCGAGCAATGAGGTTTGCGTCTGCGGAAATGCTCAACGCCGAACTTCAAACCCTCCGCCTGCGCGACCTGGCTGAATGTGACGTACTGGTCCAGGTCGATCGGCAAGCCAGTGGTACTCACCATCAGGTCGTCGCCCTTGTTCTTGGGGTTGTCCTTGTTGTGCCAGTCCATGGCTGGGCTGTGGTGATACAGCTGCTCTTGCGGAAGAGCGCGGCGCAGTGTCTCGCGGGCTGGCGCGGCGTGCATGCCGAATTCCGAGACAAAGCGTCCCATGTCCTCGGCATAGCGGGTGAACGAGACGTTCTCCGGAGTTGGCTCCCGACGCGGAGCCTCTCCAAATCGTCGCGGGAAGTTGCCGTGCCACACCTCCCAGTTGTGGACATTGCCTTCGTCGCGGCTGTTGTGATCGTTGCCGCCGTATGGACTGCCGGGCCAGTACGGCGTGCGCCCGTCCAACTCGGCTACCGCCGCCGGCAGGACGTGGTCGTAGTACAGTGCACCATACGCCGGAGGCTCGGGCTGGTCCCAGAACTGGCGATCGTGGAGCCACTGGTTCTCGTTATTGCCGCACCAGAGCGCCAGCGAAGCGTGGCTGCGCAGGCGGCGCACCTGGTAGCGCGCCTCCGCATCGACTTCGGCCACGAAATCCGGATCGTCTTCGGGATACATGGCGCAGGCGAACATGAAGTCCTGCCACACCAGCAGGCCGAGTCGATCGCACTCGGAGTAGAAGTGATCGTGTTCGTAGATGCCGCCGCCCCACACGCGTAGCATGGTCATGTTGGCGTCGCGCGCGCTCTGGATCAAGCGCGTGTATCGACTCGGTTCGATGGCGCCCACGAACGAGTCGCACGGGATCCAGTCGGACCCTTTAGCGAAGATCGGCACACCGTTGAGGATGAACCGGAAGAACCGTGTGCCCCGTTCACCGGGGTCGGGTGACTGATCCAGCGTCAGCGTGCGGATACCGACCTGGCGGCGGTCCTGGCACAGCTCTACGCCGCCGTCCACTAGCGTGACGGCGAGCTCGTAGAGTGCGGGTTGGCCGAGCTCGTGCGTCCACCAGAGCTGGGGCCCTTCAACGGTTAGATAGGTTTTGGCGCCGCACGCACCGTGGCCGACGAGTGATACCTCGGCTTCGAGCGGCGCGCCTCCTGCCGCGGGTGTGAGACGGATGCGGGCGGCTAGAGGGCCATCCCCATGGAATTGCTGTGCCTCGATTCGGACCTCGACGACTGCACGCGTTCGGTCGGCGGTGATGTCGAGCGTTGCGAAATGGACGCCCAGCAACGCCGCGCGGCGCTGACGACGAAGGTGGACCGGACGCCAGATGCCGATAGTCGGCAGACGCGGACCCCAGTCCCAGCCGTATCCGAATTGCGCCTTGCGCATGACCGTGCGTTCGGTGTTGCGACCCCACCTGCTCAGCGTCTTACCAACGATGCGCTCCAGAGGTGGGTCAAATCGCACGGCGATCGCGTTTGGGAGGCCGATGGACCACGATGACGTCACGTCGAACTCGGCCGGCCGAAACATGTTGTGGTGCTCGCCCAGCTCCGCGCCGTTCAGGTACACCGTCGCGAACGTATCGAGCCCCTCGAATGTCAGCATCAGCCGCTCGTCGGGCGCGACTGGTTCGCTTGGATCGTCGACCACCACTCGGTACCACCACTCTCGCTGCTCCATCCAGCCGCAGGCGGTTTCGTTCTGGTCGAAGAACGGGTCTGGAACGCGATTGGCAGCGATTAGCACGCGGTGAACATCACCTGGCACGGGCACGTCCAGCCAATCGTCTACGGCGTACTGTGTCAGGTGCGCGCCGGCGGCCAGCCCAGCGCCGGGCTCGAAGTCGCAAACCTTCCAGCCGTCTGCGAGTCTTCTCACCCTTTAACCGCCCCGCCGGTCAGGCCGCGGGCGAGATGCTTCTGCACCGAAAGCGAGAAGATCAAGACAGGGAGCAGGACAATCGACGCCGCCGCGTACAGGTTGCCCCACAGGATGGCGCGGTCGGTCACGTAGTTCAGGATCGCCGGCGTGAGCGTCTTGGCTTTGTCGGCGGTCAGCAGGACCGCGAACAGAAACTCATTCCAGCCGAGCAGCAGCGCAAAGATGGACGTCGCGGCCATGCCGGGCGCGGCCAGGGGCACGATGACCTTGATCAGCGCCTGCAGGCGCGAGCAACCATCGATGAGCGCCGCCTCCTCGATTTCGATCGGAATATCGACAAAGAAGCCGCGCATCATCCAGATCACGAACGGGAGGTTGAAGGACAGGTACGCCAGGATGAGCCCAGCATGCGTGTCGAGCAGGCCGGCTGCGCGCCAGAGCGTGTAGATCGGAATGACCAGGACGACTGCCGGGACCATACGCACCAACAGGATGCCAAGCAGCATGTAACGTTTGGCGCGGAATCGAAACCGCGCCAGCGAGTATGCGGCCAGGCAGCCAATTGCCATCGAGCAGACCGTGGTGCCGACACTTACGATCAACGAGTTCAAGAAGTAGCGGGGAAGCTGACTGGCTGCTCCGGTGGCCTCCTGCGTCTGGGACACGCCCTCAGCTTCGGTGCCCACCTGCAATCCGAAGACGACCGCGTAATTGTGCAGCGTGGGCGTAAAGATCAGCCTCGGCGGCAGGTCGAATATCTGTTCGGGAGGTTTGAATGAGTTGAGGTACGACCACGCCACGGGAAACATGGCGAAGGCCATCCACGCGCCCAAGCAGGCCCAGCTGAAGATGTACACCGGGTCGATGCGCAACCGGCGTCGATGTGCTGGTATCACAGCCCCGCCTCCTACTCGTGGCTCTCGAGCCCGCCCAACCCGAGGACCTTGATGATGACCGCCACGAGCAGGAGGCTGATGGCGAACAGGACATACGCCGCCGCCGAT
>JBPCIO010000138.1:0-4670 GCA_051006215.1 Chloroflexota bacterium
TACCGCCGCCCACGGCGATACCCCCCGACATAGCTGCTCTGCCTGCCCTACGTCTGGCTATCGACCTCGACCCGGATACGTTGGATCCAGCCGGCCAGACCAATCCCACGGTATCCAGCATCGTCGATCATGTGGTCGAAACGCTGGTGCGCCTGCAGCCAGACGGGAGTGTCGGGGCCGGCCTGGCGCGCACGGTTTCCCAATCGGCAGATGGCAGGAGCTTTATGTTCGAGCTGCGGCCGGACGTGGAATTTCACGATGGCACCCGGCTGAATGCCGAGGCCGTCAAGCTGTCGCTGGAGCGCTTCCTCAACCCACAGCTGCGGGTTCCGTTGCGGGCACCCTTTGAGCCCAACCTTGTCGAAAGCATTACGCCCGTGGATGCGCTAACGCTGCGCATCGGGCTCAGAGACACCTCGCGGCTGTTCCTGCAGAAGCTGGCAGCCACCGAGCTCGCAATTGTTTCACCAGCGCACGCGCGTACGTTTCCGGACAGCTTCAACGAGGAGCCGGTCGGCACGGGCCCGTACCGCTTCAAAGAACGGCGCAAGGGCGAGAGCATCGTGCTCGAGCGGTTCGACCGCTACTGGGGCAAGCCGCCCCACTACCCGCAGATGCAGTTCCGCATCGTGCCTGAGGTTGCCACTCGCGAGAGTTTGCTCCTGGCCAACCAGGTCGAGATTATCCTCCAGCCGCCACTGTCGGACCTGCCGGCGCTACAGAAGAACGCCAGTGTGAAGGTGCTCCTTACGCCGACGGCGCGATCTACGTTCGTGGCGATGGACCTGACGCTGCCGGGCGGCACGCCGCTGGCGATCAAGAAGGTCCGCCAGGGGCTCAACTACGCAATCGACCGCGACGGCATTATTCGCAACGTGCTGTTCGGTGCCGCAACACCGCTCGAAGCCCCGATGGCGCCAACCCTGGTGGGTTACTCGCGCATCGGCGGCTACTCGTTCGATCCCAATCGCGCCAGGCAACTGCTCCTGGAAGGCGGAACACCCCACCTGTCGCTGCGCTTCACGCACCCGACCGGAAGGTCCATGGAAGATCCGATGGCGACGCAGGTCGCCCAGGCGCTGGCCGGTAACCTGCGCGCCGTGGGGGTCGAAACCGAATTGGTCGGCTCCGATTGGCCGACGTTTCTGGCCTCGATCAGCGTCCCCGAAGATAAGGGCGCCGCGCACATGCACCTGTTTGGCTGGGCCCCAGGCTTATTGGACGCCTCACAGCAAATGACCCAATTCGTACGCTCACAGTGGCCGCCCCAGGGTCTGGCGACGAGCCACTACTGGAATCCGAAGGTGGAGCTTCTGGCCGGCGAGGCCGCCCGCGAGCGCGACGATCAGAAGCGGCTGGACGAGTATGCCGAAGCCCAGCGCATCGTGTGGGACGACGCGCCATGGATCTTCCTGTGGGTTCCCAGCTTTGTCATTGTCCATTCGGCTCGGCTGACCGGCATCAGCAGTCTGCCAACCGAGAAGTTCTCAGCGGCCCACACCCAGCCGGCTTAGCTTCGCCCCGGCCGTTTGTCGCGGGCATGATTGATGCACCCTCGGCCGGGCAGTGGCCGGTGCGAAACACACGAGCTTCGACATCACTCGAATGACCCGCCGCTGCGGCTTCCCCAGGCGCGCTCGCGCTCAGGGCATGGTCGAGTACGGTCTCATCATTACGTTGGTGGCGCTGGTGGTCGTGGCTAGCCTGCTGCTGTTCCGCCCAGCGCTGCCCGCGCTGCTGAGTACGTTGTCGTCGTCGGTATAACTGCCTTCAGTGCGTGAAGGAGAAGGTGATACCGTTGCCGACTGGTGCTGCACTACGTCGCACGCCGTCTGGTAGCCGCCGTGCCGACACTGCTGGGAGTGTCGATCGTCGTGTTCATGATGGTCCGCCTGCTGCCAGGCGATCCGGCTCGCATCGTGGCTGGTCTTCTCGCCAGCGAGGCTGACGTCGAGCATATCCGCCATCAGTTGGGGCTCGATCAGCCCGGCCCGGTCCAGTACGCCGCTTTCCTGGTGCGCCTGGTGCACTTCGACCTGGGGACGTCAGTTCGCAGCGGGCAGCCAGTCATGAACGAAGTGCTGGCGCGCTTGCCCTGGACGGCTGAGCTCGCAACTACGAGCATCGCTCTGGCAGCCGCTGTCGGAATCGCCGGCGGCCTGCTGGCGGCCGTGTACCACAACCGACGCCTGGATATGACCATCTCCGCGCTGATGCTGTTCGGGATCTCGATGCCGGTGTACTGGTTCGGGCTGATGCTGATCGTCGTCTTCGCCATCAAGCTGCAGTGGCTGCCGGCGGCCGGTTCCCAGGAGCCCGGCGCCTGGGTGCTGCCGACCCTGACCCTGGCTGCCTTTTCCGTAGCGCTCATCGCCCGCATGACCCGCTCGACCATGCTCGAAGTCTTGCGCACCGACTATGTCCTCACGGCGCGTGCCAAAGGCCTGGTCGAACGGGCTGTCATCTACGGCCACGCGTTGCGAAACGGACTGCTCCCCATCGTCACAGTGATTGGCCATCAGTTCGGCACACTGCTGGGCGGGGCCGTGCTCACCGAAACCGTCTTCGGCTGGCCAGGCATGGGTCAGCTTCTGGTAGACGCCCTGTTCGCGCGCGACTACCCAGTCGTACAGGGCATCGTGCTCACCTTTTCAGCGCTGTTCATCCTCGTCAACCTGGTCGTGGATGTGCTGTACGGCCTGATCGATCCCCGCATCCACTACGCATGATGACAATTCGCGCAGTTGCGCCACCCAGCGCTCACGCACTCGGCGGCGATGTCCCGACGGGCGAACGGCGGAGCACGCGCACCCCCGAACGGCAAATGTGGGAGCGCTTCCGCCGAAATCGCGGCGCCCTCGTCGGGCTCATGGTGCTGGCGGTGTTCTTCAGCGTCGCCCTGCTGGCTCCGCTGGCCACGACCTACCAGCCCGAAGAGAACCGGCTGGATCAGAAGCTCCTTGAACCCACGCCTGCGCACCTGCTTGGCACCGACCACCTCGGTCGCGACATCCTGGCGCGACTGGCCTATGGCGCCCGCTTTTCGCTGCTGATCGGCTTTGCCGCCGTCGGCGTGGGTCTCGCCATTGGCGTGCCGCTGGGGGCCATCTCCGGCTTCTATGGTGGCTGGCTCGACCTGATCATCCAGCGGGTGATAGACGTCCTGTTGTCGTTGCCAGGCTTCCTCCTGGCGCTATCGCTGGTGGCCGTGCTCGGGGTAGGTATCGTCAATGTCATCCTTGCGTTTGGGGTGGGGGTCGTCCCGGCCTTCGTGCGGCTGGTGCGCGCGTCGACGCTGTCGATCAGTTCGCGGTCATATGTCGAAGCTGCGCGCGCTGCAGGTGCCGGCGGCTTCAGGATCATCTGGCGGCATGTGCTCCCGAACGCCCTGCCGCCGGTGGTCGTCCAGGCGACGCTTGGCCTGGGCAGCACCTTGCTCACGGCGGCTGGGTTGGGCTTCCTGGGCCTCGGCGTGCAGCAGCCCACGCCCGAGTGGGGGTCGATGCTCGGCGAAGGTCGCAGCTATATCTTCTCCAACCCGAACCTGGCCACGTTCCCCGGCCTAGCCATATTCCTCACCGTCCTCGCCTTCAACCTAGCCGGCGACGGACTCCGCGACGCGCTCGACCCCAGTCTCGACGACGCCCGCCGAGGCGCGTGAAGCCATCTAGTGGGTGAGCGTGACTCGCGTCGCGGCACTGCTCGAGCCGGCCACCCAGGTAGCGTTCGGCGAGTAGACGCCGTACGGGCAATCGGCCGTTGGGTGGAGCACGCCGCGCCACTTTTCGGTGCCATTTCCCGTATACAGGCTGAAGCACGCAAACGTCACGATGTTGACCTTGCCGGCAGGATTGGGCGGCGCCGAGATCGGCACCAGCAACAGGCATATGTCGGGCGGCACACTGCTCGCGCTTGACGGATCAGCCTGCCCCGTAGCGGTGCACCCCGCGGCGATCTGACCATCGATGTTTCCGTTGCCGCCGTCAGTTGGAAGCTGGGCGGGCAGGGTTAGTGAACCCACCACTCCGCTGGTATCGATTTTGCCCTTCCAGCTTCCCCCACCCGGGCAGCTGGCGCCGGAGTTCTTATTCAGTTGGGATCCCTGAAGGACGAGATCGTCGCCCATGGGCGGCGTTGCCGAATTGACGGCGTAGGGGGTGGCCACCGAGCCATCGCCAACCAGGATGTTTGCGAACGGATTTCTCGATTTCCCGTCAAACAGCATGTCCTGGCCGCAGCCTGCCAGGGGAGTCAGATCGGCAGCCGGGATGGACGACACGCCACTCAATTGCGCCGTGGCCCCGGCTTTGGCGGTCAACTGGCGCAGACCCACGATGCCAGCCAGATAGGTGTTGTACGGACCAATGGTGATGTCCACGTGCACGCCAGAGGTAGCTGATGGGATCGGTGGTGTCGCGTTTCCGGGGCACACGTATGCGGGCGAAGGGGCCTGGGAATTGGCGCCGCCCGTGCCCACGAAATACCAGCTGGCGGTAGGCGCCATTTGGCCTCCCCCGAACGCATTGTCGCGGACGTATTTGCAGATTTCAGTGGAGATTGCAGCGGCTGGCGACGCGCTGGCGTGTTGGGGGGGGGGGGCTCCCACAAGCGCCCCAGCGTCGGACGAGGTTTTGGTTTTTTTGCGCCTGGGGCAACAAGTGTCCCCGTCC
>JBPCIO010000139.1:0-7153 GCA_051006215.1 Chloroflexota bacterium
CCGCCACCCCGAGGGCCTACGTCTGGCCAGCGCGCCATTTCGCATCCAGCAACACCAGTACGACGCTGCCCCCGATGGGTACCCGCGTACGTCTCAAGGTGAGCATCGACATCTCACGCTTCAGCCCGGCGAACCAGGTCATCCTCCAGGCGCTCAAGACCTACGGCATGCTGCTGGCCGACAATGGCAGCAACTGGTTCGTGAGTGGCGCTCCAGATTCCCGCTGGAACGACAGCGACCTTGGCGGGCTGCGTCAGATCGTGGGCAACAACCTGGAGATCGTTGACACCTCGTCGCTCATGATTGATCCGAACTCGGGCCAGGCGCGCCAGCCGTGACGCTCGCCGCCAGCACAGGTGGTGTGTGTCAGGCCGCGTCGCGGTGGAGCTCGTCGACTCGATGCTCGCAATCCAGGCCGCCACTCTCGGCAATGTCGATCGCGGCGCGCAAAGCCTGTGCAATGAGATGGCCGGTCAGACCGTGATCCGGGGTATCCCAGTGCTGGGCCTGGTGTTCGAACTCTAGCCGCGCCGCCTCCCATCCCACCGGTGCGCCGCGTCGGGATCTGGGCTTACTGGCCATCACGCCACGAGCCCCTGCCGGGCGGTTGCGCGCGCGTGCTGCAGCACCCTCTGAACACCTGCCTCGAGCTCTTCGAGCTCAAAGGGTTTTGTCACGAAATCGGCTGCCCCGAGCTTCAAGGCCAAGACACGATCGATCTGGCCCTGGCGCGCGCTGCAAATAACAATCGGCGCGCTCGTCAAGGTCCGCAAGGACACGCTGAGCGTCAGGCCGTCAGCGTCGGGCAGCATCAAGTCCAGAATGATGAGGTCTGCCTGGACCTGGCCCAACAGGACACACGCATCGGCACCCTTCGCTGCAGCCAAGACTCGGTGACCGCTGGCCTCGAGCGCTTTCGACAGCGTGCGGCTCATCACCGGATCATCCTCTATTACCACGATCGAAGCCGCGGACACGTGATGTTGCTTTGGTGTTGGGACACAGCGCAACATGTGTTCGCCATGAGTGCTGCAATAAGCGTGCCGTCGGAGTGGCCCGAGTGGCTCATGACGATTCTTCATGACGGTCTGGCTGTGGCACTGCATGATGTTGAGAAAACATCCGTGTTCACACATTCGCTCCTTGCCGCTCTGTCGGAGAACCTCCGCAGGTGACGCTGACTCTGCCGTCCACCGACGAGGCGTTGCTCGAGGTGCGTCCGGCGTCCGAGGTGGAATCGCTGCGTGGCCATCTCCGCGCTCTGCGCGGACTGAGTGGTGCGGTCGCGCGAGCGGCGGATGTGGTGGAGTTGTTTCGCGCTACACAACGCGAAACCATCCGAGCACTCGAAGCGCAGACCTTCTTTCTGGCGCTGTTCGACGAGGCCAGTCAGATGGTTGAGGTCGTGCGTCAATTTGAGTCCGGGGTGGAGCTTGCAGGGGGGGTCTTTCCGCTCGGGAACGGCTTGACCAGCCAGGTCATTCGGACTCGTCGATCTCAGCTCATCCGCCACTGGTCGCTGGACGGGCCACCGGTTCAGGTGCAGTACGTCAGCGACACGCCCGGGCTGCCTGAGTCGGCCATCGTCGCGCCGCTTCTTCTGGGAGAGCACGTGCTGGGGGTGGTCTCCGCCTCCAGCTATCAGCCGGAGGCGTTCGACGAAGACGACCTGCTGGCGCTGGAGGTCATCGCTGGGCAGGTGGCGATTGCGATCACCAACCTGCGCCACTCCCACCGGCTCGACTCGCAACTCCAGCGGCGGGTATCGGAGTCGGAGGCGATCTTTGCCAATATGGCCGATGCGCTGATTGTCGTTGACGCCGCAGGCCGCATCGCTCGGATGAACCACGCTGCGCGCAAACTGCTGTGCGTCGAAAACACCAGCATCGTCTTTGGGCAGCCGCTCGATCGCCAACAGTGGGGGCAATGGCCACTGGGAGCGCAGGAGGTGGCGGAAACCCTGGCGCCGATGATCGACGTGCTGCGCAAAGGTCGAGCGCCCCAGAGCATCGACGTCGCGCTTCGGGCTCAGGGCCGGCGCTTCCTGAGTTTCAGCGGCACGGCCCTGTTTGATCCCCAGGGTAGCCTGACAGGCGGCCTGCTCGTCGTTCGCGACATCACCGGGCCGCACGAAGTCGAGCGCATGAAGGACGAGATGCTGTTGATCGCTTCGCACGACTTGCGGCTGCCGATCACCGTCATAAAGACCGAGGCGCAACTGCTGCGACGAGGAATTCTGCGCGCTTCGGCTAACGCGGACACGGTCGACGCCGGCCTGGCCACCATCGTGGGCCAGGCGGACCGGCTGTCCAGGCTGTTGTCACTGCTGTTCGATCTGTCTCAGATCGAAACCGGCCGGCTGGCCATCAAGCGGGCTCCGATGGACCTTCGGGTGTTGGTGTCTACGCTCATCGCAGGCATTCAGGTGACCACGGACCGGCACCGCCTCGTATTGCGAGCGCCGCCGGAGGTCAAGGGTTGTTGGGACGAGCGGCGGCTGCAACAAGTGATCGAGAACCTACTGGTGAATGCGGTGAAATACTCCCCCGACGGTGGGCCGATCACGCTCAGCGTCCGCACCAGCAAACGCGACGTGACGGTCCGTCTGCGCGACCACGGAACTGGGCTTGGTAAGGAAGAGGCGCTACATGTCTTCGAGCGCTTCTATCGCGCGGCGGGCATTCGTCAGCTCGAAGGCACTGGGTTGGGCCTGTACATCTGCCAGGGTATTGTGACCGCGCACGGTGGGCGGATCTGGGCGGAGTCGGCTGGACCAAGCCAGGGCAGCGCGTTCTGCTTTACGCTGCCCTACGCCCAGCCAGGGCCGGCCGGATCCTCAATCCCAGGCGATATTTAGCGCTCGCTGGGGTCCATGTGTAGCCACCCCATGTGAGGTGGTTACGCCCTGCGCTGAAGCGACTGCTGGAAGCAGCGAGATGGCAATCGCAGCTGCCAGTACGAGTAAGCGGTACCTGATAAAGGAGCGCATATTATCCCCCTGACGTTGTTCGACGGTCACTTCGTAACGTTGCGACTTTCGGTCACGGCGTTCCGTTGTGACTTTCGTAAGACTGGTGTGGCGGTAGTGGCGACTGCAACTCGCGCCTCTGCTCCACCAGTCCCATCGCAGAAGTATGCCAGCATTAAGCAGACCGTCCGAGGTCTGATGTCCACGATCTGTTTACGGATTGCAAGCAAACTTCTCGATTCCGTCAGCAAACCGTGAGACTGGAATTTCGGCATTCTTTTTATCGCATCGCTAGTGCGTCAAGGACCGTAGTTTCGGTGCTCGAGTGCAAACTGAGAGGCAGCGTTACCAAATCGATACACGGGTTGGAGACACCCGGACCGTCAATTGCGGCAACCTGGCTTGAGTACTACATCCGCTATGAGGACGACTTCAGCGCTCCGCTTGCTGGACACCAGCCACGGTGGTGGTCCGACTCAGGCGCAGGCAGATGCAACCGACCGGTCTGCGCTACCAGCCACCTCGCGCCGCCGCGCCACCATCATGCTGGTGGAAGACGATGCGGTCCTCGGAGGCGCGCTTGCGGAAGCCCTCGAGTATGACGGTTATCGCGTGCGACTCGCGCCCACCGGCAGGCTGGCTTGTGCTTTGCAGGCCCGCCTTCGCCCGGACCTCATCATCCTGGACCTCATGCTGCCAGACACGGATGGGCTTGTCCTGACAACTGCGCTCAAGACGCTAGCCGACACGCCGATCATTATCTGCAGCGCGCGTCACGGACAGGTCGACCGCGCGCTCGGCCTGAGGCTCGGCGCCGTCGATTTCGTCGCCAAGCCGTTTGACCTCGACGACCTGCAAGCCCGCATACGGGCGGTCGTGCCTTCCGACCGGAAGCCGCGGAGATAGCCAGCATCGGATGCAACCTCCTCAGGGCGCATGTCCAGCCGGCCCAAACGAGACGGCTTCGAGCACGAGGGCAGGCTGGCTCGCCGCTTTAGAGGAGATCGAGCATCAAGCGGTGCACTGGGATACGTTCGACCACGGGCCGACGGGCCATCTGATTGCCCAGGCACTGCGTGCCGCCGTGGACATCGCGCGCGACGGCGGACTCCAGTGCGAGCACCTTCAGCGCGGCGACCCGCCGCGCTGACGCCGGATCTAGACGGCCGCCAGGAGTGCCGCGCTGGCTGCGGGGATCACCTCGTTTGCAGCCGGGTACACCGGCTCCTCCTTGGTGACCATCTCGAGCACTGCCGGCCGGCCTTCACGGGTAGCCGCGACGGCGCGCAGAATCGCCGGCACCACGTCGTCTGGCCGCTCCACTCGCTCGGCGTGCGCGCCCAGGGCGGTGGCAACCGCGGCGTAGCTGCCAGACAGACGGTTCGCGCCGAACCGCTCGCTGGCCGTCGGCATGTGGTGACTGTATCCACCCATGACTGAGTTGTTCAGGATGACGGTAATGATGGCCAACCGCTCGCGGACGGCGGTTTCGACCTCCATCCCAACCGTGCCAAACGCCAGGTCGCCCATGATGTTGACGACGGTCCGGTCGGGGTAGGCCAACTTTGCGCCTAGCGCCATACCTAGCCCAGTCCCAAGCTGGGTGGACTTGCCCCAGCCGAGGTAGCCACGCGGCGTAATTGCCTCAAAGGTCGTCAATGTCTGGTCACGCGGATTGCCGGAGTCATGCGTGATCATCGTCTTGGCCCGATCCAGCGTGTGGTTGAGGTCCCAGATCACCCGGTACGGATTGATGGGTGTCTCGTCCGCCGTCAAGCGCGGCAGCCACTCACGCAGATCGGCTTCTTTGAGCTGACGAACTTCGGCCTGGACGTCCTCGCCGCCCAGAGCTTCTGGACGTTGGCGCTTGATCTCCTCAATCAACTGGACCAGCACCAGCTTGGCGTCTCCAATGACGGCCTGGTCGATCACATAATCCTTGTCGACGTCGTTGGCGTCAGACGTCACCTGGACCAGCTTCTTGCCGGACGGGATCGGCGACGAAAACGCGCCCCGCGCGAAGCTGCAGCCAATGCCGAATACCAGGTCGGAGCGCACCAGGAAGTGTGCCGCGGCGCGGCCGATGGTATGCCCGCCAGCGCCTATCGCTAGCGGGTGGTTCTCGGGAAAGGCGCTCTTGGCGGCCATGGTCGTCATGACGGGTGCCTGGACCAGCTCCGCCAGTTGGCGCAGCTCATCCCAGGCCTGAGCCCAGAGCACGCCGTGGCCGACGTGCAGCACCGGCCGGCGCGCCGCGAGCAGGAGCCGCGCGGCAGCAGCGACGTCGGCGGGATCACCAGCCGAGCGGTAGCCCCGAGGCGGGGCGTACGTGTACGTCGATGGATCGATCTCGCCGGCGCCCACGTCTCGCGGGAGCTCCAGCAGTACCGGGCCGGCCTTGCCGTTGCGAAGCTGCGAGAATGCTCGGTGCATCAGCTCAGGGATTCGGTCAGTGAAGTTCAGGCGGGCCGCCCATCGGGTGATGTTGCGGTACACGGGCAGCGGGTCGAACTCGGGTGGCTCGCCCAGGCGGTGCTGGTCCGGTCCGCCGGGGATAACCAGCATCGGCACCGAGTCGGCGAACGCCTGAGCCAGGGCGCCGAAGGCATTCTCGATGCCCGGCCCGGCCTGAACCACGACGACCGTCGGACGCTGGGCGTTGATGGCCCGCGTGTAGCCGTCGGCGATATTGATCAACGTCTTCTCGCCGCGGGCGATAATGGGCCGGATGCCGAGCTTGGCGGCAGCATCGATGAGCGGGTGGTTCGGATACGAGAACAGGTACTCTGTTCCCTCCTGCTTCAGGATCTGGGCAACTGCGTCAGTACCGCGCATGGTGGTCTGCAAACCTTCCCTTCAGACGCTGGCCGACTTAGCCAGGCTGACTTTTTTGAGAACCTCTTTGTTGACGACGTTGCGCGGCATGCGACCTTGCAGCACCGCCGCGATTTCCTGTCCAACTCGCCGCCGTCGCCCGACGTCTGAGACGTCTGAAACGGACGCGGTGTGCGGTGTCAGCACGACGTTGTCCATGGCGTGCAGCGGATTGCCCGGCTCGCTCGGCTCCAGCTCCATGACGTCCAGACCGGCGCCGGCCAACCGCTTCTCGTTGAGCGCACGAATCAGATCCGCCTCGACGTGTGTCGGACCACGGCCAGTGTTGATGAAGTAGGCGGTCGGCTTCATGCTGCTGAACAGCGCGTAGTTCAGCAATCCGCGCGTGTCCTTGTTGAGCGGCAGATGCGACGACACGAAGTCGACGCGGCCAAATAGGTCCGCCAGGTTGGCGACCCGCTCTACCCCGTGCTGCTCGAAAACCTCGTCGCCGACGAACGGGTCCCACGCGATCACCCGCATGTCGAAGCCTTTGGCGCGCGCCGCAACCTTGCGCGGGATGTTTCCAAACGCGACCAGCCCGAGCACCTCGCCGGTCAGCTTGGGCATCGGCGACATGTACGTGCGTGACTCTCCCCAGCGGTTCTCACGCACGGCTCGGTCCAGCGGGATCGTTTTTTTGGTCAAACACAGCAGGAGCATCATGGCGTGGTTGGCGACTTCGTCGATGAACACGTCTGGGACGTTGGTCACCACGATACCCGCAGCGGTCGCCGCATCGAGGTCGACCCGATCCACGCCCACGCCGCCATTGGCGATGACCTTGCACCGCTCGAGCTGAGTCATGATGCTCGCACTCAGCATTCGGCCGCCGGCCATGATCGCGTCGGCGTCCTTCACGTCCGCGACGTAGCTGGCCTCGCTGTCGTTGTTGGCTGTGGCGATGCTGATGCCCAGTGGTCGTAAAGCCTCATGCTCGTATGGGTACTCGGTCTCGACGCGGCGGCCGAATGGTGTTGCGACAACCTTGAATGCCATGCTGCCCCTTTTCTGCCTCAGGCGGGTACTGGCCGGCAGTCTACCCGCTAGCCCGCCTGTTTCGTCGGCGGCCTCGATTGGTTGACAGCCTGCATCAGTCGCCGAGCCCGCTCCTGAAGCTCCTCGAAACGGCCCGCGGCCACAAGCTTCGGCGGAACGAGTGCCGAACCCAGGCCCAGGCCCCACGCACCGGCCTCCAGAAAGCTCGCGGCATTCTCGAGGGTCACGCCACCTGTCGGCAGAAGTGGGACCTCGCGAAGGGGGCCGAGCAAGTCCTTGAGATAGTCGGGACCGACCGAACCGGCTGGGAAC
>JBPCIO010000140.1:0-7863 GCA_051006215.1 Chloroflexota bacterium
GAACGTACGGGCCAGTTCCGACGGGCGAGTTGGTGGTCAAGTCGAAGTTCGTAAAGGTGGCCGGGTCCTGACCCTGCCACATGTGCTGGGGCAGGATCGGGATGTGGATCTCCGAGTTCTCGACAAAGTAAAAGTAGAAGAAGCGTACGTTGGGCTTGTTCAGATTGATTCGGAAGTGGGTGGCGTCAGTGACCTGGACGTCCTTGACCCACTCCTTCATGTCTGCTGCAAACACCAGCGACGGCGTATCACGCAGCAGCTCGAGCGTGAACTTGACGTCGTTTGACGTAAATGGCTGCCCGTCGGACCACTCCACGCCTGTGCGCAGGTTGACGTCGACGCTCTGCGCGTCGGGGGCGGTTGTATAGCTCTCGGCCAACCACGGAGTCTCTACGCCGGTGTTGTGGTTGTAGAGATACAGGAATTCGTAGATCGTCTTGTTCAGGATGGCTCGAACACGCCCGGTTCCCCCCAGCGAGTAGGGATTCATGTTCTGGGGATCTTGTATTTCGGTCAACCCCGGACCGAAGTCCGACACGACCAACGTGTCTTTACGGGCTACGTCTTTGGGTGCGGCGGCAGCGAGTGTCGACGGGCTCAAGGCCGAGCCTGCAAGCATGGCGCAGGCGCTCAGGCTGCTCAGCAGGCCGCGCCACCCGAGCCGCCGCGAAGTCAAGAACAGGGGCATTGTCATCGTCGATTGTTCCTCCACGTATGTCGCGCCGCTAGGCGTCAGCCTATCGAGCCAAGATCAGTTGACCAACACGCACTTGGTGGGGTGGCCATCTCGCGGATCTGACGGGCAGTCCCCCGCCGCTAGCCTACAGCAGACATCTGCCGACTGTCGACAGACACGAATGCCGCCCCGACCTGTTCGATCTGACCGGCAAAGTTGCCTTTATCGCGGGCGGCTACGTGCACCGTCTCGTAAGTTTCGATACCTATCGGGGACGGCCGCGGAGAGCCCGGGATCGCCCTGGAGGACCGGCCCGGAACCTCCGGGACGGTGCACTAAAGGCGGCATCGCGGAGGTTGTTGCGCAAGCCCCGCGAGCCGTGGGGCCCGAGCGTTGTAGTGCTGGCCGGCAATCGGAACAGGCAATTGCCTCAGCCCGCTGGCTCACCCAGACCGCACCCAGTGCGCTCGGGTTCGGTTTGGTCGACAGCCGCGGGTACTCAGCGTATGTGGTAGGCAGGGCAGCCTAGCGTCTCTGATCCGCCAACACGCAGTTGAGCTTGCGCCGCACGGGATCCCCGTAGACGGCGTTGCGCCAACCTTCGTCGAACCTTGCCCTGCTGGCAAGTACCTGGAGGATGCCGTGTTCCGGGCCCAACTGGAGGCGCGCATCCCACTCGGCCGGATCGGCCAGCCGTTTGGATATCCTGGGACCGGTGAGATCTTTGTCTCGCCAGCTGCCGACTTCATCACTGGCCAGGTACTGTCCTTCGACGGAGGGACTAACGGTGAGCCAGTGACAGACCTGATCGCAGTGGAGAGCTGAGAAATGGAGTCTGAAATCGTGCTTCGACGTGTTCTTATCGGATTGCTCGGGCGTGGCGCGTGAGTCGTTGATGGCCGCGCCCTTCAAGATCGGCAGAATTGCGCAGGTGGCGTTTGTTGTGCGCGACCTCGAGCTCAGGATGCAGGCATTCTGGGACGACTTTGGCATCGGACCGTGGAGCATTTACGCCTTCGAGCCACCTCGCGTGAAGGACATGACGTATCGGGGTCAACGCCAGGATTTTCGAATGCGCGTAGCCTTCGCCATGTGCGGCGACACCCAGATCGAGCTGGTCCAGTCCATAGCCGGACCCAACCTGTACGAGGAGTTTCTGGCGGAGTGCGGAGAAGGAGTCCAGCACCTCGGTGTGCACGTGCTGGACATGGATAGCGCGACGAGCCAGATGCAAGCGCTCGGGTACGAGCTCGTTCAGAGTGGCCGCGGCTACGGAGTGCGGGGTGACGGCGCCTTCGCCTATTTCGCTACGGCCGATCGCCTTTCAACCCTTATCGAGCTCATCCAGCTGCCTCAGGAACGTTACCCTCCCGACGCCTCGTATCCCGCCTGAGCATCCTCGGCCAGCGTGTCCACAGGTCGAGCTGAGGAGCGCTCCGACACCCTCGGCGGCGAGCTAGCCCCGCGCGAAGCCCGGGGGTACGCTTGGACGTGTCGTGCAGCTGCGCTACCTCACCCGGCGGTTGATCCAGTTTGGGTTCGTGCTGTGGGGTGCGGCGACCCTCAACTTCCTGATCCCACGCCTGGCGCCTGGCAATCCGGTGCGCGAACGCCTGGTGAGCGCAATGCAACAAAGTGGCCCCATGCAGCAGGGCATCGAGGAGATGGTTCGCTCCTACAACATCCAGTTTGGGCTGGACCAGCCACTGTACGTGCAGTACCTCAAGTACATGGGCGCGGCTGTGCGTCTGGACTTCGGTTACTCGATCACCCAGTACCCGGTCAAAGTGTTGCCACTCATCTTGAACGCACTGCCCTGGACCATCGGGCTGCTGGCTATCGCAACCATCGTGTCGTTCACGGTCGGGTCGCTGCTGGGCGCCCTGCTGGCTTGGCCGCGGGCGCCACGCGCGTTGCGGCTGCTGGTGCCCCCACTCATGGCCCTGTCGTCCATCCCCTACTACTTGCTCGGGCTGATCATGGTGTATGTGCTAGCTTTGAGTGCGCCGGTGTTCCCGCTTTCGGGCGGTTACTCAATCGGCTCGACGGTCCAGCTCAGTCTGCCATTTGTGCTCGACGTCGTGCGCCACGCCGCGCTCCCCAGCTTGTCGATCACCCTCGCGGCAGTCGGCTTCTGGGCCCTCGGCATGCGCGCGATGATGGTGACCATCGAGGGCGAAGACTACATGCTCATGGCCGACGCCAAAGGATTGCGGACGCAGCGGATCTTCCTCCGCTATGCCGCTCGCAACGCGATCTTGCCCCAGATGACGTCGCTCGTGATCCAGTTGGGCCACATCGTCTCGGGCTCAGTAATTGTCGAGATCGTGTTCGGGTATCCGGGCATCGGAAATTTGTTGTTCCAGGCGATCTCGGCCTCGGATTATTTCGTGATCTACGGGGTGGTGTTCATCACCGTACTGGCCATTACCTTTGCAACATTGTTGATCGATCTGCTCTATCCGCTGCTCGACCCCCGCATCATCTACAAGCGGGCGTGATGCGGGCCACAGCTGTTCTGTCGCACTCGCCCGACGACACGCCCGAGCGTGAACCATCGAGCCTGGGCGGCATCCTGGCGTACTGCGGCCGTAACCCGCAACTGGTAGCTGGAGTGGTCATGGTCGGCGCGTTGCTGCTGGTCGGCCCGCTTGGTTCGCTGGTGGTCGATGCGGGACGGGCTCAACCACTGTCGGACTTACCCGACCAGGCCCCTGGGGCGGGGTATCCCCTCGGGACCGATGACCAAGGCCGCGACCTGCTGGCGGTCCTGGTGGCCGGCTTGCCGCTGACGCTCAAAGTGGGCTTCCTGGCAGGAGGAATTGGCCTCAGCATCGGTACCCTACTCGGGTTGATCGGCGGCTTCGTCGGCGGGGTGGTCGATGCAGTCATTCGCATGGTCGTGGATACCCTGCTGACGGTACCCGCGCTGCTGGTGCTGATCATTGTTGCTGCCTCGATCAAAGGTGTGATCTCGGTCACGATCATGGGCCTGGTCATCGCGTCGCTCGCTTGGATGAATCCCACCCGAACAGTGCGTGCGCAGGTGCTTACGCTGCGTGAGCGGGGCTACGTTCACCTCGCCCGATTGTCCGGCATGAGCAGCTTCAAGGTAATCGTGGCCGAGATGCTGCCCAACCTGCTGCCGTATCTTGCCGCGGGGTTTGTGGGTGCAGTCTCGGCGGCTGTACTCGCTTCAATTGGCCTGGAAGCGCTCGGGCTCGGTCCGCAAAATGAGCCCACAGTCGGCATGACGATCTATTGGGCGCTGCTGTTCAATGCTCTACTACGCGGGATGTGGTGGTGGTGGTTGCCGCCGATTATCGTGGTTGTGGTGTTGTTTTTAGGCCTGCTACTTCTTTCGGCCGGCCTGGATGAGCTTGCCAACCCGCGCCGCCGTCGGCGCGCCTGAAGCTGGGGGAATTTCGATGCCTAAGACGTTCTCGCGCCGCGTGTTCCTAGCCGCCTGGACGGGTGCCCTCGCGGCGATTGCTGCCGCATGTCAGTCGCAGGCGATACCGGATGTACCAGCAGCCCGCGCCACCAACCCCGCCTCGCCCACGCCCCCCGTCGCGGCTGGACAGGCCCCTACGCAGACGGTCGCCGCGCCTGGAACCGCGGTGCCCGTGGCTCAGGCTGCGTCAGCCGGACTGAGCTCAGTCGCTCGCAACGAGACGCTCATCATGACGGTCTCGGACACGTTCACCCAGTTTCAGGATGCGTCGCTGGCTAATCCATTCTTGCGCGCGCAACAACGAACGGGCTGGCACTTCATGTTTGAGCCGCTGTTCTTCTGGAATCCGTATCGGACTCCCAGTGTGCAGTGGCCGGTCGGTACACCGGGCAACGAGGCGCGTATTCCCTGGTTGGCCGAAACCGCGGCCTACAACGCCCCGAGCACCGAGCTCACGATCAAGCTCCGCTCGGGTGTGACCTGGAGTGATGGCCAGCCGTTCACCGCCCGCGACGTGGTCTTCACGCTCAACATGTTGAAGGACAACTCGCCGGACCTGTTGTACGCCTTTGACATGAAAACGTGGGTCAAGGACGTGACAGCGGTCGACGAGCTGACTGCCCGCATCACGATGAACACGCCCAACCCGCAGTTCCTGGGTCGGTACTTCTCCTGGTTTCAGGACAACGGTTTTCCGATCGTGCCGGAGCATATCTACAAAGACCAGGACCAGAAGACATTCACCAACCTGGACATGGCCAAGGACTGGCCGGTAACCACCGGGCCATGGAAGCTGGTCTCGTCTACAGCTGACCAGAAGATCTACGATCGGCGCGACGATTGGTGGGGCGCCAAGACCGGCTTCATGGATTTGCCGAAGATGAAACGCGTGATCGTTCTGCCTCGTATGGAGGATGCAAAAAAAGTGCAGGTCATGATCAGCAACGAGGTGGATACGACTCACGATCTGTTCCCGGCCAACATTCCGGCGCTTCTGGAGCGCACGAACAAAGCTCTGTTCTGGGTCGATGGGAACATACAACCATACGGATCCGTGAGTCCATCGACCATCATGATTGGCTTCAACAATTCCAAGCCGCCGTTCGACGACCCGGACGTGCGCCGGGCGATCAACCACGCGCTGGACCGCAAACAGGTCAGCGACGTTGTGTTCAAGGGCTCCGGACAGGCAAGCGTTCTGCCATTCGCGCTGTTACCCAATCTGATGCCGTTCGCCGATGCCTGCGCCGACCTGCTGAAGAAATATCCGGTCGACGCGCCGGACCCGAATAAAACCGCCGAAATTCTGCAGTCGAAGGGCTGGCAGAAGGATTCTGAGGGCCTATGGGCTAAGGACGGGCAGCGCTTCCCCATGGTGGTGCTGTTGAGTCCAGGGTTTTTCCAGGACATCGGTCCAATCTTCGTGACACAACTGCGCAAGGCCGGCTTCGACGCATCGTTCAAGTCTCCTACCGACTTCCCAACCCTGACCGCGCAGGGTAACGTCGACGTCTTCATCCGCTTCGACACGGCGCTGTTCCAGGACCCGTGGGTGTCTCTGGATCAATACCACAGCCGATACAACTCGCCGACGGGCCAGGATGCGGCGCAGCCCTACCGCTGGAAGAACGAGCAGTACGATACGCTGGTCGACAAGCTCAGCCAATCGCAGTCCAGTGATCCCGTATTCATGGCAACCTTCCAGCAGGCCATGGAGATCTGGCTGCGTGAGCTACCGGCCCTGCCCACGGTCAAGTGGTATTTGCGTGTGCCCTTCAATACGACGTACTGGCAGGGTTGGCCGAACGAGAAGAACCCGTACGTCTGCGGTGGGGGCTGGCATCGCGGTGCAGCAGGCGTGCTCCTGCACGCGGTCACACCCGCGTAAGGCGCCACACGAGATGGCGTGACTGGCGAGCACGCTTCATGCATTACCCGGGGCCGTGCGCGTTGCAGAAATCGGCCAGGGCCGACTTGCTTTTCCTGACGGATTTTTGTGGGGCGCGGCCACATCCGCACACCAGACCGAGGGTCAGAATCGCAACACCGACTGGTGGGCCTCAGAGCAGGCTGGGCTGGTTCCGTATCGATCGGGTGATGCGTGTGAGTCGTGGGAGCGCTGGCCCGAAGATCTCCAGATCGCGCAGCACCTCGGCTTGAACGCGTACCGCCTGTCGGTCGAGTGGGCCCGGATCGAGCCCGAGCCGGGTGTCTTTGACCAGGTGGCTCTGGACCACTATCGCCAGATACTCGAAGCCGTCCGGGCGGCCAGGCTAGAACCAATCGTCACGCTGCACCACTTTACGAATCCGGTCTGGCTAAGTGCCGCGGGCGGCTGGCGGCGTCCGGAGGTCGTGCCACGCTTTGCAACCTACACCGACCGGGTCAGCCGCCGCCTGGGCGACCTGGTGCGATGGTGGGTCACGATCAACGAGCCAATGGTGTTCGGACTGTTCGGCAACCTCACGGGCGCGTGGCCACCCCATCGACGCAACGACTTTGTCGGCTACTTGCGCCATGTACGCCACGCCCTGGCCGGGCATGCTGCGGCCCGCAACGTGCTCCGCGGCAATTCGCCGGCCGCGCTTGCCAGCATGGCGCTGCACCTGAACCCGATCGATCCAGTCCGTTATCGAGACCCGACTGACCGTTTCGCGGTGTGGTTGTACGACTGGCTGTGGCAAGGGCGCGTCTTACGCGCGGCGCATGCGGACCTGGATTGGGTAGGCGTGAACTACTATTTCCGCCTGCTGGTGCGCTGGGATGTGAAGCCCTGGCGCTTGTTCGACCCTCCCGAGATGGGCCCGCACCAAAAGACTGAGTATGGATGGGAGATCTATCCAAAGGGCCTGTACCGCGTGTTGAAGCGCGTTGGTCGCCTCGGGAAGCCAGTGATCGTCACCGAGAACGGCATTGCCGATGCGGACGACGATCAGCGCGCCCGCTACCTGGTCGCCCACTTGCGCCAGGCGCATCGAGCCTATGCTGAAGGCGTGGATCTGCGCGGCTACATCCATTGGAGTCTGCTCGACAACTTCGAATGGTGCGACGGCTTTACCAAGCGCTTCGGATTGGCCGCGGTTGACCTGGCTACGCAACGCCGCACAGTGCGCCCCAGCGCTCACGTGTACGCCGAAATTGCCACCACGAACTCAGTCAGTGGGCAAGCGGCCCAGACCAAACGGGCGGCTCGGGCGCCGAGTGCATGGCCCACGGCTTGCATCCCAGGCCAACCCCGAGGGCGTGTATGAAATTCAACGATAACGTACAACTCGATCCCACCCAGATCGAGGACCAGCGCGGGGGCGGTGGCGGCGGATTTGGTGGCGGCGGGGGCTTCGGTATGCCCATGGTCGTCGGTGGCGGTGGAGGTGGCCTGCTGCTGGTGCTGTTGGTGATTGCCTTCAATCTCCTTGGCGGTGGGATGGGACAAAGCTCCGCGCCGGCCGCGGCGCCAGGCAGCGCGAGCAGCAACTATGGCGAGGTGGCCGGCGGCACCGTGGCGCAGAACTGCCGCACCGGGGCTGATGCCAATTCCCGCACGGACTGCCGCATCGTAGGCGTGGTCAACAGTGTGCAGGAGTACTGGGGCGCGGAGCTGCCGCGCCGGGGCGTGCGCTACACCCCTGCGGACACCGTGTTCTACTCAGGCAGCACCCAGGCCGGCTGCGGTGTGGCCCAGTCTGCCGAGGGACCGTTCTATTGCCCGGTCGACAAGAAGGTGTACCTGGAC
>JBPCIO010000141.1:0-142513 GCA_051006215.1 Chloroflexota bacterium
GCTCATTCCAATACTGACTGGGCCAGATGCAGCTCATTCCGACACTCGCCAAGACAATGGCCGTATCAATCACGAACTGGAGGGGACGGTTCGGCAATCACGCCGCTTCAAACCCGGCGAAGCCCCATCAAGCGGGGGTCGCCGCGGGAAGGAGCGCGCGGAGCAGCGACTGGCGGCGGGGGGGCGCAGCCTCCCCCGACCCGGACCCACCAGTGCGCCTAGCTCCTCCGACCCGGACTCCCTACCGGTGGTAGTCTGGTCAAGTATGGAAGGTGATGTGAGATGCGCGGCCTAGACCTCGGCTACTTCATGCGGCGGATTGGTATGTTTTTCCTGGTCGTCTTTGTCGCGGCGTCGTTCAACTTCCTCATCCCGCGCCTGGCGCCGGGGAACCCCATCGGCGCGATCACGTCGCGCATGGCTAGCGCCAGCGCTGGAATCGAAAACGGCCAGGCCATGTTCGAGGCCTACCGCAAGCGCTTTGGACTGGATGACCCGATGTATGTCCAGTACGGCAAGTACATGTGGAACACCGTGCGCTTCGACTTCGGCCAGTCCCTGTCGGCCTACCCTGCGGACGTATCGGACATCATCCGTCCGGCGGTCGGGTGGTCCATGGGTCTGATCGGCGTCAGCGTGCTCATTACCTTCGCGTTGGGGGTAACCATCGGCGCGCTGCTGGCGTGGAAGGGTACGCCCAGGATCGTGAGAGCGCTGCTGCCCATCACCATGATCGGGGGCGTCCTGCCGTACTACCTGCTGGCGATGCTGCTGCTGTATGTCTTCGCGTTCACCACCAAAATCTTGCCCATGAGCGGCGCCTACGACAGCGGGGTTGCGAGTGAACTGAGCTGGGGATACATCGCCACCATGGCTCGCCACGCGGTGCTGCCGGCGCTGTCGATCATCCTCACCAGCGTCGGGGGCTTTGCGCTGACCATGCGGGGCTTGATGGTCAACACAATCGGCGAAGACTACATGTTGCTAGCAGATGCCAAGGGTCTGCCGAAGTGGCGCATCCTGTGGTGGTATTCCGTGCGCAACGCCATCCCGCCACAGGTGACGCACCTGGCCATTGCCCTGGGGTACGTGGTGTCGGGGGCGATCCTGGTGGAGATTGTTTTCTCCTATCCTGGGCTGGGCTACCAGCTCTACCAGTCGATCGTCAACAGCGACTACACCGTCATCCAGGCCATCACCCTCATCCTGGCCGTGTCGGTCGGGTTGTGCGTGCTCATCATCGACCTGATCTACCCGCGTCTGGACCCGCGGGTAACGTATGTGGCGGAGAGTTCGGGCTAATGGACACAGCAGCTATACCAGGGACGACGCCGTTCATCCCCCTCACGACCGTTCGCGGTCCGGTGCGGCGAATGGTTGCTTTCTTCAGCGACAACCGGCTCTTCACGGCCGGGGTCTTGCTGTTGCTGGCGCTGTACCTGTTCGGCCTCGTCGGGTTGCTGCTGATCAACCCGAAGGGGTCCGATATGGGCGCCGTGCCGCTGAATCTCAGCCCGTCCGCGGCGCATCCGCTGGGGACCGACGGATTGGGCCGCGACATGCTGGCGGTGATGGTGATCGGCATTCCCAACACCTTCAAAATCGGCTTCATGGCCGGGGCCGTGGGTGTCGTCATCGGAACGCTCATCGGCCTGTTCGCGGGCTACTACCGGGGCTACGCGGACATGATCTTCAGCAGCTTCGCCGACGTGATGCTGGTGATCCCGACTCTGGCCATCCTGATCACCGTGTCCGCCTACGTCCGGGTGGTCACCGTAGAAATCATGGCCGTGATCGTGGGTCTGCTGGCCTGGCCACTGTCGGCGCGGGTGATCCGCTCCCAGACGCTCAGCTTGCGCGAGCGCCTATTCGTGCAAGTCGCCAAGCTCTCGGGCGAGAACGACTTCGAGATCATCACCCGCCAGATTCTGCCCAACCTGACCGCCTACATGGCGGCCTCGTTTGTGGGCGCGGTCAGCGGCGGCATCCTGGCATCGGTCGGCCTGGAGGTGCTCGGCCTCGGCCCGCAGAACGTCCCGACCATCGGTCGTACGCTCTTCTACGCCTTCAAATACACGGCCCTGTTCCGTGGGATGTGGTGGTGGTGGGGTCCACCCGTGGTGACCCTGGCGGTCATCTTCACCGGCCTGTTCTGGATGAGCATCTCGTTAGACAAATACGCCAACCCGCGGCTCAAGGGCTCGGCCGGAGGCTAGCGCAAATGAAAGTCAGCTTGAGTGCCCCACTCGGTAGAGCCGGGTCGGGGGAGCCTGCGGGCGGGAGCGAGTCCGGGTTGAGGCGTTCTGCGGGCGGGAGCGAGTCCGGGTCGGGGGAGGCTGCGCCCCCCCGCCGCCAGTCGCTGCTCCGCTGCGCTGCGCGCTCCTTCCCGCGGCGGCCCCCCGCGTCCGTGCTGTCCGCGCTCGGAATGCAGCTCATTCCTACACCGGCTAGGCCGGTGGCGTATCCACTCAATCCGACAGGACAGTTCGCCAACCACGCTGCTTCAAACCCGGCGAAGCCCCATCATGCGGGGGTCGCCGCGGGAAGGAGCGCGCAGCGAGCTAGCGAGCGGAGCAGCGACTGGCGGCGGGGGGGCGCAGCCTCCCCCGACCCGGACTCGCTCCCGCCCGCAGAACGCCTCGACCCGGACTCGCTCCCGCCCGCAGGCTCCCCCAACCTGAACTCGCTCCCGTCCGCAGGCTCCCTGAACCCGGATCCCAATTCGGCGTGCCGCCGATGACCGCGGCGACTGATTGCAACCCCCGCCAGATCCGCCCGCACAGCCTGAGTGAACCGCGAACCGACTGGCCGTCGAGCACAACCGAGCCGTACGACGGCGGAGCTCGTCGCGGGGGGTCGCCGCGGGAAGGAGCGCGAAGCGCAGCGGAGCAGCGACTGGCGGCGGGGGGGCGCAGCCTCCCCCGACCCGGACTCCCTACCGCCCGCAGGCTCCCCCAACCTGAACTCGTTGCTGTACCCGTACTACATCCTCCCTGGAGCTATTGTGGTTCTTGATCGCGTGCTTGACGTCCGGGACCTGCGCGTTAGCTATCACACCGCGGCCGGGCCAGTGCGCGCGGTGAACGGCGTCAGTTTTTTTCTGCGGCCCGGCGAACGATTGGGACTGGTGGGCGAGTCTGGCTCGGGCAAGACCACTACCGCGCTCAGCCTGATGCGGCTGCTGCAAGCGTCTGCCGCGATCGAAGGCGGTGAGGTGCTGCTGGATGGCGTCGACCTGGTGAGGCTCTCGGAAGAGGAGATGCGCTTGACGCGGTTTGCCGAGATTTCGCTCGTCCCCCAGGGCGCCATGAACTCGCTCAACCCCATGCTGAAGATAGGCGAGCAACTGCGGGACACCATCCGCGCCCACCGGAAGGGGGGCAATTCCAGGCCCGCTGCTGAGGCCCGGATTCAAGAAGTGCTGGACTCAGTGGAGCTTCCCGCCCGCGTGATAGACAGTTATCCGCATGAGCTGAGCGGCGGCATGAAGCAGCGTGTCTGCATCGGCATGGCCATCCTGCTCAATCCCAAAGTGATCATCGCCGACGAACCGACCAGCGCGCTCGACGTGGTCGTGCAGCGCCAGGTGATGGAGACGTTACGGCGGGCGCAGGAAGCGTTGGGGGCCTCGGTGATCCTGGTCGGACACGACATGGGCTTGATGGCCCAGTTCGTCGACCGAGTAGGTGTCATGTACGGCGGCAAGCTGGCGGAGGTCGGGCCGGTGCGAGGCATCTTCAAAGATCCCCTGCATCCGTATACCCAGTTGCTCATCAAGACCCTGCCGAACCTGCAGACGAAAGAGGATTTCCGTGGCATCCCTGGACTGACGCCGTCCTTGCTGGCGCCGCCTTCCGGGTGCATGTTCCATCCCCGCTGTCCACACGCTATGCCGCGCTGTTCGGTCGACGTGCCGGTCCTGGCGGAAGTCAAACCCGACGGCTGGGTGGCGTGTCACCTGTACGACGAGAGCCACCCGTGAAATCGCTGCTGGAAGCCCAGAACGTTACCAGGACCTTCGGTTCGGGCGTGCTGAAAAAGGGCGGCACGGTCGCCGTGGACGGCGTTTCCCTGATCATCAACGAGGACAAGCCATCCATCACCGCCATCGCGGGCGAGAGCGGCAGCGGCAAGACCACCCTGGCGCGCCTGCTGCTGGGGGTGATACAGCCCACCAGCGGCTCGATCCTATACCGCGGCCGCGGCCTGACCAACATGGATCACCGCGCGCGCAAGGAATTCCGGCGCCAGGTGCAGGCAATTTTCCAGGACCCCTACGAGGCGTATAACCCGGTCTACAAGGTGGACCAGACGCTGACGACGCCAGTCCGCAAGTTCGGCTTGGCCCGTTCCAAGCAAGAGGCGCACCAGAAGATCGCGGAAAGCTTGCGGATGGCCGGCCTGCGGCCAGAGGAGACGCTGGGACGCTACCCGCACCAGTTGAGCGGCGGGCAGCGCCAACGCATCATGGTAGCCCGAGCGCTGCTGCTCAACCCGCGTGTGATCCTGGCGGACGAGCCGGTGTCTATGGTCGACGCGTCGTTGCGAGCGACCATTCTCGAGAGTCTGGTCAGGTTGAAGCGCGAGCTTGGTATCTCGCTCATCTATATCACGCACGACCTGACGACGGCCTATCAGGTGAGCCAGAACATCTACGTTCTGTATCGCGGCTCAGTCGCCGAGGTGGGCAGTGTCGAGAAGGTCATCCGCGACCCGAAACACCCGTATACGCGCCTGCTCGTCAACTCGATCCCACTGCCGGACCCGGACATGCGCTGGGGTGGCGAAAGCGCGAACGAATCCAAGGCGTCAGCGCCTGGCGCCCCGCTGACGGAGGTCCGGGGCTGCAAGTTCTCGAACCGCTGTCCCTACGTCATGCCGGAGTGTCGGGAAGCTGCTCCGCCGTTGTATCTCACCGACGACGATCGCGCCGTAGCGTGCTACCTGCACAAGGACAGCCCGCCGGTCAATGGCGGCGAGATGGCGGCATCCCTGGCAGGTGATTAGGACGGACCTGGTCCGCCCACAAGATGACGAGGCGGGCGGGCCGCATCGGCCAGCCCTGATGGTGCCCGGCGATAGCTCGCGCACGGCGGTGGCAGAGACCGCTAGTCACGGATCTATTAGCACACGCAGCGCCTAGCTGAAACCGCTCGCGACTGCTGGCTAAGCTCTGGCGGCTGCCAGGACCCGATCATTCCCACGAGCGTGGGTACTGGGGTCCAAGGCACGTCGTAAATGGTCTCGCCTGGGTGCATCGGGCCCCAGGGCTGACGCCCTCCACTTCGGTTAGCGACATGAGCCGGTGGACCGGGAACCCGGAGCAGCGGTTGGGGCAGTCGCCGTGGGAGTTGAGTAGGAGGTGCGGCCGCTGTTACGTCAAGTCCCGGTCCCAGGCCTCGTGGGCGCTGGAGACCTCGAACCCAACGCTCTGGTACAAGCGAAAAGGGGCTGGGTTATCTGCGTCCACGCCGAGGGTGATCGACCCGGCGCCGCGAGAGCGCAGGTGCTTAATGCCAGCCGTGAGCATGGCGCGGGCTATGCCCCGGCCTCTGACGTTCGGGTCCACCGTGACGTTCGAGATCCACGCGCGCGGGTTTCCGTCCGGGTTCTGCTGAGTTGGCTCGAAAACGGCGTGGCAGGTGCCGATGATGTGGCTTGGCGCATCGAGCTCAACCCCCAGCAGCATGCCCTCGCGCTGCCCTTGCAGGTCTCGCTGGAGCATCTCAAGCGAGATCGGCGCGAAGTTCCACGTTCCGGTCCAGGCCCGGTTGAGCGCTGAGAGCACCTGCTCGTCCTCGCCAGGCAGAATCGACCGCAGGCGAAAGGACGACTCGGAGGCAGGCACGGGGGTCGGGCTGGGCACACTAGCCGGTAGCAACATACGGGCAATGGTTCGGACCCGGAGAAATCCAGCCGTGGTAGCCGCGGTCTGGATCCAGGTCGCCCGGGCCGGAACGAACATGCGGGCCCGCTGAGCACCGGATTCGCGTACCAGGTCGAGTCCACCCTGCACGAGCAGCGTCGCCAGCGGGAGTTGTCGGCTGGACACTTCCAACGCAACTCGCATGGACACGGTGCCGTCTAGACCGGGCTGGGCGCGCACAGCTACAAGGCCGACGACGCAGCCGGCGAGATCGAGCACCCGCAGGTCGGTCGCCCAGGCAGCCACAGACCAAGCTCCGCCAGACCAGCCGGCGGGATCGTCGTGGACGCTCGAGGCCTCCAGAATGGCCTGAATGGCCGTGGTTTCGGATGGTTTGGCGGCGCGCAATCTGGCCACCCCGGCATTGTCCGGGGCGCCGATCACTCGCCCAGGCCTCGTCCGTCCATGCTCAGCAACAGTTTGGCGATCAACTCTGTCTTGATCCCGTCTGGATCCTTTACGTAGATCGGGGTGATGTCCCCGCGATCTGGGTCGAGGTAGGCGACGGCCCTGTCCACGCGGCGGCCTTTGATCTGCTGGTGTTCAGCTGGCTCAACCGAGATGGCGAACGGCTGGACGCGGGCGATGCTCTCTACCCCAGGCTGCTCCACGGCGCTGCACATCAGCGCCCCCTGGTGGCGGCCATGCGCCGAAGACAGGCGACGCTCAGCCACCGGGAGCAGGTCCTGCGCATGCCAGCCCTCGCAACGGGCTACGAGCTCGGCGGTACGTTCAACGCTTGTCATGTCCTAGATATTGAACAATACGGTACACCAGCGACGATCGACGTATCCTGATTGCGCGTGCGACCGGTCGGCTACGGCAGCTTCTCCTACGCCAACCCGCGGACCATCCACTGGGGCCCGGGCACACTTGCCGAGCGTCTCGAACGCGAGCTGAGCGAGCGGCGTGTCCAACGCGCGTTCGTCATCACGACCCGCAGCGTCGAATCCAATCCTAGACTTGGAGGGCGGCTGAAAACGCTTCTCGGGTCGCGGCTAGCGGGTGGCTTCGCTTGCATCGGCCAGCATGCGCCGGCATCGGCTGTGGCGCACGCAACGCGAGCCGCGGCCACGGCGAAGCCCGACGTCCTCGTCTCCTTCGGCGGAGGCAGTCCCATCGATGCGGCCAAGGCTGTCGCGTTCGCGCTGGCGAGTGGGCTCGACCTGAGCGACCCTCAAGCAGCCGAAAAAGCGCGCGCGTTCACACCCAGTTCGGACGACCTGCTGCCACATCTGGCCATTCCGACGACATTGTCGGCGGCTGAGCTCTCGGGCTTGGCAGGCTTCACGACCGAGGATGCGCACGAAAAGGTTGGTCTGCGCGGCGAAGCGCTCATTCCGAAAGTAGTGTTTTTCGACGCACAGCTGTCGTTGGAAACGCCTCTGGAACTGTGGCTGTCGACCGGAATTCGGGCCGTCGACCACGCTGTCGAGACGCTACTGGCAGAGGGCAGTCAGCCATTGTCTGAGACGCTGGCCCTGGAGGCGTTACGACGGCTCCACACAAACCTGCTGGTAACCCACGCCGATCCCTCCGACCTGGTCGCCCGCACCGAAAGCCAACTCGGCGCGTGGTTTTCGTTCACGCTGCCGGGCCGAGCCGCGTCGGGACTCAGCCACACCCTCGGCAAACGGATTGGCTCGCGACACGCCATTCCCCACGGCGTGAGCTCGTGCCTGCTGCTGCCGCACGTCTTGCAGTACCTCGTGGGGCGGACAGCGCCTGCCCAGGCGCGGATTGCGCAGGCGCTTGGCGTGGACGTGAGCGGCATGCCGGTCGAGCATGCGGCCGCGTGCGCAAGCGAAGCCGTGGCAGCCCTGGTCCGCAGCCTGGGCCTGCCGAACCGTCTGTCAGCCTACCACCTGACCCATGCCGACCTCGAAGCCGCTGCCCGGCCGGTCGCTAGCCAGGCCTACCCATTCGAAGACCTGGTCGGAATCTACAGAGCCGCGCTGTAAGTGATGTTCGGCTCGGCATGGACCTGGGTGGGGCCGCTCTTGGGGGCAGCGTGGGTGTTCGTGGCGGTGCTGTGGACAACGCCGCCTGGATTTGGAGCGATTGCCGCTGTCGTGTTCGGCCCGCCACGGGGCACGAACGCCGATTCGGCGGCGTACGTCGTTGGTTCTGCAAGCAGTCTGGCGCTGATCGCGCTGCTGGTACTGGCGCTGGTATCTGTCGGTATCGAGTTTGCCCTTCGGCTTCGCGATCAGGGTAAATGGTTTGGTGGCCCGCTCAAAGCTGCTAAAGTCCGCCACCATGTCCACAAGCACCCTGATTGACGAGATAACGCTCGGGCCACTTACCGCCGCCCAGCGCAGCGAGATCATGCGCCACGCCACCCAGCTTGGCCCCGAAGGTCGCCGTGTGTTCCGCCGCCTGCTCGTGCTGGGTCAGGCGCACGGCCTGGAGTCCGACTCGATTGGGCGCGCCGCGGCGCAAGCGCGCGCTCACTTCGAGGTCTGACGGTTCGTTTTTCGCGATTCAACCCGAGGACCACAGCGGCGTCAGTCCTCCTCGGTAAGTTTCAGAAACGCCTGCAGCGCCGACGGCTCGATCTGCAGGAATGTTTCGATGCCACCGAAAAACAGGCGCACGAATTTCAACAAGTAGGCCAAGCGTTCTGCCTCGGCGCCTAGCTCTATGTCACCTGCCCTGTGTGCAATTGCTTGCGCATCAACTGCCGCGGCGTTGAGTCCAGCAATGACTGGGTCGAACTCGCGCTCTTTGCGCACCCGCACCGCGCGACGAAACCAGGTCCACGGCTCCGGCTCGGCGAGGTAGTGCTGGCGCCGGTCTGCGGGCAAGTACATCCGTCGCGCCAGGCCCCAGCCCAGGATGGCGTTCAGCTGCACCGACGCCGACGCTCGACTGATCTCGAGTCGCTCGCACACCTCCTCGGCGGTCATCGGTCGACCCACGAGCAGAAGCAGGCCGTGGATTCGGCCAAGGAGTGGCGACACGCCCCAGGCGTTGGCCAGCAAGCCCCACTCGTTGATGAAGCGGTCTTCAATATCGCGTCTCGATTCAGTCATTCCCGAACGCATCGATCGTAGACGAACGTGATTGCGAACGCTAGTACACTCCTATCTGGTTCGCGGCTCATAGAGCGTTTGGCGCGCCGCCCTTTGGGCAGGCGACTCGGCTAGACTGAGGATCGTGCAGAGCGATCCCGAGCCAGCGCCAGGCGCCCTCGCTCCACGAGCCGCGGACTCGGCTCTGGCTGAGCCAAACCTCACCCTGACCGGTGGGGCAGGTCTGTTCGACCATTCCGCTCGCGATCCGTTCGCGTCATCAGTTGGCAAGTGGAGTGGCATCGTGGCGGTCGTGCTGACGGTCGGCATCACGCTGCTCTTGCTGAGTCTCAATCCAGCCATCCAGTCGGGCAAAGCCGGCGGAACCTCCAATCAGCTAGCCGAGCTCGCGTCTGCCGCTGTGCTCACGGCCGGCAGTCCGGCGGCCGACGGCGCGCAGATCATCGCCGGCAAGCCGTGTGTTGGTTGCCACACTATCCCCGGCATCCCTGGCGCCACCGGCCAAGTCGGCCCAAATCTCGCGGGCGTAGCTGGGCGTCCCAAGATCGCAGGCGGCGCGGTGCCCAACGCTGGGCCAGACGATCTCACAAAATGGATTTTGAACCCGCCCGCACTCAAGCCCGGGACGGCGATGCCGAACGTCGGACTCACCGACGACGAGGCCACCAAAATCGTGGCCTATCTCGAAACCCTCAAGTAGACGACCGGCCACGCGACGTAGCGAGGTCAAGTAGGCTAGGCAACGGCGTTGCCTGGACCCGGCACGGGTACTATCGACCCGGTGCGCCATGGCCCACCCGCGTTGGGGCAGAGTTGTTTCTGCAACCGCGGCCCATAACACACCAGGATGTATGCACGTTGTCACTATCGAGAACTGAGCCGTCGCCCCAACCCACCCGATGCCCTGACGATCCAAGCGTCGTCGCCCTCGTTGATCGTGTCGTCATTTCGCAAGACTCGAGCGCGTTCGGCGAGTTGTACGACCGCTTCGTCGAGCGGGTGTATAGGTACCTGTATTTCCGCACCGGCAGCCATCCCGAAGCAGAGGATCTCACCGAGCAGGTGTTCCTCAAAGCGTGGGAGGCGATCGGACGGTATCGGTGGCAGGGGCGGCCCTTCGTTGCCTGGCTCTACCGTCTCGCTCACAACAGCCACATCGATCATGTCCGCACACACAGGCCCACCACGTCCCTCGATGATGACGATCGCCCGATCGAGCTCGCCAGCCCAGCCGCAGCAGTCGAGTTGTCCCGCACGCTCGACGCCGACCTGCTCTCGAACGCGCTCGCCGAACTGACCATCGACCAGCAACAGGTCATCGTCTTGAAGTTCATCGACGGTCTCGACAACGAACACATCGCGCAGAGCATGGACAAGCGCGAGGGGGCAATCCGCGCGCTACAAATGCGCGCGCTGATGAGTCTGCGGCGCGTGCTCGCCAGGCAAGGTGAACACGGCCAGGTATGAAACCTCCCACCGACCCGGACGGTACGCTCCTATCACCCGGCCAGCCTACGCGCGATCTGCTGTTGGCTCAGGCACTTGAGGCATGTATCGTGGCGGAGCGACGCTTGGCCGGCTCATCGCTAGGGATCATCTCTCGCCAGCCAGCCTGGGCGCGCGCCGATCTGCGGGAACTGGTTGATGTGGCCGAATCTCTCAAGAGCGCCACATCGAATTCGATCATGTCGAGGAAATTCCGAGCAGCGGCGCGGGCGCGATTGATGCAACGCATCAGTGCCGACGCGCGGGCTTACACACAACCCGCCCAATTGCATGTGGCGCGCCTGACTGGGGTGCCGGCGAAGCCGGACCGTGTCGCTTGGCGCTGGCACAAAACGTTTTGTGTCCGCCCAGGAGCTGCCGCCGGCCTGGCCGCGGTGCTCGGCTCGACGAGCGAGTTACCTGGGAGCGCTGAGTAAACGGGGGGCTGAATCAGCACTCACTATCGGCCGCACTCGTTCCTCATCAAGCGGCAGATGTGGGCCGACGGTAGCGCTCGGCACGGCTCAGGGTGCGGGCAAAGGCCGCGGCTGGTTCAGCCAGGTCGGCCAGCTTGATACATGGTCCGTCAGGCTGGCAGGCATGCGCGATGAGTGCCACCGGCATCCCAGCCGCGTGCGCGGCCGCGACCAGCGGCAGCAGACGGTCATCACCACTCAACGCCAGCGCCTCGATCCGACCTGCCTTCAGCAGTGACAGGCCATCGGCGATCAGCGCACTGGTGGTTGGCACGTTGCCAGGCCCTGCCGGCGGCACATACACCGGGTCGAACCCGTCACTGAAGGCGGAGGTGGCTTCGTCCACGTCGTACCACGCTCCGTACGCGCGCGAGACAAACACCGAGCCGAGCGTCTGCGCCCGCCGTAGGATTTCTGGGAGGCGCGGCACCGCATCCGGATCGCTGACGCGAATAGCCCGCAGCAGCACGGGATAGTCGACCAGAAGGGCGCCGTGCGTCTGGCTGGTGGGCGCGGGCTCGGGCGACATCGAATAGATGCCTTCAGCATACCCATTCAAGACGGCCGCCAGGCGCCAATGGTTGCCCACCTCGACCGCGCCTGAGTATCGGCTGTGTCCAAAGTGCCGCCCCAGCGGCTCGGAATGACGCCCCCGGTCACATCTGCGTCACCTTCCTGGCGCGTTCGCCCTACGCATTGGCCGTGGCCAGAGTGCGCTTCATCACGTGCTCGGTCCCTTGGTGCCCGAGCGGTGCCCGATGGGATGCCTCTGCAGGCAAGAACCGCCTCGCGGCCCGTCTGCCAGCGCTGCCGCTGCCACGCCGACCCTGACTCAGGCTGGTGCTAAGATGCCCTGGCTGCTCCTGGCTCGCCAACAACCACGACGACGCTCCCGCGCAATGCTCCTGCTCTCCTTTTCACTGCTCCACCACAAGCACGCTTACCGCCATCTGGGCGCAGCAGTGATGGTCGCGGCTCTTGTTTCCAGCGCTTGCCTGCCAAGTCTGCCCGTCGGCAACCAGCCTGCGCCCTCGGTCGCTCAGCCAGCTCAGAGCAACAGCAGCAGCACCATTCATATTGGCAAAGTCGTGCGCGGGGATCTGAACGGGGTGCTGAACTTCACCGCGCCGTTGCAGAACAAGGGTGAGGTGCAGGTTGTGCCGCGGGTGGTTGCCCGATTGGACAAGCTCGACGTCGACATCGGCTCGCGAGTTCGCAGCGGCGACGTGCTGGCGGAACTCGACCATTCAGAGCTCGACCAGCAGGTACTGGCCGCCCAAGCGGCTCAGGCAAGTGCCGAGGCCAGGCTCGCCGAGATGCAGTCTGGGCCGAAGCCTGAAGCCCTGGCGGCGGCGCAGGCCAACTTCAAGGCCGCCCAGGCGCGCGTGCAGGCCCTCCAATCCGCGCGCGACAACGCCGACATTGCCTCGCTCGATCAGCGAGTCAGAGACGCCCGAGCAGCGCTGGATCAAGCCCAGGCTGCGCTTGAGCCAGATGCCCAAACCGTCGGGCAGGCCGAGGCGACTGCGACTGCAGCGCGTACCAAGCTGGCTCAACTGCAGGCGGATCCAACCAAGGCCAACGACAAGACGGTTATGGACGCCGCCCGTAGCGACGTGCAGAAAGCCGACGCCGCCGTCAGCGCGGCCAGGACACCTCACGGCACACAAGCAGCAGCCGACCGGGCTCGCCTCGACCTCCAGGACGCCCAGCAGGCGCAGCTGCTGGCGCGCTTGTCGACGACCGCGTTCGATCTCGATCAGGCGCGCGCGCTCCTGGACGTGGCCGATGCCCAGGTCAAACTGGCCAACGCGCCAGCGTCGCCTGAGGAGCTCAAGGCAGCTCAGTCGACGGTCGAGGAGGCATTCGCGCAGGCAGAGCTGACTCGTTCCCGCGCGAGAGACGCGAACATCACTGCGCCCATCAACGGAGTTGTCGCTGAGATCAAAGCCAGCGTGGGCTCCACGGTCGGCCCGTCGGCTTCGGTGCTGACGCTCATTCCACCTGACATGCAGGTGGTCGTGCGCGCGGACGAAGGTCAGCTGTCACAGGTGCAGGTTGGTCAGACGGCTTCCCTGAGCGTCGAGAGCTTCCCAAAGGACGCCTTTACAGGCACGGTCAAGGGCATCGCGCCGGTCTTAGACCCGCGCACGCGCAGCGTAGCCGTCCAGATCGACGTGCCAGATCCACAGGGAAAGTTGAAGCCAGGCATGTTCGCCCAGCTAGCCATTCAGGTTGGGCAACGGGCGGGCACCCTGACGGTGCCCAAGGAAGCCATTGTCAGAGTCGGGTCGCTGGATCCAACCGCCGCGGCGCAGACAGTGGTGTACTCGGTGACCGAGAGCCGTGTCCACAAACAAATTGTGAGCGCTGGAGTTTCGGACGGAAAAAACGTGGAGATCCTCCAGGGCGTGCAAGAGGGGATGGATGTGGTGCTCAATCCTCGACCAGACTACCTGGAGGGGGAGCTCATCTCCGCAACGTGAGATTTACCTGTAGGGCAACCAGCGCGCAACAACCTGCCGGTACGGTTAGTACTGGATCACCCGGTCAATGGAGATTGGCTCACTAATGGCACGCCACACCACCTGGAACGGAACCCCCGACGAAGCCCTAGCGCTACTGCACGCGCTGCGCACGCACTGCGAATGCCGCGTGGCTGACGAGCGCACGGTGTCGGTGTGCGCAAGTCACGCGATGCTTGCCCGGGACCAGCGTGGCATCGACGGATTGCTGTTCATGCGACGTATGGCTGCGCAGTTGCTCGTGGAAGAGTTCAAGCTAGCCGCCAGTCAGTCGACCGAGAGCTCGGTTCCCGTCTGAATCAGCCGTCCGCAGCAGCGAGCAACGACAGCAGCGCCATGCGCACGTACATTCCGTTGGCGGCCTGACGGAAACACGCGATCCTCGGGTCCGAATCCAGCTCAGGCAGAAGCTCAGGGCCCCTGGGTAGTGGATGCAAGACCCGCGCGTCCGCGGGTAGGCTGGCAAGTATTTTGGCGTCGACCGCCAATGTCCCCGGATCACCTTCGAAGCGCTGCGCATGTTCGAGTCGCTGGCTGTGCGCGCGCGTGAGGTAGACGACATCCACATCTGCGGCAACCGAACGCAGATCGCGCACCTCCTCGATCCGCGCGCCTGAGCGGACAAGGTGCGTGTGGACTTCCTCGCGCATCCGCAAGAGCTGTGGCGAGACCAGGTAGATCGTGAGATTGCGAAATAACGCCAGCATGTAGGCTAGCGAGTTCGTGGAGCGCTGGTACGAAAGATCGCCCACCAGCGCTATACGCAGGCCGTCCACACGCCCGAACTCACGCCAGAGGGTGAACACGTCCAGGAGAGCCTGGGTCGGATGCTGGCCCACGCCATCCCCGGCATTGATGACCGGCACCTTTGAAATGGCTGCTGCTCGCGAGGCGCCCCCCTCCAGGTGATAGCGCAACAGCAAGAAGTCGAACGGGTACCCGTTGAGGACGCGTATGCGATCCTCCAGCCGTTCGGCGCGGGCGTGCTCCTCCTGGCTCTCGATCCCGTGCACGGTCGCCCCCAGGAGTGTGGCGGCCATGTCGAACGAGACCCGGGTGAACGTGCTTGGCTCGTAGAACAGGTAAAACAAGCGCTTGCCTGTCAACGGATGCCCCAGCCCGGCGACGGCAGTCTGCTGAAACTCGAGCGCGGCCGGGAAGAGCGCCGTTTCCAGCCAGTCGCGCGTGAACTGGCGAGCATCCAGAATGTGTCGGAGCAGCCGGCCAGTCTGGGGTGTGGTCGTCACTGTCGGAGTCTATCCTGCACCGTCCCCACGTTATCCAACCCTAGGCTGGCGGCGCGCTTGCTATCCTCGGGGCCTGGCTGAGGGTTCTGAGATGCGCTCAGGCAAACATACAGGCTGTGTGGTGTGGCTGACCGGGCTGTCAGGTGCAGGCAAGAGCACGCTCGGCGCTGCACTCGCGGCCCACCTGCGCGCGGCCGACCAGAACGTCGAGATACTGGACGGCGACAGTGTCCGCGAGCACCTGTCGCAGGAGCTTGGCTTCTCGCGCGAGGATCGCGACATCAACATCCGTCGGATTGCCTTCGTGGCCAAACTGCTTGCTCGCAACGGGGTGATTGTGATCGTGGCCGCCATTTCGCCGTATCGTGCAGCTCGCGACGAGGCGCGCGCCCAAACCGACCACTTTCTGGAGGTACACGTTCAGTGTTCAATCGACGAGCTGGTCCGTCGCGACACCAAAGGTCTGTACGCACGCGCCCTGGCGGGTTCGCTGCCAAACTTTACGGGCATCTCCGACCCGTACGAGGAGCCGCTGGCGCCCGAGGTAACCGTGCGAACCGACATGGAACCTCTCGAAGCAAGCGTCTCGAGCGTGTTGGCAGCGCTCGAGCTGCGCGGTCTCCACGTCGCACCGGCCAGGACTCCCAACGCTTGATTGTTCGTTCCTAGAGAACACCGTGCGTTACACCCCGAGTCACCTGGACGTTTTGGAGTCCGAGTCTATTTTCATCCTGCGCGAGGCGGCCGCCGAGTTTGAGCGCCCGGTCCTGCTGTTTTCCGGCGGCAAAGACTCGGCCGTGTTGCTCAAGCTTGCCGAAAAATCGTTCAGGCCGGCTCGCTTCCCGTTTCCGCTCATGCACATCGACACCGGCCAAAACTTTCCAGAGGTGCTCGAGTATCGAGACCGCGCGGTCGCGGCTCTAGGCGAGCGGCTGATCTTACGGACCGTGCAGGCTTCGATCGACCAGGGAAGGGTGGTCGAACCAACTGGCCCGCGTGCGTCGCGCAACCGGCTGCAGACCACGACACTCCTGGACGCAATTGCCGAACACCGCTTCGACGCTGCCTTTGGCGGAGCCCGCCGGGACGAAGAAAAGGCGCGCGCCAAAGAGCGTATCTTTTCGTTTCGTGACGAGTTCAGCCAGTGGGATCCAAAGATGCAGCGGCCAGAGGTGTGGAGCCTGTTGAACGGCAGGATCCACAAAGGTGAGCAGGTTCGGGTCTTCCCGCTCTCGAACTGGACCGAGCTCGACATCTGGCAATATATCGCGCGCGAAGCTATCGAGCTGCCAAGCATCTACTTCAGCCATAACCGGCAGGTGGTCGAGCGTGACGGAATGCTGCTGGCGGTGAGCGCATACATCCAGCTCGCCGAGTCGGAACCCATTTTCGATGCCGCCGTACGTTTCCGTACAGTTGGCGACATGACGTGTACCGGGGGCGTGCGGTCGACTGCCCACGACATCGACGAGGTGATCCGCGAGATCGCCGCCTCGCGCATTTCAGAGCGCGGCGAGACACGGGCCGACGATCGATTCTCCGACGCCGCTATGGAAGACCGCAAGTCTGAGGGCTATTTCTAGGTGCGGGCAGTCGTGACGGGCTCCCCCAAACGCGTCGAAACGGAACGCGACCTACTGCGTCTATCGACCGCGGGCTCGGTCGACGACGGCAAAAGCACGCTCATCGGTCGCCTGCTGTACGAGACCAAGTCCATCTTTGCGGACCAGCTCGAGGCAGTCGAACGGGCCAGCCGTGAGCGCGGGACTGACTATGTCAATCTAGCGCTGCTCACGGACGGCTTACGCGCAGAGCGTGAGCAGGGCATCACGATTGACGTTGCGTATCGCTATTTTGCGACTCCGCGGCGCAAGTTCATCCTGGCAGACACGCCGGGCCACGTGCAGTACACCCGCAACATGGTCACCGGGACGTCCACCGCCGATCTGACGATCGTGCTGGTCGACGCGCGCAAGGGGCTCACCGAGCAGTCGCGCAGGCATACGTTCATTGCCTCACTGTTACGCGTCCCCCACCTGGTTATCTGCATCAACAAGATGGACCTGGTCGAGTATTCGGAGCAGGTGTACGAGGATCTTCGGGCGGAGTTCCTGCCCTTCCTGTCGCGCCTGGAGCTGCCCGACGTCGTGTTCATTCCAGTGGCTGCTCTGCACGGCGACAACGTGGTCCAGCACTCGTCAAAGATGCCGTGGTTCGAGGGCGCGCCGCTGCTACACCACCTCGAGCATCTCTTCATCGCTCCCGACCGCAACCTCATCGACGTGCGTTTCCCTGTCCAGTGGGTCGTGCGTCCGATGACCACCTCGCACCACGACTATCGCGGCTATGCCGGCCAGGTGGCCAGCGGGGTGTTGAAAGCGGGCGACGAAGTGGTGGTGCTGCCGTCAGGTCTCAAGACCAGCATCCTGGCCATCGACACGTATGACGGGCCGGTCCCGGAGGCGGTGCCTCCGATGAGTGTGACGCTACGTCTAGCCGACGATCTCGACGTCTCACGCGGCGACGTCATTTGCCGCGATCGCAACCGGCCGACGGTGGGCCAGGACCTCGATGCCACGCTGTGCTGGATGTCGCCGCGTCCGCTGCGCACCGGTGGCATGTACGCGATCAAGCACACGACGCGTTCGACTCGCGCCGTCGTGAAGGACCTGTACTACCGCGTAAATATCAACACGTTGCACCGTGACGAGTCGGCGACGACGCTCGAGTTGAACGAAATCGGGCGGGTAACCTTGCGCACGACAACGCCGCTGTGCTTCGACGAGTATCGCCGCAATCGCGCCACAGGCGGCTTCATCTTGATTGACGAGGCGACCAACGACACGGTCGCGGCGGGAATGATTCTTGGTTCGGCCAACTGAGATTTACCTGCTCCCATCATCACTTCCACGCGTAACGCATAGCTAGCTGCTGGCGTTACTGGAACGATGGATTGTCTTGAAGCCGCCGCGCCTGGACGGGCGTGGTGCATCCGACGAGTTGTTCCCGCGCCTCGCCTATAATCTGTAGTGGCAAGGCGCTACACCTAACCATGGAAGTGGATGGCCACCAGGGCTTCAGACGGTGGCTGGCGCCGGCCGCCGACCGCTGTTTCGGACGGCGAAGGCTCAGACGTAGATTTCGGTCCGGTGAAGGTGCCGAGTGTACAGCCGCCGTCTCTCACCTCGACGACGAGAGCCTGGTCAGTAGCATTCAGACCGCGGGCACTGGCGTTCGGGGGATCCCACGCTTGGAGTGTCCAACGGGTCAGCTTGGAACGTGATTGGACATCGATACAGGGTGAGTTGTGAGCATGGTGCTCGGCGGCCCAGCCCGTGGCCGCGTGGCGTCCGCATCGGCGTGGCGATCGCCCTGACGGTGTTGTCTTTGGTGCCGGGGACTCGCGGAATGGACGAGGTGGCCGCGAGCACGCGCGCCACGCCACTCCATGGACAGACTGGGCAGTGGGTGAACGTGACACCCCCAGGTGCGACGATTGGAAGGTTCGGGACGGCCAATATCGTGTCGGACCCGAGCCGGTCGTCCGACATGTATTCGGCGTTTCCGGAGGGGTTGTGGAGATCTGTTGACTATGGGTTGACCTGGTCAGGCCCAATCAACACCGGCACGGGCAGCGCAGGTCTCAGCTCGTCATCCGGGCTCGGAATTGCCGCGGGCGCAGGCAGCGGTCCACCCGTGCTGTATTCCGCTGGTATTCAGGGCGGCGGGATGGGTTTTTGGCGATCTCTCGACGGCGGCGTCGATTGGACAAACTACAACATCGCACCGGCCGCGAGCGACCGTCAGGACGTATATCCCCCAGTGGTGGACCCATATGATGGCACTCATCTGCTCATGGCTGCGCATGAATTGAACGCCATCTATCAGAGTACCGACGGTGGCCAGAATTGGACCAGTGTTCCGCTTGCTGCTGGCATGAACCAGCCGGGTGGAACAGCCGGCATCTTCTTCATCAACACCGGCAATGCCTCGGCTACCCGCACCACCTGGTTGTGGATGGCCCAGGGTTCTGGTGGAGCCTACGGCCCATGGCGCACCAGCAACGCCGGCGCGTCGTGGACGCAGGTCGACACCAACGAACACCCCCACGGCAACGCCCAGATCTACCAGCCCGACACCAACGGCGTCGTGTACATGGCCGGCATCTACTCGGCTCTAGGATGGGGTGTGCTGCGCAGTACCGACTACGGGCAAACCTGGACTCACGTCGGCGCTAGCACGGGCGAAGCCATCGTCTTCGGTACGCCGAACAACGTGTACGCTGGCTATGGATGGGCCTGCGGGATTGGTTGTGACGTCGATCCTAACTTGGAGAATGCGCCACAGCCAGGCATTGCAGGTTGGTCCAGTTCCCCGCAACCGGCTGGCATGGCTCAAGGCCCCGGGCAAGCGGCAGTCGTCTACGACGGGACCCAATGGATCGTTGTCACCGCCAACTGGTCCTCCGGCCTGTGGCGCTACGCGGAAGCTACCTCCGAGCTGGACACCAGTCTGTCGACACCGACACCCGCCGAGACGCCCGCATCAGCGGCCTGAGCGGGCAACCACTTCTCAACCAGAGGCACACCCGGCCGATCGGACCTCGAGATCGACACTTTCGCCCTCGGTCTAGCCATTGCGGTAATACTATGGCTGATGCTTGTCAAATCCGTCGTCGTCCGAGCCCATAACCCGTTGCGGCGTGCTTCGCGCATACTTCCAGCAGCCGTAGCTGGGTTTGCACTCGCCATTGTCGCCGCGGCGCCATACCTGCCGGTGCCCGACGCAAGCGTGCGTGCACAAGCGGAACACACGTTGACGGTAACAGGCATTGCCTCCAACCACTCGTCGGTCAGGGTGTTCTATCGACCGGTGCCGGGAGCCCGTGATTACCGAGCCTACGACAGTACCGCGCCCACGAACGTGAAGTACGCTGGCATGACGCATTTGACTGCATCGGCCGCTTGTCCAGGACCGTACTGTCAGCATCACTTCGCGGTCCAGTCGGATGACGCCACTCCAACATTTCCATATGAAATCACGCGTGGCCCAACCGGCGGCCCGCAATCCCTAGATGTCCCCGCAACGGATATCGAGTGGAACTCACTAGGGGACGACCAACAACACACGCTAGTGGTTGAGGCGGTGAACCAGCTCGGTCCAGCTCCAGAGGCCAACCTTTACACTGGCTTGGACAATCGCCCATTGGTCAATCCGGTCCCAGCTGACGCCATGCTAGGAAGCAACAAGGGTGGCACGCTCGACGGCAATATCTCCACGAATGGCCAGGGCCCTTTCGCCAGTACGCCACAGGTGATTGCCCGTTCGTACCCTTTTGTCGTCCAGGCGCGCCCGGACATCAGCGCCATTCCGTCCGCACCCGGGGCCACGCAGACCTTCTACGACACCTTCGAGAACGCCGAGAACGCAACCATCACACAAGCCGCACGCCAGGACACTGGCTCCGACAGCGTCGGCAACCTTGGCTCGATGACCTACAGCATGAACGCCGGCACTCCGAAGGAATGGACCCTCGAGTTCCGCCAGGCTGACAACACCAACTCGATGCCATTCATCTCAAGTGACCACTTCATGGATATGCTGTTCGATGGTGCGTCGCCTGGCAGCGGAGCACCAACCCACACGATCTACGGGTCGATGTCCATGACTCCACGCCAGACCCTGGTGATGTCGGCTGGTGACGCCTTACACATGACTATGGAAGTCGATGCCCATCAGAGCTTCAGGCGGTGGCTGGCGTTCGACCTGGCGCCCGCATCCGATCCACTCCAGAGCTGGAATCCGGGTGGCCTGCCAATCAACACCACTGGCCAGGGGATCTTCATGGAGTTCAGGGACAGCGGCTGTACGCTCGACATCTTTACCGGACCAACTTCGAATTCGGACCGCCGGCCAGCCGGCATCGCTGGTGGCGATGAGCACGGCGCCCGACTCTGGGGCCAGGCAGGTGCAGTCGGCGGCGCTCCGATCATGTGTGGTGCGGCAGAAACGTTCAACTCATCTCACCTCAGCAACAATGGCTTCGGACTCGACGACAGGAATCGTTTTGACTTCTTCCTGACCCAGACTCATGCCGCACTGTTCGAGGACGGTCGGCTGGTCGTTCAGTCCGACATTCCAGCCGGCAGCTTCCCCTGGGCAAACGTGCCGCTCAAGGCCTACTACAGTCACTATCTGTACCATTCGGATGCTGACCTGGCCGATCTCAAGACCTTCCAGGTCAATGGTGCCGGGTTGTGTTACGCGCTGAACTCGTACTGGTTCAACGATCCGCTCAGCGGCACGTCCGCCCCCAGCAACGGATGCGGGGCCAGCTACCCGACCGGCTACGGGTTCCCACATTCAGATGAGCGGCACTGGGACAACATGGGTTTCGAGGTGCTACCGGGTGACGATGTGCCACGTGATTTCTCGGCTCTCGGTGCGTCCATACAACCACCACCCATTCAGGCGCCCGATTCATACGCGGCGAGCACGGATCCCGGTCCGCCTGTGTCAACTGATCCTCAATCGTGATCAATCAGCCCTATTCTCTCGATTAGCGCCTCCATCTGCACGAAGCGTTACGCCGCGCCGTCTGCGCGCGTAACCGTAATAGGAAGCTTCGTCACGCCGTAGCCAGAACTCGGGCTCGCTGTGTGCACCCAACTGGAGTGATGGACATTGCCTGTGAACACATCTGATACCCACGTCTGATTTTAGCGGTGGCAAGAGAAATCTAAACAGTACCAGCGTCGCACCTGCTGTGTAGCTGCTCCGGCGCGGACTCGCAGTCCTGTCGAGGAAAAACGCGGCCCCGTTCTGGCACGCCCAATTCCACGCACTGACACCGGCGCCTGCGCCATCGGTCCTTGCATCGCATCCGGAAACGGCTCCGGCTGGTCGCACCGGTCACAGGGCCGCGTTTTTCCTCCTTCCTGACTCAGCTCAGGCTAGCCACACACGCCCAAAGTTCGATCAGACCTGATTGCTCTGTGCTCGCAGCCAGCGGCCGTCGACTGCGTGTCCTCGCCACGTCGCGCTCAAGCCGCGTATGGCAGCGCCCGCACCAAATGACTCGGAGGTGTTTCAACCATGCTCGCGATCCAACCGATATTGACCCGCATTACGTCTCCCCCAATGAAAACCCTGGCTCGGTATGGCATCGTGGCAGGGCTCGCCACGACCGCGCTCGGTGTCGCCCCATACGTTCCTCCGCTCAACACCGGAGCGGCGCGGGCGGCAACAGTCACCACTTTGAATGTCACCGGAGTCGCCCCCAACAACTCGTCGGCAAGAGTCTTCTTTCAACCAGTAGCAGGTGCGCGCGATTACCGCATGTACGACAGCGCCGCTCCTACGACCGTGAAGTACGCGGGCATGGTGCACCTCGCGCCTTCCGCGGCGTGCCCGGGTCCATACTGTCTGAATCACTTCGCGGTACAGGGCGACGGCGTTACGCCAGTCTTTCCCTACCAGGTCGCAGACGGTGGGAATGGTGGCTTGCAGGTCCTGGATGTCCCCGCCACGGACATCGAGTGGAACTCGCTTGGCGACGGCAAGCAGCACACGCTGGTTATCGAAGCACTCAACCAGCTCGGCCCGGTTCCACAAGCGAATTTGTATACCGGCTTACAAAATGATCCACTCGTCAGTCCGCCACCCGCGACTGCCATGCTGGGCAGCGACAAAGGCTCGACGGCTGACGGCAATACGTCTACGAATGGCCAGGGCCCATACACGAACACCCCGCAAGTGATTGCGCGCTCCCAACCGTTCTACGTTCAGGCCGACCAGAACCTCAAAGCCATTCCATCGGTCCCCAGCGCAACTCAGCCGTTCTACGATAGCTTCGAAAACGCGGAAAACGGCACGATCACCCAAACCGCGCGTCAGGACAATGGCAGAGATAGCATCGGCAATCTGGGCTCGATGACCTACAGCATGAATGCTGGCACTCCGAAAGAGTGGACGATCGAGTATCGCCAGGCGGACAACATCAATTCCATGCCCTTCGTCTCCAGCGACCACTTCATGGACATGTTGTTCGATGGCGCCACTCCGAACACCAGCTCACCGACGCACACCATCTACGGCTCGATGTCGATGACCCCTCGACAGACCGCGGACATGTCTGGTGGCAAAGCCCTGCACATGACGATGGAAGTCGACGGCCATCAGAGCTTCAGGCGCTGGCTAGCTTTCGACCTGGCTCCAGCATCTGATCCGATCCAGGCATGGGAAGCCGTTGGCCGCCCGATCAGTAATTCGAACCGTGGAATCTTCCTGGAAATCAAAGATAGCGGCTGCACGCTCGACATCTTCACTGGCTCGACCTCGCCAGCAGATCCACCAACCGGAACCGCCGGCGGGCCCGATCACGGAGCTCGGCTGTGGGGTCAAGCAGGCTCAGTTGGCGGCGCTCCCATCATGTGCGGCGGCGCGGAAATGTTCAATCCCGCGCACTTTAGTAAGAACGGTATCGGCCTGGATGATCGGTCAAGGTTCGACTTCTACCTTACCCAGAATCACGCCGCGCTGTTCGAGGATGGCCAACTGATCGTTCAGTCGGACATTCCGGCGGGCAGCTTCCCGTTCGCGAATGAGCCCCTCAAGGCCTACTACACCCATTATCTGTATCACTCGGATGCTGACGTGCAGGACCTGGAGAACTTTCAACTCAATGGCGCCGGCCTGTGTTATCCCGAGAATTCGTACTGGTTCAATGATCCGCTCGCAGGTACCCAGTCAAGCAACAACGATTGCAACACAGCCTACCCAGCCGGTTACGGATTCCCGCATTCGGACGAGCGACACTGGGACAATATGGGGTACGAGGTACTGACTGGCGCGGACGTGCCCGCCAGCGGTGATTTCTCAACCTACACTCGGTCAGTCCAAGCGCCCCAAATTCAAGCGCCCGTATTTGCAAGTGGCGCAGGGTCACCGACTGCCACGTCGCTACCTCTCGCAACCCAGACATCGAGACCAACTCAGGTGGCCAGCACTCCAACCTCGACAGCCACCGCCATACGCACGTCCACCGCAACCCAGGTGGCCAGAACGCCGACGTCGACGCCTTCCGGCAGCATACCGGGCGGGCAATGGGTTAATGTCACCCCGTCGAACGCCAACCTCACGAGTAGCCTCGATTGCAGCAACTTCGGCACAATCACGGTTGTTTCCGATCCTGCCAGGCCCTCAAATCTGTACACCCACTTCGATTGCCAGGGCATCTGGAAGTCGACGGACTATGGTCAAACCTGGACCGGGCCAATCAACACAGGTAATGGTGGCGCTGGTGCAAATGGTGCCGGCGGTATCGCCATCGCTCCGGGCGGCCCTGGAGCGCCCCCAATCCTCTACTCGGCTGGCATTCGAGGCAGCGGCATGGGCTTCTGGCGATCTCTCGACGGCGGCGTGAGCTGGACAAACTACAACATCGCACCGGCCGCGAGCGATCGTCAGGACGTATATCCCCCAGTGGTGGATCCATACGATGGCACTCATCTGATCATGGCTGCGCATGAATTGAACGCCATCTATCAGAGTACCGACGGTGGCCAGAATTGGACCAGTGTTCCAACTAGCGGTGGGATGAATCAGCCCGGCGGAACGGCGGGAGTCTTCTTCATCAACACCGGCAATGCCTCGACCACCCGCAACACCTGGTTGTGGATGGCCCAGGGTTCTGGTGGAGCCTACGGCACATGGCGCACCAGCAACGCCGGCGCGTCATGGACGCAGGTCGACACCAACGAACACCCCCACGGCAACGCCCAGATCTACCAGCCCGACACCAACGGCGTCGTGTACACGGCCGGCATCTACTCGGCTCTAGGATGGGGTGTGCTGCGCAGTATCGACTACGGTCAAACCTGGGTTCACGTCGGCGCCACCACCAACGGTGCAATCGCTTTTGGTACGCCGAACAACGTGTACGCTGGCTATGGATGGGCCTGCGGGATCGGTTGTGACGTCGATCCTAACTTGGAGAATGCGCCACAGCCAGGCAGCACAGGTTGGGGTACCCCATCCCGACCAGCGGGCATGACCCAGGGCCCGGCCGAGGCAGTAGTGGTGAACAATGGCTCTCAATCAATCATCGTCACTGCCAACTGGACTGCCGGTCTGTGGCGGTACGCGGAACCAACCTCGGGTGGGCCGGCCCCGACAGCCACACCGACTGCCGTTTCTACAGCCACACCGACTGCGGTTTCTACGGCCACGCCGACTGCAGTTTCCACGGCAACGCCGATCCGCACGCCCACGCCCGTGCCGACAGGTACGGCCACGGCAGCCCCGACGACGACCGCGTCGGCTACCCCCACTCCAGCCTCAGGGTCCGCCTTCACCAGCGGCGCGGTTGCTTCCCCTAGCCGCCTAACGGTTGGTCACGCGCTATCGATCACCGCTTCGGTCAAGAGCACACGTGCAACAACAGCACTGATCGACGTCGAGATCTACAGCGCCGCCGGGGTAAAGGTGTTTCAACAAGCTTGGGACAATCAGTCATTCGCGGCGGGCCAAACGCTGCGGTTTCCAGCAACCTGGACTGTTCCCCGCACCGCAGCCAAGGGCACGTACACGACCAAGATTGGCGTGTTCGCAAGCGGCTGGACAGAGTTGTACACCTGGAACAACAGCGCCGCCTCATTCACGGTGCAGTAGTAAGGGAGCACTGAGAATGTCAGCCGCTGTCCCGTAACCAATCGCGGCGACGCCGGTCTGCGCCCCCCCACGGCAGCATGAGAGTGCTGGTGTGGCTGGGGCGCTCAGCGTTCCGGCTAGGACGCCTGAACGCGTACCAGGCTAATGGATTCGGGCGGCAAAAGCATACTCAGCTCGCCAGAAGCAATTTGGACGAGGCCCTCGTCCTGCACGTCGCGAGCCGTCGCATCCAAGCGAAAGGTGTGGCCCACGGTAGCCCCCACGCCGCCGAGCTGGAGTGTAGCCGCCAGGGCCACATCCGGGCGCTGGTTGACGACGATGACGAGAGTGTCACCCGTGGCGCTGTCGCGGGATGCATACACCGTCACATCCTCAGGCGCACTGGATGTGGCGGCTAGCGCGAGATCCCCAAAGCTCGTACCTGCACCGTCGTAGTTGGTGTACATGCGAAACGCATTCGCGCCGGGGCTACCCGGGTGAGGACTGGTCCAGTACGCCGCGATGTCCACTCCCTCCCGCCCGAAGATTCCTAGTACCTCAGCTATGGCGATCGCCCCGTTCATCGTCGTGTCGGCGCCCCAGTTCCACTCGCCGATGGCCAGTTTCGTGCCGGGGTAGTAGCGGTCGATCCACCCTCGCAGGCGCGGAATCAGCTGAACCGAGTCGGCGATCCATGACTCGTCGACATAGTCCGGATCCCAGAGCGAACGCGTCGATCGGAGCCGCACGCGATTGGTCGCTTCGTCGGTGCCGCCCCCGAAAACACCTGTCGCCTGGGGATAGGAATGCACGTCGAGCACGTCAAGCGTGCGCTGCCCCATTCGTTGATCGTGCGCGTGGACCTGATCAAGCCACCATGGCAAGAATGGCATATCCTGATGTGCGCGCCGATCGGCGTGCGTCTTGTACCTGTCGCTACCACGGTCGCGAGCCGAGTAGAACATGCCCGTCCACCCGGAAAGTGACGGGCCGAGGATTTGCGCCGAGGGATCGACGCTTTTGATCGCGTCCGCGTAGTCCAGAAAGCTCGTAAGCTCTTCGTTGTAGTCAGGTTGGACCGGGTGAACGTCCGTATGCGTCACCGACCACAGGTCTGGCTCATTGTCGACGGCGTAATAGCGCACCCCACTCGGCTCAGCCGGCCCGAAGCGATTTACCAGATGCGAGACCCACTCGTCTTGAAACACCGCCTCGTCCTTGAGGTCGGGCGGGTCGGTAAAGGCAGCCCCCTTGCGGGGTAGCGACTGGATGCTGGTCGCCTGGCGATTGGACGAGGGGTCATAGCCAGCGATCGCTCCGCTCGGGCCGCCCGCCAGGGGCGGTCCGCCATCGGCGGGAACATCCACAGATGCCAGGTCTCTCTTGCCACTGTTGGCTACCCAACCGAGCGCTGGGACACTCATCAGGCTGGTAACTCCGTGGGCACGGTTGGAAGCCACGAATTGATCGGCGGCCTGCGACGGAGCGGCGTCGCCATGGTCGTCATCCCAACCATAATTGCGGAACTCCCAGTCGCGCGCCGCGTTCCAGGCACTGCCCTGTTCCCAGTTGTATCGGCTGTTGGGATTGCCGCCCCACCGGTTTAGCGTGGCCCCCGTGCCGGCCAGTTCCTCAGGGCTTGCGGCGGCGAGGCCATAAATGAGGGGACTGATAGGCCTGAGAACACGGTTGACGTCGACCTGGACAAGTACGCCATTGGGGGGCGCCGACTGTCGCCACGTGAGGGGCTGTTGCGGCTGCTGTTGAGAGTGAAGCACCCGCCGCGAGACCGTCGCGAACGCGTTGTTCAACGAGCCCGCGCGAACCACCGTCCAACCAACGAGGCCTCCCACGGCCAGGGTGATGACCACGCCGCCGAGCACCGCGACCCACAGCAGGGAAATCCTGCGGCCCAGCTTTTTGGGCCGCCTCGGACGGGTCACACGCCCACTTTGGCGCTTGTGGGCGGCGCGGTGGGTTAGCGCAGGGTTGAGCCCGGGTTGAGAGCAACCGTCACTAGCGTCTGGTTGGGCGGACACACGGCCTCAAATGCAGAGGTCGACCCGTACGTTACAGCGTGGGGGAGTGAAAGCCTTGCTTGAACAGAAGCCATTCGCCACGCCGGTGGGTGATCGCGATGTCGAACATACTTGTGGGTGACGCGCCCGCGTTGCTGGTTTAGCTCGCCACGGGTACCGACGTGTGGCCGTGGGGTGTCGTGGGCGTGACGCTCGGCGTCGACGTGCTGGTCGGAATCGGTGTCGACCCGGCGAGTGGCGTTGACGTCGAGCTGAGCATGATGGTCGGCGTCGGGCTCACCGGGGCGGTGTGCGTGCGCGTGGGGCTCGCCGTTGCTGCAAGGGTGGGCGTTGGAGTCGCCGTTGACGTCAGCGTGCGCGTTGGAGTCGCCGTTGATGCCAGACTCGGGGTGTTCGTCGGCATGACAGCCCCAAGCGTGATCGGATCCTTGTAATACGCCTGCCCTTGCATGCGAATGTAACCACCGTCGTCGTCAGCCACCGTGGAAGTCTGCGTATTGCATATCTGACCGGAGCTGACACCGTCCGTTGTACAGAATGGAGGCGGATTTGTGATGCCATCCCTCATCGCGTCCCACTCGACGGTGTTTCCAGCATTACCCGCGCCAAACATCACGCCAACAATCCCACTCTGGATCAATTCCGGGATATGCCCGAAGATGTACTCCGCACGGTTGTCCTGGTAGTGCCCAGTCGTATTGTTTACCGTCGCGAAGTACTGATTTCCAATGGGCACCTGCCACAACAAAATCCCCTTAGCACCATCGCCATTGTTGGCCGCTTGCAGATAGCGTTCCCAGCGCTGAAAGTTGGGGAACGCGACGTTCAGCCGATCCCACCAGCGGTTCTGACCGAACACAGCCGCGTACTGGCCCGCATCGCGATCCAGTGGGCTGTTGAACAACATCTCGTGCGCGCCAGTCTGATTCACAAACGCGCCAACCTGCTGCCCGAGAGCAACTGCATCGGTGTTAGCACTGGAATCTGTTCCAATGTCCACGCTCGTGGCGAATGAGCTGATGTCCCAGCCGAGCATCACGTTAGGCGCAAACAAGTCACGCAGGTGCGCGAGCGCTTGCGTGAAGCCAGCATAGTTATCAGGGTAGCCACCCACGTCCGTGTATCCGGAGGCTGCCACCGAAGCCCTGAGCAGGCTCGGGTTGTTGCCCTGACCAGTGCAATACCCAAAGCACACTCCGTTGTTGTTGACCGCCTGCATGGCGTACCCAACGCTGAAGTCGGGTTCGACGTTGATCAGGGCTAGTTTTCCAAAGCCCTGGATGCCATCAAAGGTGCCGGGGCCTAACCGCTTCATCAGCAGCACAAAGTTCTGGTAGTACGCCGACATCAGGGCTGGTGTATTCAGGTTTGCGAGATCCCGCTGATTCTCGCCACAATTGTTGCAACTGCCGTTGCTCTGCAGCAACTCGTAGTACGGGAACATGGCGATGCGGCCATTGGATGCCGCGTTCTGGGCGTAGTAGAGCGGAAACTGGCCGCCTCCGTTCCAGACCTCCCAGCCGCTGTTGGTGTTCACACCCCCGCCTAGATACTGGTAGGTTAAGTCCCAGGGAATTCCACTCTGGCTCAGCCAGCCGTCTCCCGGCGCCGCCGCCAGGCCAAAGCTGAAATGTGAAGGTAAACCCGCAGGCACGGCTTGAGCTCGACTCGTCGACAACGGCGCGAGCAGTCCGAGGGCGATGACCAGCGCCAGCCCAGCGCCGCGGACAGCGCGGGACATCTGAAAAGCGTGATTCAGCAAGCGCAGCACAAGTATCCTCCCGCATTGGTTGCGGCCCGGCGACGTTAGAACCTGTCAGCATGCCGCGTGGATGGGTGCCGATCCGGCAGGCACATGGCGCGCGCGGAAGGCTAGGAAGCTACACAGTCAACATCAAGACGGTTCTCAAGTTGCAGCACGACGTCGTAACTAGGGCACTCCCCGCTTAACGGGCTCCGGCCGATCTACGTGATGGGTCGATGCAGCAATACGCCATCAATGCCGGAAAGTTTCGCGGCCGTAATCTGAGGGTCGCCGCGCGCAAGATCGTCCAGAAGAGCCTCAGCTGGGGGTCAGCCGCTCCGCAACTTCCGCGGCTGGGTCGCGCCCGATGATCGCCTTAGCCGTTGGGGTGGCAGGGGTCGTGGGGATGGTCGAGAAGCCATCGATTCTGAAGCGCGGGATGAGACGGCTTGTGGCAGCTTGGCTGCTGCCACCCATGGTACGCCGCTCGACCGTCTGGAACAGTGTCCAGGCGAGCAGCAGGATGATCGGAAAGATCAGCAAGAGCGCCATGAACACGCTGGTCGGCGACATGTCGGGTCGGTACACCTGGAGCAGGTGGGCTGCGATTTGAATCACCGGCTGATGGACCAGGTACAAGCTGTACGACATTGTCCCAAGCGCGACCAGCGGTCGCCAGGCGAGCGCGCGCGCAACCGGGTTGTTCGACGTGACTACCACGCTCAGAAGGGTGAAGAACAATGCTCCGTAAACGATGTGGCTCAGCTCAAAGCGTTCGGCCAGGAAACTCAGAGGCACCAGCGCCACGATCGCGATGAGCATGCCCGGCACAAAGCGCGCCCAACGTTCCAGCCGCCCACTGGCATACAGGTCCGCCGCGAGCATCCCAAACGCAAACTCAGCCCATCTTCCTGGCAATTGATTGGGGAGCACGGATATGGCCAGCAACCCCTGGCTGTCCAAGTAGCCCGAGCCCACCGCGACCCCCAGTCCCAACCGATAAACCACGTTGATGGCGACGGCCACAGCCAGCGCGTGGCTCAGCCCGAAGCGTCTGGTGATCAATACCAGCACAGGTAACGCTAAATACAGCTGCCACTCGAGACCTAGAGACCAGAATGCCCCGTTCAAACTGTAAAACGTGTCGGGAAAGAGGGTGTGCACAAGCGTAAGGTGGGTGGCGATTTGCCAGACCCCCTCAGCCAGGGTGAGGCGGGGCTGCCCCAGCCAGTCTGCCGACGCAAGTGACAACGTCAAGGCCAGCAGCAAGGCGACATAGTACGCAGGCAGCAGCCGCTTGCAGCGGCGGCGAAAAAACTCGCCGACCTTGAACCGGGCTATGCGGCCTCCAGCGAAAGGCAGAAAGAGACAGAACCCGCTGAGCACAAGGAACAAGCTCACGCCGGTCGAGCCACTCTTCAAGAACAGGTCCAGCCCCGGGATGTCAGGGAACTGCACGCTGCTGAACGCCGCCATGTGGAACAACACCACCCACAGCGCTGCAACCGCTCTCAAGCCATCGACGCCCGGCAGGCGCGTATTACTCGACAAGCAGAGTCCTCCTGAGCGCCGACATGCGTGCTCCACGCCGCGGCGTAGCCGACCATTGCAGTGTGGCGGCAGAGGCCGAATCATCAGTTGCTCGAAGGTTGCGATTCAGTTGCGCGGCCTCAACCTCGCTCCTCACTCTACCGGCCGCTGCGCCTGGACGCGGTGAGAAGCTGTTGCTCCTCTGGCGAGAGCCTCGTTGCCTGCGCAGCCCGAAGAGTCGGCTCCACTTGCTCCGGGCGCGAAATCCCGACCAACACCACAGACACGTCGTGCTTGCCCAGGGCAAACTGCAGGGCCATCTCAGCCCGGCTTCGTCCTGAGTGCGCGACGATCAAACCATACGCGGTCAACTGGTCACGCTTGCGGGTGGCGACCTCGGGCTCATCGTCAATCTCGTTGAGTTGAAGGGGTTCCGTTGGGCGGGTGAGCAGTCCGCTCGCGAAGACCTGGCGGGCAATGATTGCCGTCCCTCGCTCAGCCGCACGCGGTATGGCTCCGTCCAGCGCGACCTGCTCCAGCACGCTGAGTCCTACCTGGACCGAGGCGAGTGACGGGTATTTGAGACACACCAGTGCGTCCTCTGGCTGCTGGCAGGCTACTCCCCAATGCCGAATTTTACCCTGCTGCCGCAGCAGCTCGAGCGCTTCGACGAACTCGCCACGCTCCAGCACGTCGGCAGGCGGATCGTGGAGCTGGTACACGTCGATGTAGTCCGTCTTGAGTCGGCGCAGACTCGCTTCCACCGCGGTAGCAATGTACGTCGGGGAGAAATCCTGCTGCGAAACCGTTCCGCGGAGCCCGGCGTGAACCTGCTTCGGTTTCAGGCCGAGTCGGGCGACGAGCGGCTTCACGAATGGCTTGATCCGGCTGACGAGCAGTTTCTGCGCAGGCGACTTGTACCCGAACTTCGTCGCGATCACCACCCGGTCACGGCTGTGGCGAAAGGCCTCTCCCACTAACCGTTCGCTCTCGCCCTGCGTGTACATGTCCGCGGTGTCGAAGAACGTGATCCCCTGCTCGAACGTGCGAAGCAGAAGCGCAAGCAGTTCTTTCCGGCTGCTGCCCTGAAAGACGCCCCCGATCCTGGCACATCCAAAGCCAATTTCCGAGGTGCTGATGTCCGTGTTACCGAATTGACTGTAAAGCATGTGTCTGCCGGGTTTCCCGTCGCACCGCGCCGTGCTTGAGGTCATGCGCCAGTCGGTCCGCGGCTCGCGCCGCGAGTGCCATGGCAGTCAGCGTCGGATTCTTTTCAACCGCGGTCGTGAAACAGCTCGCGTCGACCACCGCGACATTGTCCACGTCGTGGAGTCGGTTCCACCCGTTGAGCACACCATGTTCGACCGACGAGTGCATGCGCACCGCTCCAGCGTAGTGAAATGATGCGCCCGGGACCATTTTTTGAAGCGGGCATTCTAGTCGGTAGCCGTAGCCCGCTTCATCCAAGATGGTGCGCAGGTGCGCATGCGAAGCACTCACCGTCTGAGCTGCGTCTTTCCCATACCGCATGTGTATGTCCAGGACAGGCATGCCGAACTGATCACGCTGTTCGGGATGCAAGCCGACGTAATTGTCCGCCTCGGGCAACATTGAGGCGAACGTCACCAGCCCGAACCGACGGGTCGTTGCGCCGACCAGCGACAGGAGGCGATCCACTTTCGAAAGCGGCCCAATCGTCATCGACGCACCCTGTAGCGGAGGCGAATGGGCGTATGGCGCGCGGCTGAGATACAGCGGCTGATCGAGCCTCGGAAGACCACGGTCCAGCTCCAGCACACACCAATCCTTGGGATGGTCATGCAAGAAATGCCCAACCAGGCCGTGCCGGTTTCCGAGTCCTGCCGGAAAATCGGTCGAGACAGACTGCAGCAGGAGCTTCGGGCTCGCGAGCGGCCCCGCCGCTACCACCACTGCGTCGGCTTGAATGTGGTGGGAAGTGCCTGTTGCGCGATCAACGTACTCGACGCCGTCAACCCGCCCCAGCGCCGTGTTCCAGGTCAGTCGTTGTGCGTGCGCAGCCAGACGGAGCTCGAAATGCGTGTATCTCGCCAGGCGCGATACGAGCTGCTCGAAACTATTGAAGGCTGCGCCAGCGCGGCGGACGGTCCAGTTCGGCCCGTCTGCCATTGGGGTATACGCGAGGCCCTGGCCGCAGCGCTCTGCTTGTTCGGCGATGACGCGCCAGCCTGCTGGCAGATGACGTTCCTCGACAAGTGCCACTGGCGCGGACACCTGTGGGATGGCACGTCGCTCGCCCACCACCCCGAGCAGTTGCTCGGCGTAGGTGTAATACGGGGCCACCTCAGCATACGAAACAGGCCAGCGATACCGTTCGTGCAGGCGTTCACCTTCGTAGAAATCCTCAGGCGCGAAGCGTGGAACAGCGCCCGTCCAGTAGTTGGATAACCCGCCAGGCGCGAGAGCGCTCAGCCATTCGGTATCGGGATCACCACTGGCCACGTACGCGTATCGCTCGTGATCAATCGCCCACTTGCGGAACAGATTCCGTCCGAAACCACGGACGATGAAGCCTGTTTGAAATGCAGCGCCAGATTCCAGGAGCGTCACCGGAATCCCGCGTTCAAGGAGCATCTGGGCTGCTGTAGCGCCCGTGGGGCCACTGCCAATCACGACCGCCCGCTGATTGTCAGTTATCAAAACGTGCTCCCAGTGTCGCAAGTCGTCGGCATGCGTTCCTCTACTCCACTCGCCGACCAGGCTCGAATACCCACGCCAGCCAATTCGAGAGTCTCAGGTATACGTTCGGGTCAGGGCGCGATCCGCTCCCGCTCGGTTGAGGATCGGTTCAGCGTCGCTCCTATCAGTTGAGTGGGTCATTGCGCTCGGGGGCAGGCGCATCCGGGACGGGCTCGGCGTTGTCCGGCACCGAGGGAGCCGCCAGGACCGACATGTCCACGACAAACGAGCCCGCCGCGTCGCTCGATGCGTACAGGGTAGCCCCACCCGCCGAGAACGCCCCGGTTTTTACCACATACTGTCCGGGCGCCAGCCAGTCAGGCAGGGTCAAGGTGGTGCTGATTGATTGCAGCCCGCCCGCGGGGAGGGCCTGATTATCCACAGCCGTCTGCGAGACCCTCTGGCCTTTGTTGTCGTACACGTCGAAGTCGAGGAGCACGCTTGTGTCGCGCGTGCTGATCAGGTCCTGGTGAAAGGTGATCACCTGACCCGGCGAGGCATACGTTGGCGAGACCCAGTTACTCAACAGTTGCACTGTCATCGCGGCGTCGGGGGCGACCTCCACGGGTGCAGGCATGGCGCTTGATCCGACTCCGTCGGCGGTGAAGGCACTCAATGCGCTCAGATCAGTTTGCTTGCCGTCCGAGGTCTTGTCATAGAAGACTGACCACGACCAGGCACCCGCGAAGCCCTTGGTCCTAAAGTCCTTGAGACGCTGCAACGTGTCCACATCCGGCCCACCGTAGAACTCGCCAAGCACGATCGGCAGTCCGTCAAACCTGTTCCGGGCTCGCAGGCTTGCAACGTCGGTACAGCGTGCGCACATCAATCCCTCTGTCATCTGGTCATACCAGTGCGGCGAGTGGAAGTCCAGACCCAGGTTCGACCACAGCGGTACACCCTCGAGGGTAGCTTCGCCAACGGTAACTGCCGTGGTGGTGTGCGCGTGCACAGCGGCAGCCAATACTTTCACTGTAGCCTGAACTGCCTCGACGGGGATCTTGTTGGCCCAAATGTCGTACTCGGGTTCATTCACAATCTCCCACGCCAGAATCCGCGGATTATCCTTGTAGCGTTCGAACAGGGGTGCCAACGCCTCCGCAAGCCGCTGGCGTTGAGCCGGGTCCACAATCCAGGCGCGCGGCACAGCCGTGGGAGCAGAGAACAGGACGAAATCGAAGACGAGGTCATACTGGTCTGCCAGGGCCAGCGCGGCATCGAAGTCGGCGTAGACAGCTCCATTCAGCCCGGTCGGTCCGGCTGCACCGCGGGTGATTTGGGCGGGGTCCCCTTCAAAGGCCCACCAGCGGACAGTGTGCACGCCAGCAGCTTTGAGCCGGCCGAACTGGACGGCCATTGCCGCCTGCATGGCCCGCGAGTTGGCGACACCGTTGTCGCCGCATCCAAAATCACACCCCCAGTTGAACCAGGGCATGTTCACACCAGCGAAGTAGCGCGGATCGGTAATTGACGGCACCGCGGACGAGGCCAGTGCCGGCGGCGAGGGGTGCAAGCCAGGCACGAGGATAACGACAGCCGCGAGCGCCAACGCAACAAGTCCTCTGACCAGCATGGGCGGAGTATGGCACTATTCGGCATCTCTTGATTGTTCCGCGGCGGTTGAGTTCTGGTTGATCAGGACGTCGGCTGATCGGCTCAACGTGATGTTGATCGGCTGCTCAACTGAAATGACACCCTGCTTAAATGCAACGCACTTCACCGTATACGCAGACTGTGACGATGCGACCGCCGAGTCCAGTCTGGCCAACAGGTGCAAGCTTTCATGGCAGCGCCTACCGTCGAGGAGTCTGACGTCAGCCACCTGACCGACGATGCGAGCGCTGGCGCAGCGGTTGAAGCAGCGGCTCAGCACCTGACCGTTGGCGAGAACGTCACCCACGGTGCGCTGGCCCTCCTGAGCACCCAACCCCTCACATGGGCGGGCAGCCTACTCACTACCATCGCTGTTCCTCGCCTTCTGGGCGCCGAAGGCCTGGGCGAGTTCACGATAGCGTTCACGATCGTCACATTCGCAGCAACGGCTACGAGCCTCGGTGTTTCGGAGTATTTCGTGCGGCGTGCAGCCCAGAGCCCAGCAACACTTCGTCAAGACACTGGCGTGGCGCTCCTTGTCCAGACGACCACTACTCTCTTGGGCGCGCTGGTCATCGTTCTACTCGGCGCGTTTGGGGCATTTGCGCTCCTGGACTTCCGCCTGCTAATCGTGTCCCTGTTGATAATGGTCGTCACGCCCGCCCAAACTGTTCTCCTGTCCTCGTTTCGCGGACGTGAGCTGCACAGGCAGTACGCCTGGTTCAACGCCCTCGGGGGTGTGGCGGCCCAGGTGCTTGGGGTGCTGGCCCTCATCGTCGGCGGGGATGTGTTCGTCTACACCTTCATCGTTGGCGCATCAGCCGTGGTGTCGACGGCCGTCGGTTGGAAGCTCTCTGGCCTCCGCCCCACGCTTCCATCTCTGGACAGGTCCCTCGTTCGGGAAGTCCGTGACTTCATCACTGGCGGCTTCCCGTTTCTCATATTGACACTCACTGTGGCGATTACGGGCGGGATCGACCGCGTCCTGCTGGGCCTGTTCGTTCCAGCAGCGGAGGTCGGATGGTACGCGGCTGCCTACCGTATCTTCTCGATTCCCATCTTCATGCCTACCCTGATTATGACGCCACTCTTTCCCGCACTCAGCCGGAGTGTAAATTCGCCAGACACGATTCGACGCATCATCACCAGAACGCTGAGAGTGGTTCTGTTGCTGATGGTGCCAATGACGGCCGGTATTGTCGTTGTGGCGCCCGCAATTCCATCCCTGTTCGGCTGGCCCGCGGACTTCGACAATGCCATCTCCTTGATGATCATCCTGTCGATTCAACTGCCGATCATCGCGGTTGACATGGTCTTCGGCGTGGTACTCATGGCTATCGGACGCCAGAGCGGCTGGGTCGTTGTCGGGCTGGTTGCCGCGGCTGCAAAGATTCTCCTTGACCTGTTAGCGATCCCAATGTTCGAGAACATCGCCAGCAACGGCGCTGTCGGCGCATCGATTGTCACGCTGGCCATCGAAGGGCTCATGTTCGGCGGGGCTTTGATCTTGTTGCCAAAGCATTTACTCGACCTGAGGGTGGCGTGGGACGCGGCCCGGATTCTGATCGCCGGCGTGGCGACAGTCGTGGTGGGAACGCTCCTGCTGCCGACTGCACTCGCACTCGCCATTGTCGGCGGCGCCTTGGCGTACGTTGGAGTAGCTGTTGGGCTTCGAGTGTTAGCCGTTGAAGACCTTCAGCCGCTTAGCGCACGCCTGCTGAAGATGCCCAGGCGGAGCTGAGGCTCCTGCACAATACAAGCGATATGGCTCGCCGCATCCACGTCCTTTTCCTGAGCGCTGGTGGGGGCATGGGGGCTGACACCGCTGTTCACGTGTCCCTTGCGCGCGTCCTCGATCGAAGCCAGGTGCGCGTAAGCGCTGCGACGAGGCTGTCTGAAGCACGTGGTGGTGCCTCGGCGCCCGAAGGGTTCGAAGGAATTCCCGACCTGACTATTCTGCCCCTCGAATTTGGCCAGACCTTGTTGCGGCAGCGCGGTCTTGGGCGCGCAACGACGTTGGTGCGCAACGTGCGCGGCATCACCAGCCTCGTCTCGCTGGTGCGGTGGTGCCGCGCCAACGAGGTGGATCTGATACACGTGACAGAGCGTCCACGCCAGATGCTGTTGGGGCTGTTGCTCGCCCGAATGGCAGGTTGCGCCTGCGTCGTGCACGCTCACACGTCGTACAACCCCGACGACGCGACAGCACTCGCCAACTGGAGCCTGCGGCACGCCGACGCCGTCGTAGGGGTCTCGCACTTCACCACCAGCACCTATCGGGATCGGGCCAATCTGTCGCCGGGGCGAGTGTTCACGGTCCACAATGGGGTCGATGGCCAAATCTTTCGGCCCGAGCCAGCGAGTCGCGACCGGATCGCGATGCGTGATCGTTTAGGACTCCCGCCTGATGTGCCGGTCATCGGTTGCGTCGCACGCCTCATGCGTTGGAAGGGCCAGGCCATCCTGCTCGAAGCGTTTGTGTTGGTGCGAGAGATCCACCCACAGGCACGGCTGGTGCTAGCCGGGCTTGCTATGGACTCTTCGCCGGATGGGCGCGGCGACTACAGGGATTATCTGATGCGCCGCATTGCCGCGCTCGGCTTGGGGGACGCTGTAACGTTGCCGGGCTACCTCCCTCGGAGCGAGATGCCCCAGTTCTACGCCGCACTCGACGTACTTGCCCATCCCGCAATCGAGGAGCCGTTCGGCCTTGCGGTCGTCGAAGCAATGGCATGCTCGCGACCTGTAGTAGCCGCTAATGGCGGTGGCATTCCTGAGATCATCCGTGACGGGGTGGACGGCTTACTTGTGCCGGTCAACCAACCTGAGCCAATGGCCAAAGCTATCTCGCGCGTGTTTGGCGACCCGAGCTTCACGCGACAGCTGGCGACTACTGCGCGTGAGCACGTGCTCGAAACATTTACCCCCGAGATCCAGGCCGCGGAAATGCTGATGGTCTACCGTCAGGTAATGAAGCGGACTTCTGCGTCTCGTTTGCGTGGCCAACCGACACTCACACATGCCCCTACAGTGCGTCCGTTCCGATGACCCGTGCACCGGCTCCTGTCCGCCGCAGCGGCCGTCCGGGGTCCCGCCTGGCGTACTACTCGGCAACGATGCTGCATCAGGTGCATCTCAAATTCCAGCTGGCCAACATGATTTCCGGACTGATGCCCGACTTCGGCAGTGGGGTTCTCCGTGGCCGTCTCTATCGCATAGCTGGTCTCGACGTTGCCGCCGACGCTTTTATCATGGGTAATCTCGAACTTCCGTCAGGCTCCCAGATCGGTTTTTACGACAAGCTTCATGTTGGCAGTGGGGTTGTCATCGGAAACCATGTCACCATCAACCTGGATTCCGAAGTGCGTATAGGTGCAAACGTGGCCTTGAGTCCGTTCGTGCGCATCTACACCGGCACACACCACCTCGGTCCTGGATCGAATCGGCGCCTGGCCAGGGTGGTCGGCAAGTCAGTGGCAATCGAGGACGGATGTTGGATCGGGCTGGGCGCCACGATCCTGCCAGGGGTAACTGTCGGCCATGGCAGCATCATCGCTGCTGGCGCAGTGGTAACCGAGGCGGTCCCCCCCAATAGCTATGTCGAAGGGAACCCAGCCCGAGTGATTCGGCAACTCCCGTGGGGCGACCGCTAACCGCGGCTCGCGAGTGCGGCGTCCTCCGTACTGGCCAGGGGCATTCGCAGCCAGGGCGCTACCGGAACGGCCTGGTGTGTGAGGTCAAGCTCCCACACCTCCTCGCCGGCTTCCGCTCGATCGATCAGACTGAAGCCGCAGCTGGGGAAGCACTCGCGAGCGGGCGTATTCTTCGGTGTTGGAATGAAGCGGCCTCGCAGCCGTGTGATGCCGGACGCTCGCGCCTGGTCCGCGACAAAGCCGAGTAGTGCGCTTTCTACACCGCGGCCCATCACGCGACAACTCAACAGGAGCGTGTCAATCTCGCGGACTCCAGCCTCCCCGGGAGTGACGATCGCGAGACCAACAAGACCGTTGTCCCCGAAGCGGTCGCTGACGCGCAGCCCGATCACATTCCAGCCGTCGGCCAGCATTGCTACGACGTCTGCCTCGGTATACCGGCGAGTGGTCAGGTTGAACTGGTTGGTTTTGTTGGTAAGCTGGGCCAGGCGTGCCACATCGGCCGGGCGGGCCGGAGCGATGTCGACCACCATCTGCAGCCCGGCCAGGTAGTCCTCGAGGGAGGACGCGCGCGCGGACGTCTCGAACGCGCGGCGCTGCGCCTGTTCAGCATACAGATGGCCGCGCTCGCGGTCCTCGTTTGTCAGGCCGAGGCTTTCGAACACGTCTAGCTCCAGCAATGCGGACCTATATTGGGCGGGGTCGCTCGGAAGCTCCGGCACAAGCACTTCTGGCAGTTCACTGCGCACCACGGCACGCTCGACCGGATTGTCGTCCAAGAACACGAGGCTATCCAGGCCGATGTGGAGTTCGGAGGCAAGTTCCCGCAAGTTCTCCGCCTTGGACTGCCAGTTGATCCGATGGGCCGCGATATGGGCCCACGTGAGCACCATCGACGGGTGCCGTTCGAACGCTGGGGTGACATCGTCCAGGTTGTTCTTGCTGCAAATCGCCAGCAGAATGCCCCGCCGCCAGAGCTGATCCAACTCGCGCTGGAAAGCTACGAAGGCATTACCTGGGGCGTTCGGTCCGAGTTGAATGCCCTCGATGCCATCTTCGCCAACAACGCCGCCCCACAACGTGTTGTCCAGGTCGAGAACCACGCACTTGCTGGCCAGTCCACGCAACGGTCGCACGTAGCGTAAGTATTCGCGGGCGAGCCTCAGGTGCACGGCCTCGCCCCAGGCCACGCCAGCGGTCAGCCACAGGCGAGCATCCGTTGCGTGCGCCTTGCCCACCCTTGACTGAACCTGATCCTCGTCAACGACGTACACCGACCGATAGCGGCTGCGGACCAACTCAGCCAGGCGGCGATTCATATCCCCGAACAGCTCGGACTGACCCAGTTCATCGCGCCAGTCGAGGATCCCAAGTGCCGGATGCTGAGGTGTAACCACGTTGTGCACGAGCACCAACGCTGACGTGCGTTGAGTGAGCGCATCCAAGAGTCCCTCGAGATCGGCCAGCCCGCGAGTGACCTCTGCGCGCCGCTCGCCGATCGAGAGTCCGAAGGGATCGGGGTGCAGCCGTGGGAACAGCCGGCTGGCGTGCAGGGCGCAGATCACCACATCTGGTTCGAACTCGTACAACCCGCTCCTGGAGTCGAGAATCTCCTGCGTCACCTGGTCGAAGCCAGCCTGGTACACGGTTGGCCGGAGCCCCGCGCGGTAGCATTCGACGTTCACGTAGCTGGCGAGATGGTCGAGCGTAGCGTTACTCAGCAGAGCGACGCGAATTCGACGCGTAGAAGACACGTCCGGCAGCCGGGAACCAAGCTCGGCCAGGCGGGGAGCGACGGTCAGGTAGCTTCGCGCCGTGGGCGCCACATTCGTCAGCTGGAGGTATGTGGCCAGAGCTTGCTCGTATAGACCAAGCTTTTCATAGCTGGATGCCAAGCTAAGGTACGGGTGGAAGTCGAGCGGGTTCGCGGCAATGACGGCGCGCCACTCGTCTGCAGCTTGGGACCATTGCTTCTGGCGCTGACGGTACCGAGCCAGCGCCGGACGGGCGTGCTCTGGATCCGCATCCACCGCGTGACGCAGGGCGTCCTGGATGTCAATGTGCTCGTCACCGTCGCGGGCAAGCACTAACCACTGACCGGCCAGCTCGCGTCGCTGCTCTGGGGTCGTCGGGGCCAGTGTTTTGAGCAGATTGGCAGCGCCCTCCCAATTCCCACACAACATCCGTTCCCGCACGAGATCTAGCCGAACGAGCCAGCCCAGATGAAGGGGCAGCCCATCGGCATCGATGGTGGCGAGCAACGCCTCGAGCGTCTCAGTTGCGTCACTCGGCACGAGTGGGGTCCTTGCTGAATGCCACGACCATCGCCGCGGCCCAAACATCAGCGTGCGACAGGCTCACTTTGAGATCCAGCCCCTGCATCTCAGCCAACGGCGCAGAGCGGTCGTATGTCCATAACGCGAGGTCCGGCTGCCCATCCGGGCCCCGTTCGACCTCGATCTGCCAGTATGCCAGCTGGCTATGTGTCGCGAGTGCCTTAACCGCAGCTTCCTTGGCGGCGAAGCGAGCAGCGAAGTGTTGCGCCGGCCGCGCTTGTGCAGAACAGTACGCGATCTCGCTCTCGCTGAAACAGCGCTTGTAGAACCCCGGAGAACGCTGCAGCGAGACGCGCTCGAAGTCGCCCACGTCCACAACGTCGACACCGATGCCCACAGCTTGTTCAATCAACTGCCCGGCCATCTGACGCAACCTACTTACTACGGCGTCCCGTTCGGCTGACACGAAATCACCCAAGGTACGTGTCGGATCAGGCCGGCAGCTTTCGGGGTGATTTTTCGCCGAGCACGGCCAGAATGCGGTCAAGCGACGTCATGGTAGTCATTTCGTCCATCGAAAACGTGAGCCCGAACTGGTCCTCCAGGGCTACTAGCAGAACCATGTGAAGGACAGACGTCCAGCGCGCGAATGTGGCCTGGCTGGGGTTCTCAGGCAGTTCGCTCTCGTCAACACTGAAGGTGTCAGCCATGAGCTCTCGCACTTGCCCGCTAAGTCTCTCGTCGTGCATGCCCAGAGTGTCAGGCATGTTGCTTGGCCTTGGCGTGCGACCCCGGTTGAGTTACGGTTAAGCTCGCACGAGCGGTTGCGGTCAAAAGGTTCGCACTACTTTCGCTGGTACGCCCGCTACAACCGTCCGCGGCGGCACGTCGTGGGTTACCACACTGCCCGCGGCTACGACGGAGTCATGTCCAATCAGCACGCCCTTCAGGACGATGCAGCGATTGCCAATCCAGACCCGGTCCTCGAGGATGATAGGGACTCCGGATGTATCCCACGACTTGTCCTCGACTCGGTGGAAGTCCGAGTCCATAATCATCACATGTGAGCCAATTAAGCAGTCATTGCCGATTTTGACATGCTTGCTGGAAGCCAGCGAACACCCGTAGTTGATGAACACGTTGTTGCCAATTTCCAGATGGCCGCCCGGCAAGGTAGCCAGCTCGAGCGTCGCCACCGTTGACACAAGCCGCACCCGATCGCCGAGTGTTATTCGGCCCTGGTTGTCGACGACCGCGCGCCCGTGGAGTGTCACGCGTGTACTTCTAAATTCGGCCGATCGCAACTGTACACGCGCATTGAGTGCCGGACCCAACCGAGCAAGCCCGAGCCTGAGGAGTTCAATAGCTGGCATGCGCTTGCGATGTTTGGCCACCGGAGTATGGATCGGACCTGCTGGTGAGAATCAGCTTGCCAAGGGCGGATGACGCAAGATCGGAGCCTGACGGTGTGGTCTACCGCTACGCCGATTCGTCACTCTACTTGCACGGCGTCTTGCGCGCATGAACGCCTCGAGTTCACGTAGCACGGACGGCCAGCTGTAGCGCGCCTCGACCAGCGCTCTGCCACTCTGACCCAACTCGGACGCCAGCCGTTCATCGTCGAGAACCCGAAGTACGCTGCGAGCGAAGTCCGCAGGACCGTCGGCCACGAGCAGATGTTCACCATCCGTGACCGCGATTCCCTCGCAGCCGACTGAGGTCGAAACCAGAGGGCAGCCCATAGCGAGGCCTTCGAGCACTTTCAGCCGGGTGCCACTCCCCATCCGCAGGGGGATAACCACGACACCCGCCCCGCCAAGGTAGGAGCGGGTGTCGGGTACTCTATCGGTCAGCACGATGTTGCGTGAGGCAAGCCGTCGCAATTCGTCCGGCGGTCCGCCGCCAACGATCGTGAACACCAGGTTTGGCCGCTCCTGTAGAAGGCGCGGCATGATCTCGCGGGCGAAGTAGAGCGCCGCGTCCACGTTGGGTCGATAGTGCATCACGCCTACGAATACGACGCTGTTCGGATCCCGAGCATCGCGCGTGGGTCGGAAGGCATCGATGTCCACGCCGTTCGGCACCACGAGAGTTGGCGTCCGTGGGGAGTAGCGATGCAAAATAGCCTCTTCTCGACCAGAGGTGAGCACGCAGCCGTCAGACTGCTTCCAGCTCCGCTGCTCTTCGTGTCGGAATTTGCGGTACTCGACCCAGTTGTAAAACTTTCGCAGCGCCGAGCGTTCAATCGCAAAGGTTCGATACAGCAGCTCATATTCGATGTTGTGCTCGTCCACGAGTAACGATGCTGTGGACTTGAAGTCGAATCCAGTCATCTGACTGGATTCGACTTGAATGATGTCGAACTCTTCGTCAGCGAGCGCGCGATCAATCGCCATCTGCATGGCACTCGACTCGAGACTCTGCCACTGGAACGAGTCAAATGAAAACAATGACCCGAGCTGTGCCTGACGCTTCGCCGCGGTAGTGGGCTCCTCGCGAACCACGGCCAGAACGGTTGCGCCTGTTTGGCCGAGGGCCGCAATACTGTCTTGATCGTTCGGACCGGCGTAAGCGAGAACGGTGACGTGATGCTGCTGCGCCAGGTACTTGATGATCTGGTAGACACGAATGCCGAAGCCCCAGATCAAGGGGTACGGCAGCGATGGCGTCACGATCAGGATGCGCAGACGGTCGGGCTCATGCATATTCAATCCTGTTCCTGTTCGCCAGCTCACTTCCTATCGAGGATCGTCGGAGCAGTCGGCGCGAACATGGTTTGCATGATCGGGATATTGACCAGCAGCAGCACACCCATGAGCACTGTACATGCCACAACGGCCACCATGAGCCAAGGTTCGCGGTAGAGCCCTTCCGGATTTTGGGCCGGGCTATTGTCTTTGAACGACAGCGACAGATAGATCGCCATGACCAGTGCCACGAGCGGGAAGGCAAGGATCAGCTCCAGCCGGTAGCGCATGATGAACGCGCCCAGGAACAGCATCGCAGTCGAGGCATAGAACATGATGCAGACCATCAAGCGGTCAAGCGAGTAGTGTCCCAGCGACTTGCGGTACGCCGCGGCACGCGCGGGATCACCGATCTCACGATACTCCGCGTAGCGCTTGGTCGCCATGAAGAAGCAGCCAACCATCCAGTAGCTCAGCAGCAGTGACGCCGGGGCGATGGATGCCGTCGACGCGATGAACCATCCCGCTAGCATCCGCAGCGGATTGTTGATCGATTCGGAAAGTACATCAATGTAGGGCAAGTCTTTGGTGCGAATCGGTGGGATGTTGTAGATGCAGCCCATGCACCAGAGCACGAACAGCGTGACTGAGAATGGGATCGAAACCACCAGGCCCAATCCCACCCCCATCAGCATCAACACGATCCACTGGACGTAGGCGAGCGGCACGCTCACTTTTCCGGAGGGTACCGGCCGCGTGTGCTTGATCGGGTGAAAGCGGTCGGTTCTGGCGTCGAGCACCTCGTTGATGACATAGTTGCTCGAAGCGACGAAGCAAGTGGCGAAGAGACCAACAAGGACGTTGATCCAGAGCCGGGCCGGTACGTGCGCGGGGTCACTACCTATCGCGGCGATGATGCCTGGGAGAACGAACACGTTCTTGAACCAATGATCGATTCGGGCAATCTGGATGTGGCCTCGAAATGTGGGCCGCACGGGCACAGACGTCTCACCCTGGTCCAGCGGTACTGGGCTCAGACCGGCCGCGATACTTGCCATGCTCAGATGTTGTCTGTGGCGCACGCTACCGACCGTTCAGGCAAGGTAGAGACTTGGTTGAGCGCAATCAGCGGCACCTGGCCAGCACTGGTTCGAAAAAGCAGCTCGCGGAGTTCAGGAAAGCCAGCCACCTGCGTCCAGGTGCGCGGGCCAGCAGGTGAGTCGGCCGTCACGATGCAGCAGGCCATTCCAGCTGCCAACGCGGCCGGGGCATCAACTTCGGCGCGGTCGCCGATGTACACGCACTGGCGTGGGTTGACGCCTAGCCGCTCCGCGGTTCGGAGCAGCCCCCGGGGGTGGGGCTTGAACACGCCGACCTCGGGTGACTGCGCCGCCAGGATGACGTCGAAGAGCGTATGCAGACCCAGCGCCTCCAGTTTTGCCTGCGCTGGGTAGTCGGACAGGACACCCAGAAGCAGGCCACGTGCCTTAGCGGCATGCAAAAACGCGAGCAGCCCGGGCTGGATATGGCGGCCCAGAAGCGCCAGCGGCTCCTGCTCCATCCAGCGAGCCACACGCGCGGCCACGAACGCCGGCTTTGCGCGTGTCCGATCGCAGGTGATCCGGAGTTGCTCCTCGGCCAGATCTGCACGCGCCACAGAGCCAACGGGTGACCTCCGCAGCTGTTCCTGTGCTTGGCGATAGGCGCCCAGCACGCGCAGCGTCTGTACTCCGCTCAGCGGGCGAGTCGCGTAGGCTCGCAACAGTCGCACGAGCACCGACCATCTGAGCGGCGCCTGGCGGTATAACGTACCGTCCAGGTCAAATACGATCGCCGTAATGCCCGTGCGCTCGGGCGCCTGGTCAACCAAACGCTGCCTTACGCCGCCGCGACAGGAGTGTATCGACACCGAACGCCGAGACGATCAAGAGCTCCGGCAGAACAGGAACCGAATACCGCCCCAGCGCTAGCAGAACGGCCAGCAGTACATTCAGATACAGCACCGGCAGCAGCAGCAACCATGCAGGACGGCCCTCACGTTGAGCGCGACGCAAGCCGATGATGGCCAGTATCCAAGCGCAGAGCGCGAGCCCCCCCGCCAGCACCGAGTTCATGAGACTGGTCATCTCATACCAGAATGTGAGCAGCCCGGTGGCGAACTTTCGGACGAACTCGCCCGGCTGGGCCACCAGTTTTTGCACCGCCGCGCGGTTCAGGATCTGGTCGGTCTCATAGTCATTGGCCTGCCACTCCGTGCCCGCGCTGCGACTGAGGTCCATGAACAACTGGTTACTCTCGTTCTCCGCGAATTCATAGGGCGGCAGCCGTAGCGTCGCAAACTCAATCCGGCTGAAGATGTATCCGCGCAGAAATGCGTCGCTGGCACCCGAAGAAACCAGGACGACGTGTCCACCTGTCGCACGGTAATTGCGCGCTGTCCACGGCGCGATCACCACGGCCATGGCAACGAACATTGCGGCCAGAGGCGCCCACGGCACTCTTGCCTTCTCTCCACGGCGTTGGCGCAGCAGTGCAGCGCCGGCTACCGCGAGGGCGAACAAGGCTGGGTATGGCAGCACCACCGCCTTGGTCAGAGTGGCGAGTGCGGCGCTGGCGCCAAGCAGTCCGCCGAGCATCACGGTCGGGCCAGCCGAGAAGCGAACCGAAAACCAGATCGTAAGAACGAACAGAAACGTCAGCAGCGTTTCGAGTTGTAGATCACCAACGTAGCGGAGCAGCATTGGGTTCAGTGCGCACAACAACGCCGCGATCACGCCCGTGCGCTCGTTGAAGACCCGTCGACCGGTGTCAAATACCACCACGCAGGTACCCGCCAAGAGCAGGCACTGCGCGAGCAGGACGAGGATCGGCTGCTCGCCGAAGGCCCAGTAGATACCGCCGATCATGAGCGGATAGAGTGGTGCACGACGTTGGATCAGCACGCCGAAGGTGGCGAAGCCATCCCCGCGCGCCAGGCTCTTGCCCATTTCCCCGAACCAATACGGGTCGAACTTTGTGTCTACCACTGATTGCGTGTGGAAGCCGACGAACACCATGGCCAATCCGGCGGCGAGTGCTAGCAAAAAGATTGCCACAGCAGCCAGCACCACACGTGTCGTGGCTCTCGAACGAATGGGAATGCGCGCCCCGGTCGCGCTCACTTCCATTGTCATCGCTGTAAGCATGTCCTCGCTCGGTACCTGCGAACGCAAACTTTCCGTTGAGACGCGGTAGAGACCGGCCTGGCGGGCGCCATTCCGGTCGCCAGACCTGAAGTGCGTTCGCTTGGCCGCACTGTATGCTCGGAGATCGTGGGGCGGTTGGCAGTCGGACTCGCGTTAGCGGGCCTTGTCTGCAGCACCGTCGCGGTGGTGGGCGGCCTGCTCGCAATCCTCCCCTTCACGCCAGGTCGACTGGCGTACTACGCACTGGTTTCGGCGGGATCCACGCCGCGACTGGCGGTGGCTGCAGGCCTAGGTTGCGTGCTAGCCGTGCCAGCGACGCTAGGCTTCACTCCGCCACGCCGGGTGACGTTCGTCGCGCTGCTTACCGGGGCGTTTGGTGTGGTTCTCAATAGCGCGGTGGTCTGGGCGACGCTCTCAGCGGTTCGCTCCCGCAATCTGTCAGTCTCGTTGAGAGGCAGCCTGCTGGGAGCGACATGCAGATCGCCGCTGGCACCGGAGCGCGTGACATTCTCCAGTGCTGGTGGATGGCCGCTCGCGGCGGATCTGTATCGGCCGAGTGGCGCACGCGCCGCAGGTAAACGGCTACCGTCGGTCATCGTTGTCCATGGCGGTGCCTGGCAGTCAGGTGACAAAGGTGAAAACCCTGCCTCGAACCAGTGGCTCGTTGCGCGGGGCTATCTCGTGCTCGATATTCAATACCGACTTGCGCCCGCGGCAGATTGGCGCGGTGCCGTCGAGGACATACGCCGTGCGGCGGCGTGGCTTCGGGGTCACGCAGCGGAGACTGGTGCGGATCCCGATCAGATTGCGTTCCTGGGACGCTCGGCAGGCGGCCACCTCGCGCTCCTGGCAGCCTACGCCACCGAAGCTGCTGGCGGTCCCGAACAAGCCCAACCCTGGTGCGTCATTGCCCTCTATGCGCCAGCAGATTTGCGGCGGTTGCATGCCGAGGCGTGCCGAACCCAGGCACACGACATACGCGAGGGCATCAGTGCGGTGATTGGCAGCCCTCCTTCAGCCGGGATTGAGGCGTATCGGCTCGCATCACCGCTCGAGCGTGTCCATCCTAAGGCACCCCCCACATTGCTCATCCACGGTGACTGGGACACGGTTGTGCAAGCCGAACACAGTCGGCGGCTGGCGCGCGCGCTGCGCGGAGTCGGAGTACGGGTACAACTTGTATGCGTGCCGTTCGCGCGCCATGCCTTCGATCTGGTGCCCGATGGGCTGGGAACACAGGTCGCGCGCGAGGCAGTCGCCGCGTTTCTTGCTTCCGAGTCCCTGAAGGCGCCCAGCGGCAGCCTCTGAGAAGCTCTACCCGGCGAGGCCTCGTAAAGCAACCTCGAGGGCCTGGGGGCGCACCTTGAAGGGCTGATATCGATTGAGCGTGCGCCCGTCAGCGTAGCCCGGAATTGCGCAATACGCGAACTCCAACCGCCCCGCCATGTGTCGGAACCAGGTCGACGTTTCGCCCGGAGGGACAATCTCTAGAATGGCGCACGCCGCATTGCGTCGGAAGATCATGTTCCCCAGTCCAGCTCCATGAATGCCGGCGATCAGCGCGGCCGATGAAAACAGCCTGACCTGTTCAGGCATGGTCAGTGTGTCAGCTTCAACAACTTCAAACCCGAAGCGCTCCAGAACCGGCAACAGTTCGTCAAGGTTGACGATGTGTCTGCCCCTGGACCTGGATCTCGTCACGAAGATGCGGGCGTCACCCTGAGGGCAGGGCGGCGCACCCAGCAGATCAGCCACGAACGCCAAATCCTCCTTGTCGTTCGACGCCGGGCGAGCGAAGACGACTTCCCGCGCGGCCACAAAGGCATTGCGCTGAACAATGACCCGTCGCCCGTCAACTGTGCCTTCAGGGAAGGCTGTCTGGAAAAACTTCTGGCTCGCGAGCTTCTTGCCAACAACTACGGGTATATCCTTCGAAATGCCTTGGGAGGTGGCCAATCTCAGCCTGGGAAGAATGTCATTCAAAAAGTGGAAGTAGTTGTCTTCCCAGTAAAACCGGAGTGAAAGGACTCGCTCCTGGTACACCATCGGGCGTCGACCCATCAACGCCACCACAACCCCGGTGACTGAGGGAAATCCGATTAGGTGACGGCGTGCAGGATCCCTGCTCCACTCACTGAAGGGCATCGAGAGATCGATCAACCGAAGCGGTCTCTCGATCACGTAGCCGTACCTCGGCTCGATGAGGCACTCGCCTCGGTATCGACACAGATAGGACGCCTGAAGGTCCCCGCCGTCCTGCTGCCCAGCCCAGGCGGAACCGTCTAGCCACGTCGCACATTGCGCGCGCACACGCTTCGGCGTGTCAGTCGGCGTAACCAGCCCCCACTCGAATCGCCTGAACCGGTTCCGAGCCAGCACCGCTCGATACGTGGCGTGGAGCCGTACCTGAGTTGGAGACAGTAGCCGCACTGGCTTAATGGTATCTCCAAGCGCAGGCCGAACCGGCCACCGTACCGCCGGCGTAGGCCATCCAGCTGGCGGCTACAACTGCGGACTAATAGCTCTTGTTGCTGAACAGCGAATCGACGAACCGGTACGCCGAGTAGGTAAACGGGGCTGCAACGAAGGTTCGCTCCCGCAGCCGGCCCAATCTGCTTGGCCGGAACCAGTTCGGGTGAAAGGTGATGTTGCCGCCTTCGGCCTGAAACGGGTCGGGTCGCGTACTTCCCCCGTCTTCCCAGGTGTAGGCGAGCATGGGGCGCGGCACGGCACTGTGATTGGGCATGCCGCGGTGCCAGAGGTTGGAAACCCGCACCAGGACGTCGCCCGCCGTCATTTCAACCCGCACACTGTTGCGATACGGCCGCTCCAACGCCCAGCGCCAGTACTTGTAAAAGGTCCTGTGTGTGCCTGGCGCGAGCTCAATGGCGCCGTTCACCAGGTTCGTATCCACGACGGCGACGTTGGCGATCATGAACTCATTGGTGTAGGTGCGATCCATGTGGTAGTGCTGAATGACACTGTTGGGCAGGTTGAAGTTGCAGCCCACGTTGGGTTGCCGCACTGACTGCGGAGCAATCGTTCGGATGAGATCGACAATGCCGTGTTGTTGCAGAGTCTCGTACACGAACTGTGACTCGGCACCCGGGAAGCAGTTCAGGTGACCACTCAACTGCCCACCCCCGGAGAACAGGCGACCCGTCGCTCGAGAGCGGTCGAATTCTGCCTGGATGCGCGCGTGTAACTCGGCAAGACGCGCCCGTGCAACGACGTCTTTGATCACGACGTAGCCGTCCGCGGCGAAGGACGTTTGAAGCCTGTTGAGATCAGCCTGCGTCAGAGCTGGCGTGCGACGGTCTTGAGACGCGGATGAGAGAGCTGTTTGCGTCATCGGCCTTCCTCTGCGCGGAATCCGCGCGGCTGATACCTGGTCTATCGGGCATGCTGGTGTGGGTGCTTCCCTGCTGAACGAGGTGCAGACACCGCAGGGGCGATATCAGCGTGCTGAGCATCGCGCAACGCCACCTCGAAACCTGTTCACCGAGAGTTGAGATTCGGTTCAGCCGCGGCCGGCTGTGATGTCTCCTCGGGCATACGGTGCAAGACGCCGACGGCACCCAGGCACACTCCGAGCAGCAGCGGTATACGAGTCACGGTGAGCCCCAGATCCACGTAACAAAATATCAGTGACATGACGATTGCGGTCATGGTTAGCATTGCGAATGTCCTGAGCTCAGGATCCCGCAACGTCTTCGCCAGCCAGATGGATCGGGCTATCGCAATCAGGGCCAGCACAAAGAATGCGATAAACCCGAATGCGCCAGTCTTCATCCACACCCACAGGATGTCGTGATGGGATTCGTAGTTCCAGAATTCAAAGAAGGAAATGTCAGGCACGGTCACGACCTGCAGAAACGGCCGGCCGAAGCCAATCCCGAGCAGTGGGTCGGAGGCGATGGTGGCCCGCACGTTGATTGCCTCTAGGTCTCGCCAGGCGTTCGAGGCTGCATCCCGAGGGTCGGGAGTGCTGATCGAGCGTACTGCGCGGGCACCCTGACCCAGGCTACTGGTGTTAGTCCAGAACAATGGTAAATACACGCCACCCATCAGCAGCGCGGGTAACGCAATAAACAGGAACGCCCTCCGATTGATGGTGATCAGCGAGAGCGTCAACACAGCGAAGGCGATCGCCACGGCGATGATGCCCGCTCGCCGCTCGCTGACAAGCATGGCGAGCGTCGCGGCCAGCGCCAGGAACGGCCCGACTACGCGCCGCCACTGCGGACCGCTTTTGAACACCTGTTGGGCAACCACCAGCATGACCAGCAAGCCCCAGAACACCACCACCTCGTGCGAGAACCACTGCTCCTGAGCCGTTCCGAGCAGGCCGTTATTGATGAGCGCGAACTTCCGCCAGAGCCCCTCGATGGCCGACAGGCTCACCAGGATGAAGACCAGGCTGGTGAGAGTGCGCACATGCGCTCGCGTGCGAATGGTGTTGGCTGCCAGGATGTATGCCAGGATCATGCTGAACAGGAAGCGGGACTCCCAGAACGAGTAATTCGGATTTCCGCCGCCGATGAGGCCTCGGACCAGGCCGAACACCAGCGCCCCACCGAACAAGAGCACGGGAGTCCCGAACGCCCCCAGCCGCAAGTCAAACTGGCGGCGTAGGGTCGCGTGTGCCAACCACATCGCTGATGTCAGCAGCACCAGTAACTCCATCGGGATGACGATGGCGCCGCTGATATTGAATGTTGTTTGGAGCGAGAAATTGATGTACCGACCTGGCAACATGAGCGGGTCCTGCGAGGTCCCGTCGAAGAACAGGATGATGCCAAACATCAAGTACAACCCCCAGCGGGGTTGTATGCAGACCGCGATCAGAGCAGCGACCACCAGGAGGCCTGCCACCGCAAATACGTCCATGCTCAGGACGAGCCGGGCCACAGCCAGGGAAAGTCCTATGACGAGCGCGGTGAGGACGACGAGCCGGCGTCGCTGGGTCGCGTCTAGCCAGCTGGTCGAGAAATGTCGCCCGTCGAAAGCGGCCGTCGTCAGGACCTTTGAGTCACTCACGTCATGTACCACGGGCGGAGGAAGTAGATCGCGGTGAGTGCCACGGCGATGGCGACGCAGAGCATGGCCTCTCGGCGTTTGAAATCCCTGGCGAACATCCCGACACCGGCTGCTGCGAACATCGCCAGCAGCATCATGCTCATGTCGGACTACCAGCCCTCACAAGCCAGCCAGACGAGACACCCAACCTGGGACAGACGACGCGCTGCCGTTCATCACTACTCCACGCAACTTGCCCGGCTCGATCTGCTCGACCGCGCGTTGGTGCAACGCGATCGGCGTGATACCCGCGCGAACGACGCAGATCACGCCGTCGGCCAGGTCCGTCAGCAGGATAGAGTCGCTGTTGACGAGGATGGCTGGCAAGTCGAGGATGATTATGTCATAGCTCTGCCGCATCGCATCCACGACGGCAGCCATGCGACTGGAGCGCAGCGGTCGGCCAGGTTCATCCGCAGCCACACCGGCTGGCACGACGTGGAAATTCTCCAGGAATGTCGGCCGACAGGCACTGAGCAGCGGCTCCTCATGCACGAGGCAGTCGATCAGGCCAGGGCTAGGGTGCGTACCGAAGTCCTCGGCCAGCACGGGGTGCTGCAGGTCGGTCTCGACCAGCAGCACGCGCCGCTCTGGGAAATCCTGAGCAATGGTTACCGCGAGCCCAACGCTGACGGTGGTCTTGCCCTCGCCCGCCAGGGCGCTGCAGACGGCCAGTACTTCTGACGAAAAACCAGCTCCAGCCCGAGTGTAGATACTCCGAAAGAGCTCGTCGGCATCGGGAAACACCCATTCCCGAGAGCCATCACTGCCATTCGCCAGTGCGCTGCTCCGCCTGGAGCGTAGCCAGGTGTCGGGTCGCGACTCGTCGTCCATGGGCGCCTCGAGCAAACCTGTAGCCGCTTCGCTATTGTCGGAATGGGCAATCGTCGTCATGACTTTGTCCCGACGGCCGGCAATGCCATGCCAGCGGTTGCTCCGATAGCTCGGCGCGTGGCCCCGTATCGCAGCTTCTTCGGGACATTCTTGAGATTCAGGAGCGGAACTGATCCAAGTAGTCGGAGTCCGGGTGCCAGATCCGTCTCGGAGCGGACCGACCGATCGCTTGCTACCAGGAGCACCATGAGCATCCCACTCAGCATGAGTCCGGCGATGGCAGCTGCGATCGGAAAAATGACGACCTTCTTGACTTGATTGGTGGGCGCTGTCGGAAGCTCGGGTGGGTCCAGCACCTGAAACCCGTACTGCAGGCCCTGCACTGACGCCACGGCATCCTGCTGTGCTCGGGTCAGCGCGGCTTCGGCGCTGTTGAAATCCAACTGCGCCGCCTGGACGTTGGACTGAAGGGCGCTCAGCTTTGGGTCGAGCATCGCGGCCGAGACCGCACCCGCGGCGCGGTCGGGCGAGAGGTCCGCACCATCGGCCTCGCGCGCTGATGTATACCGACGTAGGTCGCCACTGGCTTTGGTGAGGGCCTGCTGTGCGTCCTGCACCCGCGATTGATAGAAGTCAACTGCCACTCCGGCCTGGTCCGACTGGTCCGCTGCCGTTTTTTCCTGATAGGCATCCACAATCGACTTGCACAGCTCATACGAAAGCTGCGCAGTTGGTGCTGCAACCTTGATCACAAGGAGGTGCTCGCTCGTGTTCGGGCCAGTTCCTCCAGGTGCACTGCCGATGGTTACACCCTGCGCGATCAGCGCAGACAGGCGGGCTTGGCCTGCCACGGAGTTGTTCGCCGCAGCCAGTGAGGTGCGCGAGGCGACATCGGCGACGAAGGCGCGTGTGCGCAACAGTTCGCTCAACCGGCCCGTCTGGGTTTGCACCTCAGTCACCCACGGCGTAGCGGTGTCTTTGGTAGTCAGGTAGGCAGGCCGGTCAATCCAGACACTCACCGACGTCTCGTAGACGGGTGGGTTGGCCATCACGGCGAGCGGGCTGACAATGGCTGGAATGAGGACCGCCGGCAGTAACAGCAGCAATTTATGTTTGAAAAATGTCTCGAGTAGTTTCCTAATCACGCGGCCCTCCTGGAAGCTGGTCGAGCTACCACTAGCTCTCCGATGAGGTCCAGTAGAAGTCGGTTGTTGCGCTGAGCATCGAATTTCTGTCGCGCCAAGGCGAACCCGGCTCGGCACATACGCTGTCGTCGGGCCGGGTCGTCGATCAAAGCAGTGAGCGCCGCAGATAACGCGGCATCATCGCCTGCAGGAATGATCAGGCCAGACTGCCCCGGCCGCACGCCTTCGGTCTGGGCGCCCACGTCGGTCGTAATCACGGGCAACGCCGCAGCTGCAGCTTCCATAAGTACCAGACCTAAACAATCGGCATTGGTTGGCAAGACGAATAGGTCCGCTTCCACGAACAACCGTTGGAGTGCGGGGCTATTCGCCTGTAGACCCCGATGTGTGACGACATTCGGCTGCGCTGGCACCTCGAAGTTTGTCGCAATGTGGAGTTCACAGCGGCGGCCAATCGGGCCCCGCATAGCTTCCAGCAAGGCTGGGCCACCTTTGCGATGGAAGTCATTACCGACGAAGAGGATGCGTACCGGACCTTCGCGCCGCTCGCCCTCGGGTGCCGACAAGCGGGCATGCCCAACATCGAAAAAGGAGGCTGAGGCACCGGGCGCCAGTACCCGGACTCGATGGGCATCGACTCCGTAGTCGTCGATAAGCGAGCGACGTGCCCACTCAGACCAGGTCACCAGGCCCGCGGCGGCATGAAAGGCGCGCCAATTCATCTTGTATTTCTGACGATCGATGACACCCGTACCTGCTGGACGGTGATTGTAGTGTTTGCCCAACGTGTCATAGTTGATGGGTGTAGCGTCGAGCGAAATCAGGGTTGGCACACGACGCATCATGTTGATCGAAAACAGCGACGCGACCTGTGTGTGGAAGACGACGGCGTCGAGCGGGGTTCGCGCCATGGTCGCGTCCAGGGCCCGCCGAGCGCGCCAACTCGCCCGAACCGACCACGTGTTGCGTAACAGGGGCACGAAGCGCTCCGGGCCGCTCACGTCGAACGGGATCGGCAGCCAAACTGGATCAATATCGCCCTGCCGATCCGTGAGTTGGCGCAAGTTGTGATAGTGGGTCACGTGGCCGAGAGCCTGTTCCATCACAAACGCGATTCGAGTGGCCGGCACTACGCAGCCTCCCTACCGGCTGGTACCCAAGCCAGGTGCAAACAGCGGGAGCTGCACAGCGTTCCCTTGCACGCGCACACCCGCAACTCTTCCCTCATCGCGTCCGACATTCTGGTGGCGACCGGCATCCGAGACCGTGTTTCCAGGGTTGCGATTCGGTTGACTGACGCGTCACCCACCTCGCGGCGCGTCATTATGGCCGCACCAACTGGACGATCATCCCGTCGAAAATCGACTTCCGGTCAGCAGGTGCGTCGAGCGCCAGCGAGACCAGAATGAGCAAGAGCACCGCCACCGCGGCTACCATAAGGAGTCCCAGAACGGCTGGCCCGTTCAACGCCGCCAACCGACCCTCCACTGGCCGCTGCTGGAGGGGCAGCCCACGGGCAGCGCCGAATACGGGCGCCCGTGGAATGGCGCCGACGCGGCTGGACTGACGCATGCGTTCATGCCGGTGCGCGCGCAAACACTCCAGGTCGTAGCGTGCACGGCCGCTGGGATCACTCAACACTTCGTAGGCGGCGTTGAGCTGTCGGATGCGGCGTGCTGCCCCCGGCGCGGCATTCACATCAGGATGGTAAGAGCGAGCCAGCACACGGTACGCCGCCTGGATTACCTCCTGGCTGGCCCGCGGACTGATTTCGAGAAGCTCATATAAATCGATCAGGTGGTGTGGTTCGGCGGTGCCAGCGGGCGGCTCCCGGCTTGGCACGTCGTGCGCCATCAGGCTGGCCCGGCCATGACCATTTGACCCTCACTCAAGCCACTTACGATCTCCACGCCGGCGCCAGTCGTGATGCCGACCTGTACGCTCACCAGTCGGCGGATCGTGCCGTCTTGAACTTCAACCGTATTGCGCCCGCCGCTCTGGTGAACTGCACTTTTCGGAACCACAAGGACGTCCTGTTTTGAGCCGAGGTTGACAGCCACCTGGACTGGCGTGCCCAGCTTGGGCACCTGGCTATCGGCCCAGGCTACGTTCAGGACCGCCGAGGCGTCCACGCTCCCATCTTGGGCTGCGGGCGTGACGCTGGCGAGCTGGGCTGGCACAGTTGTCGCCGATGCGCCCGTACCGATTTGAATACTTGCCGTCTGCCCCACGTTAATGCGCCCGGCTTGAGTGTCATCAAGGTCGACGCGCACGATCGGCGGCCCTGGCCTCGCCAGAATGACCACAGGTTTGGATGGGACCGGCATTTCGCCTGGCCTGGCCCTAACCGAAACGACTGTCCCATCAAACGGCGCTCGCAGGTGCGTGTTTTCCAGCGACGCCTCTGCTGCCGCTACGTCTGCCTGGTCCTGGCTGATGACCTGCTGCAAAGGACCAAGGTCGAGTCCCGCGGCAGCCATCGCTGGTGTGACTTCACGCGCATTGTCCAGCACTACCTGGGCCGCACGAACCTGATCCTGGGCCTGATTCAGCTCGGCCTTGGTCGGATGACTGTAGACCTCATCGCGTGCCCCCGTAAGCTGGGCGAGGCCGCGCTTCGCCGCCTGCATCTGGCGTTGTGCGGCGTCGATGGCGGCCTGATCTGGACCCGCTTGGAGCGCATCCAGCCTGTCCTGGGCGTTCTGCACGGTCGTTTGAGCGTCGATGACTTTGAGCTGGGCAGCCTGCACGTCGACCTCCGCTGGGGGCTGCTTGAGCTTGGCGAGCTGAGCCTGGGCATTGTCCAGGCCGGCCTGTGCCTCCTGAATCGCATTGTCATTCTGCATCTTGGCCACTGTGGAATCCGGTGCTTTAGGGTCGATCTTGGCGGCTTGGGCCAGCTGCAGCACGGACTGCGCCCGCAGCACCGCCGTCGTCGCGGTGCGCACGGCCAACGCATCCGGGCCTCGGGTCAGAGCATCGAGATCAGCCTGAGCTCTGCTCAGCGTAAGCTGCGCATTTGCGACATCGCGCTGAGCTGCGCGGATTGTATTGTCGTCCGGTCCAGCCATGGCCAGGTCCACCGCGTTTTGCGCGGACGCCATGTTCGTCGCCAGGTACTCAGTGACGGCCGCGTCGGCGGCCTGCTTCTCGGTCGCTGATTTGCCAGCTTGTACCTTGGCCAGGTTCTCCTGGGCTCGGGTAACTGCAAGCTGCGCGTCCAGCACTGCCTGCTGTTGCTTCTTCTGTTCGGCGGCCACACGCTGGGCGATCTCGTCCTGAGACGTTTGCGCCTGGGTTTGGGCTAGCGCGAGACTTGCCGTATCTACCTGGAGCTTCGCACGCGCCGCGGCGAGCTTTGCCGGAATCTCGCCTTGGCTGAACTCAACCAGGATGTCGTCCTGCTTCACCGGTTGGCCAGCCTTGACCTTCACATCGTCGACGATAGCGCGCCAGGCATAGTTGATCGGCTCCTGCGCCGGAGCGGTGGCCGTGCCGTCGAGAGCAAGTGTCTCGGTCAGGCTATTGCGCGTGACCGGGACAAATCGCACCCCACCCGTCCGCACCTTGACCGGGGTGGCCGTCGCGTTGGCCGTGTCTTGCCCGGCGATGGAGGCTGGTTGGCCTAGGCCGGCAGCGGTGTCTGAGTCCGCACCGGACTGCACCAGGGGCAAACTGATTGGGCCACATGCGGCAGAAGCGCCGATCGCCAGCAAGCTCAGAGCAGCCAGAGAGGTCGCCCTCCACAATCGAATAGCCATATCGCCTAGTCCCCTCTCTCGCCGCCCATTACGCGACCTCACAGCCCCGACGCCGAGCGCTGTACTTCTCATTGGCACCTGCACGTGATGCTACGCACGGGCCGTTGAATGCGGTGATGTCGTGGATTGGTTGAGCATTGAGAATTGGTTGAGAGGCCAACGCTTCGGTGTCAGGCGGCGTACCACGCCGCGATGCGCGGAAACAGCGTATGCGCCAGCGCGGCGACATCGTCGTTTAGGCGTGGATCGAGTGGGTCCGTTTGAGCGGTCAAGTACAGTTTGTAGTAGTCGTTCGGGCGACCCAGGATGGCATCGAATACGGCCAGGCTCCAGGGCAGCGGCCCGTTACCGAGGAGTCCGCGGCGCTCCCCGTAGGCGTACATGACGAGCCAGTGCTGCTGGCCCTGCTCGGCTATCAGGCCGCTCACCCCGTCGCCAACGCCTAACTGCGGATCACCAGACGCCGGCTCCACGGTGTACCCGCCCCCCAGGAACGGCACCTCGGCCCCCGAGCCGTACAGCTTCGGCGCCTGGTTTGAAAGAACCGTCAACGTGGCCGTGCCGCGATCAGAGCTACGGTACACACGCGAAACTTGACGCGTGGCCAAACCCGCGTGGTTGGTGTTTTCTTCGACGACTTCGCCGCCCACCGCCCACGGCTGGACCTGGTACAGGTCGTCGGCCACTGGCCAGCGCGCGGCTCCAGCGCCAGGAGGCTCGCCGGCAGCCGCGTAGAGTCCGGCGCTGATCAGTAGCCCTGCAATCAGAATGAAGTAGCGATGGTGGGGAGTTTGCATCCAACGGTCCGGCTCAACACGAGCAGGCCCACCACAGCCAATCCAAACAGGACCAGGCTGGATGCGCCATGAAAGAACCCGAGTGCAGCATCCTGGCCAAAGTCGGCGGCAACCACAAGGACCAGGGTCACACGCAGGGTATTGGCGAGGATCACCAGGGGCACCACGCCCAGGAACACGGCCAGCTTGCCTGGCAACGGTCCTCGAGTGGCATAGATCCAGAGTGCAGCCACGGACAGCAGAGAAAGCAGCGAGCTCATGCCTGAACAGGCCTGAGCCACCACGAACGCGTACTGGGGCGTGTCAGCTGCCGAATGCAGTAACAAGCCATCCCGAACCACGTCCAAGCCGATGGCATGTCCGGACAGCGCGGCGCCTTTGGCTGTCACGTCCTGCAGAGCGAATCCGACCGAATTGAGCAAGCCGCGGTACAGGCCTAGGCCAAACACCAGGAATGAGGCCGGAAATGCCACGATGCGTGCTGCGCGCCAGCCCCACAGGTAGACGACTACGCCGACCAGCAGCGGGCTGACTGCGAGTCCGGCCAGCGTGTTGATCCCGGTACGGCGGCTGACCAGTGTCACAAGGATCGCCCCGGCCACCATCAGCAGCCCTATGCCACTGCCCGCGCCGATACTGCGTCGTAGGGCGCCGCGGCGCCACCCCACAATGGCTAGCGCAATTGGAGGTATGACAAACCCATATGTGAACTCCTCGTCTGTCGACCACACCTCGACCGCATGAGCGAAGGCCGGGTAGACCACGACGACGAGCGCCAGGATCAGCCCCAGCCGGACGACTACTGCCCACCCACGGCCGCGGGCCAGGACGGTTGGCATAGGCTCAGTATGCGCCGCGGCTGGTCAGCACCGCGGGGATCGTCCGCAGCAAGATCTCGAGATCAAGTGCCAGCGACCAGTTCCGGATGTAATGCAGGTCGAGTCGGACCATGTCATGGAACGGCACCTCGCTGCGGCCGCTGACCTGCCAGAGACCCGTCAGACCAGGCACGGCACGCAACCGGCCCAGTTGCCAGTCTTCATACTGCTCAACCTCGGCTGGGAGCGGCGGGCGCGGTCCAACCAGGCTCATCTCACCTTTGAGCACGTTCAACAACTGCGGAAGTTCATCAAGGCTCCAGCGGCGAAGGAGGCTGCCTACGCGTGTCACCCGTGGATCGCGTCGCATCTTGAACAGTGGGCCAGACGCTTCGTTGTGCTGCCGCAGCGTCTCGAGACGATGCTCGGCGTCCGCACACATCGAGCGAAATTTCAACATCTTGAAGCGCTGCCCGTCCTTGCCTACGCGATCTTGGCGGTAGAACACCGGTCCAGGCGAGTCAAGCTTGATCGCTACGGCGATGATCGACAGGACCGGCGCGAGGACGATGAACCCCGCACTCAGCACGACCAGGTCCATTGCGCGTTTGACCCAGCTCACTGCCGCAGCCGGCATGTAGCCGATGTACTGCCGGCCGCCAAAGGTTTGGACATGGAAGCGTTCCGGCAGTCGTCCACCTAGCTCGGGCAGGAGTTTCACCTGCACGTGACGCCGAAAGCCGCGCGCCAGAACGCCGCTGACCTGTTCGCGGCGGCCGCTGGGTAGGGCGATGATGAGCTCGTCGACAGCGTACGCCTGGACCATATCTTCAAGTTGAGCAATCGGACCGAGCAGTGGCAACTCGAGAGTCTCGAGGTCACTGCCGTTATCCACGTAGCCGACCACCTCGTAGCCAGTCTTGAGCTCGTCGGCCAGTTCTCGGCCCAGGCGATTGGCGCCGACAATCAGCACCCGATTGGCTGGGAAGAGCGCGTCGCGGAGCACTTGATATAGGCGATGCGCAAGCGCTCGCCAGATGACCAATGCGGTCACCGAAATCGCCCACCCACTGACTAACCAGAGGCGCGAGAATGCCTGGTCGCCCAGGAAGTACGAGGCGCTGAAGCCCAGCACCAGCCCCGTAGAACTTGACGAGGCAATGCCCCGCAGGCGAAACGGCCAGGGCTGAGGTCGTTCGAGGTCGTACAGGCCGTGCGTAGCAAGGAGGGCACTCGTGAACAGCCCTACGAGCGCGGCCAGACGGATGTAGCGGTCCAATCCGAGCGTGGGCAAGCTGTCGTCGGCGGCGAACCGTCCGACATAAGCCAGCATGAAGGCACTCGCTACGAAGACCACGTCGGCGACGGCCACACAGGCACTGCCCAACCCGGGGAGCACCCGCCGGCGACGCCTGTTGATGGTTGCGCTGGAGCGTTGCTGAGGTGCCTCGTCGGCCCACACGCTCGGGTCGTCGGCACGTAGTTGGGCGGTGCTCATACTGGCGAGCTGTTGCGCGCCACACGGGTTGCTATCCATGCAAGCGGCGGCAGTCCGCTCAATAACCAGAGTGATCCCCAGACCACGCCCGTGGCCACCATGAGCAGGCCTGTGGTTAGCCCACCCGAGCAGTTTTCCTTGTCCTGCTCGTTCCAACCAAGGTCCCCAGACAGGCCGGCCGTTTGCAATCTCGCGTCCATCATGAAGTCAAAGCGACCGCATCAGGCGGTTCACCTGAATCACTTGGGCCGGCCCATACGAGGCGGCCGAGCATCGGCAGGTCATTCACCAGGTATCGGCGCCAGAGGCGTTGCGGCTCACGGCTCAAGCGGAAGGCCCATTCCAGGCCAGCCCGCTGCATCCACAGGGGTGCACGGCTCACGGCGCCTGCCAGCAGGTCGAGTACGCAACCAACGCCCATGGCGATGGGCATCTGCAATTGCGCCTGGTGCTCGCGGATCCATACATCTTGGCGCGGCGCGCCAAGCGCGACGAACAGGAAATCGGCTCCCGAAAGACGAACCATGTCCACGATGCGCTGGTTCTCCTCGCGCTGCAGGGGCCCGATGGGTGGTGAATACGCCCCGGCGACGCGCAAACCCGGCTGCAGACTCTGCAATCGGCGACCCGCAGCCTCGGCTACGCCCGGCCCAGCGCCCAACAGGAACACGCTTCGATCTAGCTCGGCAGCCAGTCGGCAACTGGCGATGACCAGCTCAACACCCGCCACACGCTCGGGTAGGGGTTGACCTCGCAGACGCGACAGCCAAACCAGCGGCATGCCGTCGGCGACCGCCAGGTCCGCGGCATTCAGGGTCGCCCGGAACTCGTGATTGCGCTCAGCTATGCTCAAGAAATCGAGGTTTACGGTCACAACCTGATGTGCCTGGCCCGAGCGCGCAAACTCACCGATGCGCTCGACCGAGCCGGCCAGGTCAACCTGATCGATCAGGACGCCGCCGAGCTCCACGCGGTTGCGCGAACTCTCGCCGCCTTCCGCATACCCCGCCACTTTGGGAGGTACCTCCGGCGACGGGCTCAGGAGTGCGTGCTGCGACAGCGTAGCTGTCGACACCACTGCCTCAGTCGCCATGCTCAATTCCTCCTCTGGCGGTGGACCAACCACGCGCTCGTACTTGAAGCCTCATTGTTTGGTCGGGCGGTGGGGCATCCGTACAGCCGAAGTTACGATTTGGTTGCGCCACTCTTGCCGTTGTCCCGAGTGCTGCAATGGCTTCTCAACCCGCGCCCAAGGCGCCGGCGTACACGTGCTACTCAGGACTGGCGCCAGCTGCCGTCCGCGCGGTGCGGACCCAGGCCGTGGTGCGCGTGCTGAAAATCGAGACGGCGTATAGCCCGACTTTCCAGACCACGTAGGCTGGCGCGATGCCCAGGGTCAGATAGATGCGAAACGGCGCGCGCACAAGCGCCAGGGCGGCCACGACATACAGCACGTAGCCGACCAGGCACGCCGTCGCCACGCCGGCCAGGGCTGGGCTACCCAAGAGCCAGCTGCCGATCGCCGCTAGCGCGCTCATCGCAAATGGCACGGACAAGGGCGGAATCAGCTGTTCGAGCGCTGCATCGACCTGCATCCAGGAACGTCGCCGCACACCCAGCCACAACAACCTCAGCACATGCTGACGAACCAACTGCAACCGGCCACGCTCCCAGCGCGCGTTCTGGCTCGCCGACTGGCGCAGCGTCACCGGCATATCCGCCTTGACCCACGTCTCGGGCGCGAACTCGACAGGAATGCCGTGTTCGACCAGCGCCAGGTGAAACTCGACGTCCTCCGCGAGGCTGAACCATCGCCATGCGAAGCGCTCGACGATGGCAGCCGTAAAGCACATGCCGTTACCCTTGAGGCCAGCTGACAGGCCGAACGTCGAGCGCCCGAGCGGACGCAAGTAGTGCACGGCTGAAAGGGCTGCGTAACGCAACCCGGCCACAGACGAGTGGTGCAGGTTGAGTACCGAGTAGTACGCCTGGACAGCCTGTGCACCCGCCTCCAAGCGGGCGTTCATGCACCGCAGGAAGTTCTCGGCCACGACGGTATCGGCGTCGACCACGACGTAGGCGTCATATGCCTGGCCCTCGTCTTGGAGCTGCTGAATCAACCAGCGCAGGGCAAAACCTTTGGCGCGTTCCGCCGTGTCCCAGCGCTCGTACACCCGAGCACCGAGTGTGCGCGCGATCGACGCTGTCGCGTCGTTACAGTTGTCGGCAACAACGCACACGTCGACCGACTCGGGCGGATAGTCCAGCTGACCAATGCTCGTTAGCACGCGCGCGATTACGCCCTGTTCGTTGTGCGCCGGCACCAGCACAGCGAATCTCCTGATTTCGGCATTGGCCGCGCCGCGCAGCTGGCGAGGTCGCGCAACCAGTGCCGCCGACGTGAGGAACAGCAGATACCCAAGTAACAAGACCTGTGAGGTAATCAGTGCCGACAGCAGGGCAGTACTCACGAGTGAGACATACAGCACGATGGTTGGTACGGCTTTCTGCGGGCTACGCCGACGGCGCCGGGGCCCACATTGGCGCGAGAGCTTCTCGTCCGGCCGTGGCGTCAACCAGCTCACGCAGCCGGGCTGCGAAGTGATCCACGGTCAACAAGCGCTCGACCGTCCGGCGGCCCGCGGCGCCGAGCCGGTGGCGTTCCTCAGGCTGGTCCAGCAGGTGTGTGATCGCCCGCCGCAGAGCCGCCGGATCCTCGGGCGGCACGTAGTAGCCAGTCGGCTCGAGCGCGACGCCGGCCAGCTCAGCGAAAGTTCGCACCAGGCTGGGTGGACGCACGCGTGGCTGGGCGCCCCGGGTGGCGGCGCGGCGATCCTCAATCACATCCGTCTGCCCCAGGCTGTGCGTCACGATGACCGGTTTGGCCATCGCCATCGCTTCGAGGATCGTGGTCACCCCAGCTTGAAAGTCGATGTCGTCTAGCGGCACGACGACGATGCTCGATCGGGCATACAGGGACCGCAGCGCAGGATAGTCAAACTTGGAGACGTGCACGTTCACAGGCAGGGCGGGGCCCGCGGCGGTGTTGCGACGTTTCGACCAGTGGCTGGCGGCGCCTATCACTACTTCCACGTCCAGGCCGTCCACAGCGCTTACAAGCGTGGGATAATCCCGGAACTCCAGGCCGGCGCTGCAAATCAAGCGTTCCTCGACCCCGGCCTGCGGGCACCAAAAGTTCGCGTCGACCTGGTACGGAATCAGCGCGAGCTGCTGGGCGGGAATTCCAAGGTCCCGAATGGCGAGGTCGTATTGCACGCGAGAATGCAGCGCGATGCAGTGGATGTGCGAGTGGGCCTTGAGCCACTTGAAAAACGGACGCTTCTTGGCCGCCGTCAGACGGTGCCCGATCGTCAAATGAGCCACTTTCGAGCGCGTCGCTTTCAGCAGGAGAGCCAGCGGAATCCCGATGTGCTCACCGTCGGTGACGATCACGTCAAAGTGGGCCCGCTCACGGAAAGCGAGCCAGGCCTGCAAGACCGGCACGCCAATCCACCGAGCTAGGCGCCCCAGCAGGCCCGGTCCCTGGACATTCGAGCGATCGATGGTCGCCGCACTCAGCTCCTTGGCCAGCACGTCGTAGTCTTTGCGGGGCCCGGAGCCAAGGGGAGCGCCGACGTGGTCAGCACTGATCACAAGAAGAACTCGCGGATTTGGCACCCCTAGCCCATGACCGCGACAGGCACCGCAGCGGGCACCCCGACTAGCTCGGCTAGCTTGCCAAGCGGATCCAGCAGTGGTTCGACCAGCAGGATCCGTCGCATGCGCTCGACATCGGCGATGAAGCGGGTCACTTCCATGTGACGCGCCTGCTCCAGGTGAATCTTCGGTTGGCATTCCGCCAGGCGGCCGATCCGTCGAGCAAGATCGATGATGCGCGTGCCTGTACCGCTGCCAATGTTGATCGGTGGAATTGGCCCCTCGAATGTGCCGGCACGTACCAGCGCCTCGACTACCTGGCCCACCCACACAAAGTCGAGCACCTGCTTCCCTCCGAAAACGGACATCTGTTGCCCGGCCTGCGCTTGAGCTAGCCAGGTCGGGATGACCCGGCCAACGTCTCGCAATCCGTAGACGCTGGCCAGCCGCAGAATCACGGTCTGCAGCCCGAACTCGCGACGGAAGGCTCGGCAATACACCTCCCCAGCTACTTTGCTTGCGCCGTAAGAATTTATGGCCAGCAAGGGCGAGTCCTCTTCGACAGGCAACTCGACCGCCTCGCCATACACATCCCGAGACGAAGTGAAGACGACACGTGGCACACCGCTCTCGACGGCCGCCCGCAGGACGTTGAAGGTGCCACGGACGTTCGTCTGGAAGGTGTATTCGGCGTCGCGCACTGCACCCATCAGGGTTGATTGCGCCGCCAGGTGGTAGACAAGGCTGGCTCCGCGCACCGCCTGGGAGACGGCGGACTGGTCCTGCACGTCGCCCTCGATGAGCTCAAAGGCCGGCTCACTGGCCAGATGGGCCACGTTGTCCAGGCGTCCGCGCGAGAGGTTGTCGAACCCGACCACATTGCCTGCACCATCGGCTAATAGGCGATCGACGAGGTGGCTCCCGATGAACCCGGCCCCGCCGGTTACTACGATCCTGGGGACGAGTCGCGACATTGAGCCCAGTATCAGCCGCGTCTCTCCTGCGTGTTGTTAGCCCCCGGTTGAATTGGCGTTGAGGACACCGAAAGGGTCCTCACCTGAACGCAGTCGGATCGCTCAACCTTAAATCAACCGACGGGCAACTGCCCACTTGCCGAGCGGCCGCATAGTAAGGGCGGCTGGTGGAGCTGTGGTCCACCGTAGCGTGTATATAGGAAAGAGGAATCGCAGTGAGCGAAAATCGGCGCGACGTATGGAAGTCTGGACCCGCGCCGCAGATGCTTACGCGTCCGTATTACGAGCGTTTGCACTCCCTGGAACAACGGCACGGATGGCATCGCGGGATGCGGGCGTACTCCAATGCGTTGCTCGCACCCCTGCTTAGGGGTGGGGCGGTTCGACACGTGTTGGACGTTGGCTGCGGCACGGGCGGCATGCTGGCGTGGCTGCGCAGCTTCCCCGGCGTGCGGAGTGTCGGACTCGAATACACGCGCGACGCACTCGCCTTCTGCCGCGCAGGTGGCCACCATGAGTTGACTGAGGCATCTGCGCTCACACTTCCGTTTCGGAGCGGCGTTTTCGACCTGCTGGTGTGTACGGATGTCCTGCAGCACTTGCCCTACCCGCCGGGCCCCGAGGCCGCGTTGGCTGAAGCCCTGCGTGTTCTGCGACCGGGCGGGCACCTATTCCTGCGCACCAACAGCGCGTGGGGTGAGACGTCGAGTCAGGCAGCGACATACCGCCGTTACCTGCGCAGCGACCTGGTGGCGGAAGTGCGTGCTGCAGGCTTCATCGTTCAACGCGCGAGCTATGCCAACCTTGTGCCCGCGCTGCCGACCCTGGCCCGCCGCCGTTTCTTACCACGCGCGGCCGGGCACGTTCATGTCGAGCATGACCCTGGGCTGCAGCTCCAGACACGGTCCCCCAAACTCAAGTGGATCGACGACGCGCTCGCTGGCGTACTGCGCGGGGAGGCGGGAGTTCTTTCAAACGTTGGCGTCGACCTCCCGCTGGGCGATTCGCTGCTCCTTCTGGCGGGCAAACCCGCTGGTGCAGGGACGTAAGCCAGTGGACCTCGCGGTGAACGGCCTGCGCCTCACAGGTAAGCGCTTTGGGGTGGGACGCTATGTGGAGTACCTGCTCCGTCACTGGGGTACTGCCGAAAGGCTCCCGTTTGATCGGATCAAGGTTTATACGCCACACAAGATCGAGCCGACTGCGGAAATTCCTGAAGGCTTCGAGCCGCACGTCATCCCCGCCCCGGGACCCAATGGGTTGTGGGAGCAGGTGTTCCTTCCGTGGCACCACCACCCCGGCGATCTCCTGTTCTGCCCCAGCTATACCGTCCCGCTGGCTGCCAGAGGCAAAATCGTCGTCACCCACCTAGGCTCATATGAGGCCGTACCCCACGAATTTGCCTGGCGTGACCGACTCAAAACGCGGATTCTGTACCAGCTCAGTGCACGGAAAGCGCACCGGGTGATCACCGTGTCCGACTCATCGAAACACGACATCCAGCGATATTACGGAATCCCCGAGGCAAAGGTCAGGGTCATCCCGCTCGGTGTGGACCCTGCCTTTCGGCCGCTCAATCGTGACGATTTGAACGATGCGGTCCGCCTGCGCTTCTTTGGCACTCCGCAACCGTACATCCTGTTTGTGGGGAAGCTCTCCAGACGGCGGAATATCCCCGATCTGATCCGGGCCTTTGGCATGCTGCGCAGCGAAAACGGCACCACCCACGGGCTGCTGCTGGTCGGCGAGAACACGGTTGGGTATGACCTGAATGCGCTCGCCCGAGCCAGCGGCGTCGAGGGCCTCGTGCAACACGTGCCATTCGCTACTCACACCGAGCTCGTTGGGATCTACAACGCGGCCGAGCTGTTCGTATACCCGTCTTCGTATGAGGGATTTGGAATCCCGGTGCTCGAAGCGATGGCATGCGGCGTCCCAACCATCACTCTGAATAACACCGCCTTCCGCGAGTTCGCCAAGGACGCGGCGATACTCGCGGACAACGGTTCCGCAGAGGCGATGTACCCAGCCATGGCGAAAGTTCTGCAGTCGCAAGAAATTCGGCATGAGATGTCCGCGCGCGGATTGCGACGGGCGGAGCGCTTCGGCTGGGCTGGCATCGCCCAACGCACAATGGATGTGCTCGCCGAAGTGGCTGGGGTCAGCTAGAGTGCGTGTACTCGTACTCGCGAGGAACTATCCGAGTCAAATGCTGCCGCAGCTCGGACTCTGGACACAGCGTTTGATCCAGTGCGTAACCCCTTTCGCGGAGCTCAAGGTGCTGGCACCCATACCTAGCGCCCCACCTCGAGTTTTGGCGCGCTTCGCGCCCTACTACGAACGCTACCGTGCAGCCGCACCGTCACGATGGGATGGCCCAGTCGAGGTGCTCCATCCGCGCTTCCTGACCGGGCCGGGCCAGAGCCTCTACGCTGTTGAGACCGCCAGCTATCTCGCTGCCGCACTGCCATACGTCATGCGGCTGCGGGCCAGGTTCCGGTTCGACCTTATCCACGCCCACTTCACCTATCCGGATGGAGTTGCAGCGGTGGCACTGGGGCGCTTGTTCCGAGTGCCCGTAGTCATCACCGAGCACGTCCTTTGGCTGCCCTGGATGAACGATCAACCAGTCGTTCGACGCCAGGCCGCTTGGGCCGCCAGAGAATGCGCCGCGCATCTGGCAGTCAGTCACAGCGTTCGCCAGCATATCGGCCAGGTGACGGGCCGGCCGGATCGCGTGCATGTCGTGCCAAATGTTGTCGACGGCTCAGTCTTCACTCCGGCCGCGGGCCGCCACCCCGCTCCGAGGCAGATCCTTTTCGTGGGAGCAGTTCGGGTGTCGAAGGGGGTCGACGTCCTGCTGGAGACGCTGGCTCTGTTGCGGCGAAGGGGCGCCGACGTGCGTCTGACCCTGGTCGGCGAACCCTACTACCGCGCCTACCAGCGTGAGGCGGAGCGACTGCGAGACCTCGCTGAGGCACTCGGTGTGACCGAATTCATCGACATGCTCGGCGGCCGACCACCTGCCGAGGTGGCGCGGCTTATGGCCGAGAGTGCTGTCGTTGTGCTGCCCAGTCGTCGCGAAAGCTTCGGCGCTGTGCTGATCGAGGCGCTCGCCTGCGGCACGCCCGTGGTGGCCACCCGCTGTGGCGGCCCCGAGGAGATCGTGATGCCCGAAGTTGGCAAGCTTGTCGCACCCGAGGACCCGGCCGGCTTGGCCGACGCACTTTTCGACGTACTCGAAGACGCACACGCCTATGATCCGCAAGCGTTACGGGAATATGCCCTCACACGCTTTGGTCCGGCGACGATCGGACAACAAATCGCGACCCGGTATGACGTGGCGTACCGGGACGGCACATCGTTGTCGGCAACCACGGCCACCAAACGTGGGCGCAAGACCAAACGGAGTGGATACCATGAACACGCCCGATAGCAAGCTCCGTGAAACGTCGGTGGTCAGCGCGAGGCTAGCTGCGCGAAATCTGGCCGCACCGGCGCTGCGTGTACTGGTGCTGTCCAGCAGCTACCCCAGTGGGGTCCTTCCACAAGTCGAGCTTTGGGCGCGCCGCCTGGTCCAGTCGGTGACCGGTTTCGCCGAGGCCAAGGTGGTAGCGCCCGTGCCATATGTCCCAGCCCTGCTGGATCGCTCCTCTCGGAATAACGCCCAATACAAAGACGTGCCGCGGCACCGTTGGGACGGGAAAGTAGAAGTGTTCCATCCGCGCCTGCTGACTGGACCTGGCCAGAGCCTGTACGGGTTGGAAGCAGCGAGCTACGCCTGCACGGTGCTACCCACCGTCCACCGGCTGCGGCGTGAGTTCCCTTTCGACGTGATCCATGCTCACTCTAGCTACCCCGATGGCGTGGCCTGGGTGTTGTTAGGGCACCTGTACGGAATCCCGGTCATCATTACCGAGCATCACCCGTGGTTGCCGAGGATGCGCCAGCTACGCCTGGTCCGCCAGCAAGCGGTGTGGGCCGCGCGCGAGTGCAATGCTCACATCGCGACGAGCCAGGCCGTCCGCGATCACATTGGCCAGTTCACTGGAGATCCCGAAAAGGTCAGTGTAATCCCCAACGTGATAGACCCGGCAGTGCTTGCTCCCACACTCCACCAGAGGCGAAACCCTGACCAGAACCTGTGGCTCGGAAAGCAATATGCGGCACTGGTTGGGCCGGTACTTCGATCGAATTTGCAGGCACGGTTCGCCGCCGCCTTGATCTAACGAGACAACCACTCCAGGTGCGTAGGAAGGAGCGGCCAGCTTACGACTGCCACAGCGCAGTTCAACCGCGTCTCAACCGCCCTTTGACGGCGCAGGTGGCAGGGTCCGCCTAGCCTTTGCACGTAGCGTAAAACGGAGTGAACCTATGCGATTCTGGAACGACAAAAACGTCCTCGTCACCGGTGGGGCATCATTCATTGGAAGCCATCTGGTCGATCGGCTTGTAGAGGCCGGCGCCCGGGTCCGAGTAGCCGACGACCTGTCCAGCGGGCGAGAGGCCAACCTGAGCGGGAGCCGCTCGGAGGTGGATCTCATGGTTGGGGACCTCCGTGAGCGCGAGTTCGCCCATACGGTCATGGCTGGCCAGCAGGTGGTCTTTCACCTGGCCGCCTGCCATGGCGGCCGCGGTTTCATCGACACCCACCCAGCAGACTGCGCCTCAAATATGGTCCTCGACGGAATGGTATTCGACGAGGCCTGCAAAGCGGGCGTAGACAAAATCGCTTTTGCGTCCTCCGCTTGCGTCTATCCCACTCGCCTGCAGGAGGCGCCAACCAACGGCGTGACGACATACCTCAAAGAGGAATGGGCCGACCCGTTCAAAGAAGGTGCGGCGGGTGCGGACGGTGAGTACGGCTGGGCCAAACTTATGGGCGAAATGACGCTGCGTGCCTATAACAAGCAGCACGGTCTGCGGTCGGTAGCGTGCCGTCTGTTCACCGTGTACGGTGAGCGCGAGAACGAAAGCCACGCCATCATCGCTTTGATAGCCAAAGCGTTCACTGGTATGGATCCGTACCCGATCTGGGGCAACGGGCAACAGGACCGCAACTTTACCTACGTCGGCGACATCGTGGAGGGCATGCTTCGTGCGGCCGCCTCAGATATCGATGACGGCTCAGCTCTCAATATTGGTACAGCCGAGCACGTGAAGATCATCGAGAGTGCACACATGATCTTTGAAGAGACTGGCTTTCAGCCTGACAAGATCGATTTTGACTTGAGCAAGCCAGTCGGCGTGTTCAGTCGCGCGGCGGATCTCAGCCGCACCCGTGCCCGTCTGGGCTGGGAGCCGAGCACTCGCTTTCGGGATGGTCTCCGAGCGACCATCCGCTGGTATTACGATACCCACGATCGCAAGCACGTGGCCTCGCAACTGAACCGCTTGCTCACCGAGCGCTAGACAGAAAGCTGGCTCCGCCCCATGCAACCCCAACGACGGCTGTGATCGAGAACGCTCCGCGTGTCCGGCCGCTGGTGTCGGTGGTCATGCCGGTCTACAACGGTGAGCGATATCTGGCGGAGAGTCTCGACTCGGTACTCGCCCAGACCTACCCGAACTTCGAGGTGCTCGTCATGGACGACGCTTCAACCGACGGTACCTGGGCGATTGCCGAGGGGTACGGCAGCCGCGTGCGCGCACACCGGCAGCCAACCAATCGTGGTATCTACGCCAACGCCAATGCTGGCATCGACATGGCCAGAGGTGAGTACATCGCGTTTTACCACGCCGACGACGTCTACGAGCCGACCATTATCGAAAGCGAAGTAGCCGTCCTCGAGGCCCGGCCTGAGATTGGCGCGGTTTTCTGCAAGGACCTGTTCATCGACGCTGCGAGCCAAGTGTACGGCCGCCTGGAACTCCCACCGGAGCTTCGGGGGAGTAGCGCTGTGGGCTATTCGGATGTGCTGAATGCGCTGCTCACATATAAGAACGCGTTTTTGCGTTGTCCAAGCTGCCTGGCGCGTGCGTCCGTGTATCGCAGTGTGGGACTGTACCGCCAGGACGAGTTTCGGAATACCGCCGATCTTGACATGTGGCTGCGCATATCGCGCGCCTATCCCATCGTCGTCCTGGACGAGTACCTGTTCCGCTACCGTCACAATGTCGGCAATTCCGGACAACGGTACCGCCACCTGCGTACGGATCCCGAACGATTCTTCGCGATCATGGATCTCTACCTCCAGTCGGCCGAAGACCGGCGGTTGGTACGTCGCAGCGCCCTCACGGCGTACGAAGGCCACCGCGCACAGGACAACCTGATGCGCGCGATCAGCTACTACGTGTTGGGTCAGGTTCCAGAGGCCGCCCGGGTGCTGCGCGAGGTGGATGGGCGGCGCTTGCTGGCAAGCCCGCGCTCCCAGCGCGTGCGCATGTTGGCCCTGCTGGGTGTGCTGCTGCTCCTGGTACGGCTGCCACGCGTACCGGGCGCGGCCGACGCGATGTATCGCCGCTGGCACGCCCAGACCGCTCCAGCGGCGGCGTCGCATCCGGCGCAAGGCTGACCAGCATGTGCGGCATCGTCGGCGTACTCTCGCGCGAACCGATCGACGTGGGCCTGGTGGAGCATATGCGCGATCGCATGCTCCACCGCGGTCCGGACCACGGTGGTAGCTGGCGTTCGAGCGATGGTCACGTCTGTTTCGGTCACCGGCGGCTAGCGATTGTCGACCTGACACCCGAGGCCAACCAACCCTTCGTTTCGCAGGATGGCCGCTTCGTCGTCACCTACAACGGCGAGATTTACAACTTCAAAGTCCTGCGCCACGAGCTACAGGCCTCTGGCGTGCACTTCACGACTCAGTCCGACACCGAGGTCCTGGTGGAAGCCTATCGCCGGTGGGGTAGCGCCTGCGTCGAACGCCTGTCCGGCATGTTCGCGTTCGCGCTCTGGGACCAACTCGAGCATCGCCTGTTCTGCGCCAGAGATCGAGCCGGCGAAAAGCCGTTCTACTACTCGCTGGCACACGGCAGCTTCATCTTCGCCTCCGAGCTCAAAGGGCTTGTGGACTGGCCGGGCTTCCGCAGGGTCCCGAACTACGCGGCGCTCATCGACTACCTTTCGCTGGGTTTCGTGGCTGACCCCAAGAGCATCTGGGAAGGGGCCAGCAAACTCCCACCGGCACACTCGATGTATGTCACGTTCGATGACTCGGGGTTGCCAGTCGTCCACCCGCCGGTTGCGTACTGGGATCTCGAGTTCGACCCAGATTACACGATCTCGGACTGGGGCTCTCCCATCCGTGAGACGCTCCAGGCAGCCAGCCGCGAGATGGCCTTTGCAGATGTACCCGTCGGCGCGTTCTTGAGCGGGGGGGTGGACTCGTCCTCAGTCGTGGCCGCCCTCAGCCAGGGTGGCCACGACGTTCGGAGCTTCACGATCGGCTTCGACGAGAGCGGGTACGACGAGCGCGGGTGGGCCCGTGCTGTGGCTCGCCAGTATGGCGTCTCGCATACCGAGCGAGTGGTCGTGGCCGACGACATCGATCCGGTCTTCAATCGGCTTGTCTGGCACTACGACGAGCCATTCAATGACTACTCCTACCTGCCCACGTACTACCTGTGTCGGGAAGCGCGCCGCAACGTCACTGTCGCGCTGTCGGGGGATGGGGGCGACGAAGTCTTCGCCGGCTACCGCAAGTATCAGCGGCTTGCGCTGCGCGCGCACGTACGTGGCCTGGTGCCGTCGCCGCTGAGCTCGCTCATGGCAGCAACGGCCCAGGCGCTCTTACCCGCGGCAAGCCAGTTGCGGCGAACCGTGAGGCAGTATGGCCTCTCCGAACCCGAGGCCTTCGCCGATATGCTCACGACCGGCCTCAGCATACCGATGCTTCGCTCAGCTGCGCGCGGTCCGCTGGCCGAGGCATTGCGCCATTACACGCCGCTGGACGCTGTCGAACCTCTCGTACGCCACGCCTCCCCGAGTCGTGTCGGTGCCATCAACACCATGCGCTATCTCGACCTGAAGCTCACCCTGGCCGGCGACATCCTGACCAAGGTCGACCGGGCGAGTATGGCTGTGTCGCTCGAAGTCCGCGCGGTTTTTCTGCATCGTGATCTCATGGACCTCGCCCGGCGGATCCCACCTGAACTGCTCGCGGATCGGTGGCAAGCCAAGCGCGCTTTGAAGTCAGCTCTCGAACCTTGGCTGCCCAACTCCGTTCTCTATCGGCGGAAGATGGGGTTCGCCATGCCCCTCAAGGCATGGATCGACGGGCGCCCGGACGCGCTACCCGAAGATGGCGGCAGAGCGGCGCTGCGCGAGCTACTGGACGAAGGTCTCATGGACCGCATGCTCCGCGGCCACGCCGCGGGAAAGGCGGATCTGAGCGCCGCAATTCACGGTCAACTCTTCCTCCAGAGCTGGCTGCATACCTGGATGGATAGTGCAAAGCCAGCGGCCTGAGCATGAGCTGGATGCTCGTGACACTCACGTGGTGAGCCCGAAGCGGGTCGCACTGTACATCGACCCTCCTTCGCACCACTTCCGCAACGATCGCCTTTTCCAAGTAGACGATTGGCGCCCCAACGGCGACCGCATGAACGCACCTTACGCGCACCTCCGGTCGCTTCTGTCCCAATACGGCGTGGCTACCCATACCGGCGATCTGATGCCGCCCGAGTCTGCCGTGGACGGAACCACCAAAGTGTTTGTGTCGATGGGTACGCTCTCGAACTACCACGCAGTGGGGCGACGCCAGGACACCATCCTCAGCGCCTTCTTTGCGATGGAATGTCCCATCATCGAACCGTCGATTTTTCGTGCTCTGCCAGAAGTACAGCGCCATTTCCGACATGTCTTGTCCTGGAGTGACGGTCCAGCGCTGCAGGAATTCACCGGGGGCGAACTGCTCGGCTGCGAGCCGTTTCGGTGGCCGCAAGGATTCGACGACGTCCATCCGGTGTGGAGCCGAACGGCCGATCGCAAGTTCCTGGTGATGATCAACAGCAACAAGTTGCCCCAGCTCTATCGCCGCGAGCTCTACACCGAGCGTTTACGGGCGGTCGAGTTTTTCGAGCCGTTCGGCGAGATTGACCTCTTTGGACCTGGCTGGGACCAACCTTCAAATCGCGTCGGTAGCACCTGGATTCCGTATACCGGCCGTCTACTGCTGCGCAAGGTGGCCGCCGGCTGGCAGCGGCTACGACCGAATCCGCGGCTCCTGGCGGCCAGGCGGGTGTGGCGCGGGCTGGCCAGATCCAAGGCCGAAACACTCGGCGGGTATACCTACGCACTGTGCTTTGAAAACATGATTATGAAGGGCTGGATCACGGAAAAAATCTTCGACTGCTTGTTCGCAGGCACTGTACCCATCTATTGGGGCGCGCCAGAGATTGCCGAGGTCATTCCGCCAGAGTGTTTCATCGATATGCGCAACTTCGCTGGCTACGCCGACCTGCGCCGTTTTCTGAAAGCGCTCGGCCCCATGGACGTTCAGCGCTATCGTGAACATGGCCGCGACTTCGTGCATTCGGCAGCCTTTCGCCCTTTCTCCATGGACGCTTTTGCGCAAATATTCTGCCAGCTGATCGAACAGGACGCCGGGATCCGGCTGCGCTAGCCGAAAGCGCATGCTCCGCGTCATCGCCGGCATCGGCGCCCTTCAGGTTGCCGTAACCCTCGTCAACATGCTTCGGTCGAAGGCAGTCGCCATTCTCCTCGGCCCGGAAGGGGTTGGGGTGATCGGCCTGGTCGACCAGCTCGTGCAGCTCGTACTGTACGTGAGCACGCTCAGTCTGCCGTTTGCGGCTGTCCGCTTTCTCTCGCGCGCCCACAGTGAAGGCCACGCAGCGTTTGCTCAGAGCTTTGGCAGCTTCTTGCGGGCGCTGCTCATGTTGACCACCATCGGCGCAATTATCGGCGGTGGACTCGCGGTGTTTCGCCCGGACCTTCTCGGCCAACAGCTGTCCGATTACCGCACGTTCCTTATTCCGGCCCTGGTCGGAGTCCCGGCCATGGCACTGCACGGATTGTTCAGCAACGTTCTGGCCGCCGCCCGCCGCACCCGGGCGGCGGCGCTCATGGCGATGGTCATCGCGCTGACGCTCTCCGGAGCAACCGTGATCGGCATTCTGCTGGATGGGGTACGCGGTTTTTACTGGGGTGCCCTCATTGCGAATGTGCTGATAGCGGTCGGTGTGGCAGTCTACCTGCGGCGGAGTTTGAACCTGCTCCTGTTCGGCCGCGACCACGGCGTCCGCCAGGAGCTGCGCAAAAATCCGGACATCTTGCCGTTTGCGTTCTGGTTCTACGGGGGATCGCTCGCCTATTCGTTCGCCTTCTTTGTGGCCCGCTACGCCGTACTGTCGAATTTCGGGGCAGCCGAGGCCGGGCGCCTTCAGGTCGGGATCGCCCTGTATACGGCCCTCAATCTCGTGCTCGGACCAGCCAACGGACTGTATCTCACGCCGATTCTGAATCGACGCATCCCCCTGGTCGAGAAGTTCGCCGCCGCGCTTGAGTTTCAGCGCAAGCAATGGCTGGTCATCCTCTTGCTGGCTATGGGCATGGTGCTTTTTGCGCACCTCGCAGTGGTCGTCCTGTTCTCGACAGCTTTTCTGAGCGTGGCCGGCGTCGTGGCTCTGTTCGTGATAGCGCAGACCATTTATCAGTTGGCCGCCGTCTTGCAAGCCCTGATAATCGGCCTCGACGACCTGCGCCTGTACGGGACGACCGCCGTCGTCGGCCACCTTGCTCTCGCTGGTCTAGCCTGGGTGCTGGCACCGTCTTTGGGAATCATGGGGGTCGGCATAGCGTTCCTGGTGAGCGCCATACTCCACGTGGCGATGACCTTCTCGCGTCTGCGCCTGCACTTCGGGATGATGCTGTCGCGCCGGCACGTCGTCGCAGTCGTGTACGGCATCGGGGCCCTGGCGCTGGCAGCGCTACTCACCAGTTCGCTCGATCCCTGGCAACCGCAGGGGATAGCGGTCCGCATCCTGGCGTACGTCGCCTTTGCGGTCAGCCTGCTCGCGCTGCTCGAGGGTCGCGAGCTTCGACAACTGGTCGTACGCGGCCAATCCGTCTGGTTTCCCCAAGGCACGGAGCGCGTGCCCAGGATGGGTGGGGCGACCTACCGACGTCTGACCCGACGCTTCTTCCCCGAAGTCTGGTGATCGCGGCCGGCTCAACCCAAACTCAATCCCGCGCAGACTGCAGCAAACGCCTCGCCCCTCACTATTCCGCAGATTAGCGGATGCCTACCAGTCGAGGGTCGTGGACACGCCATGCGGAATGACAGTTACCTTCGCGCCCTGACCGGGTTGCGCTTCTTTGCCGCGCTGCACGTCGTTGGACTTCACCTCCTGGCGGCCGGGCACCTGGAGAGGATGCCCGTTTTCGTACGTGACATGATTGCCCACGGGTACATGGCGGTGGGACTGTTCTTCGTGCTGTCCGGCTTTATTCTCACTTACACCTAGCTGGGCAACGCGAGTGGAACGCTCGGAACATCTGGCCGCCGGCGCTTCTGGATCGCGCGATTCGCCCGCGTCTACCCCGTGTACGTGCTCGGCCTGGCACTGACCAGCCCCTTCTACTTTCCCGAGGCAATCCGCGACAACATCGCGCAAACCCTGTCGTCGATCGTCCTGGTGCCCACCATGCTTCAGGGCTGGACGCCGATGACCGCCACACTCTGGAACCCACCCGCCTGGTCTCTCTCGGCCGAAGTCTTCTTCTATCTGCTTTTCCCAGCGATCGGCCCATGGTTGGCCGGCCGACGTACTACCTGGCTGTTTGGCGCGTTGCTCGGCTCCTGGGCCCTGGCCTTTGTCGGCCCGACTGCCTATCAGGTGGCCTTCCCATCCGGCCCGCCCGCGGACCCCCACCTCGTGTCAATCGGCGGCCTGGCGCAGAGATTCGTGCTCTTTGGCCCACTGTTTCACTTACCCGAGTTCCTGGTCGGTATCGTGCTGGGCCACCTCTTTGTTCGTCATCCTGGACTGGCAGAACGCGCAGGTGCATTCCGGGCCATAGCGGCCGGCCTCGCGCTAGTCGGGGTCATCGCCTACGTCGGCGGCGCCGGCGCTAGCGCGTCCCTGCCGCTCGTGTTCGTCCAGGCGATCTTTCTCCCCGTGTACGCGATCCTGGTGTGGAGCCTGGCGGTCGGGCGGCAGGGCCTGGCACGATTCCTGTCCCTACCCGGCATGGTGTTGCTCGGCGAGGCAAGCTACTCCCTGTACCTGCTGCACCTACCGGTGATCTGGTCGGTTGACTGGCTCGTCCAATTGCTTGCCGACCGAGGCGTATCACTTGGCCAGACGCGATGGATCGCTGCACTCGACCTCACGCTCGGGATTGCGCTATCCGTAATCGTGTTCCTTTATCTGGAGCGTCCGCGTCGTATCGCCATCAGGCGTCGCTTCGAACGGGCATATTTACCTCAACCAGGCAAGCATCCGCAATCCAGGTGGCGGTTTGGTATCACTCATTCAGCAGAAGCATGACTCGGAGTCCCTGGGCGAGTTGGACCGCTCTGGGCGGTGCTCACCGACGCGGACAAGAAATTCGGCCGCTGGGGATTGCAGGCGTTCTTCGACCGCGGGCAGGGGGAGATTGATCGCGCCATGGAGACAGCGACACGCCTGGGCTATCCGAGCGGCCGCGAATGTGCACTCGACTTTGGATGTGGCGTCGGCCGACTGACGCGCGCCATGGCCACGTACTTTGGCCACTGCGACGGTGTCGACATTGCCGAGAGTATGGTTCGGCGCGCGAGAGAGCTGAACGCTGACGTGCCGGCGTGCACCTTTCTGTTGAACGACAGGCCAGATCTGCGCATGTTCGAGGATGACCGGTTCGACTTCGTCTTCACCACCCAGGTACTTATGCACATGCCCACACATGCCATCATCACGGGCTATATTGCGGAGTTCCTGCGGGTTATCAGACCTGACGGGATCGCCGTCTTCCAACTGCTGAGTCATGCGCCAGTTCTGGACCGTGTCCAGCCTCGCCGACGCGTGTGCGAGCTACTTCGCAAGCCGGGCGTCCCAGAGCAGATGCTCTTCACGAAATTCGGATATGCACCGATGAATATCAGATTCTTCCCCGAAACAGACGTCAGGCGGTTCGTCGAGAGCATTGGTGGCAAGATTCTCGAGGTCGAGGGTCACACCATCCCCGCCATGCTACCCGGCACGCACCGCATCAGCCGAACCCCCTACATGACTCGAGCGTAGGCAGGGCCCCAACGCCCGTGCTGGTTGGATATTACGTTCGTTGTTGACGAAGCACTTCCCAAACAGCCAGCGAGGTTCCCCGGGTAGAGTTCGTGCAGCATGTGCGGCCCATCTCGAATCGGCGCCGCTCAACCACGCCTCAACGGGGAGTGAACACATCCAGACCTCGCGTAGTCAACAATGACTAACTACATTCGTGCACGTCGCTCCTGCCAGCCGGCCTCCGCTCCCCGCACAGCTGAAGCCGCTTACAGGGCTCCGCTTTGCGGCGGCGCTGCACGTTGTGTTCGTCCACCTGCTGGTTATTGGCCACCTCGATGGCCTGCCTGCGGCGCTCAAGGCGTTCGTCGAGCGTGGCTATATGGCCGTGCCTCTTTTCTTTGTGCTTTCGGGGTTCGTGCTGACCTATACGTATACCGGGGTTCGATCGCGAACTGGGTCCAACCAGGACCTCAACCGCCGCGCGTTCTGGGTCGCACGCTTCGCCAGAATCTACCCGGTATACGCCCTGAGTCTGCTACTGGCTATTCCCACGTACTTCACCCGAGCATCGCTCTCCGAGCCTCTTGCGACGCTCGGCGTGGCTGTCCCGGTGCTGCTGATGCTTCAGGGATGGTTTCCGGGCATTGTGCAAGCCTGGCTGTCGCCCGCCTGGTCTCTTTCGGCAGAGGCGTTGTTCTACCTGCTGTTTCCATTTGTCGTTCCACTGATCGCACGTGTCAGGCTGCCAAAACTGACCTTCAGCTTAGCGCTGCTCTGGTTCGCATCCGTTGTCGCCCCACTCGCTTACCCGCTTGTTTTTCCGAACGGCGAAGGTGAACCGGGTACTGTCCGATGGCTATGGGCGATGGCCGTGTACTTTGGTCCGTTACCCCACCTGCCAGAGTTCCTGACGGGTATTGTGTTAGGACGCATCTTTCTGGCGCGATCCAGTCGCACGACCAAGGCCCAACCTGCAAGGGTGCTCGCGGCCGTCGGCGCGACTCTGGGGGTCGTCGGCTACATCCTGGCAGCGTATGCCGGCGGCGACTGGCTGGTGCCTCGCTTGCTTACCCACACGGGTGCCTTTTTGCCAATCTACGCGGTTCTTGTCTACAGCCTGGCCCTGGGCGGGGGGCCGATCGGACGTGTTCTTGGCACGCGACCATTGCTTGTGCTGGGCGAGGCGAGTTATGGGCTGTACCTGCTCCACTTTCCGGTGTTCTGGTGGACCGAGCGAGTGATCCGCCGCCTACCGGTGGCCGATGCGATTTTCGCCAGCGGATGGGTGTTCCCGTTGATCGAATTGTGCATGGCCGTCGCAGCCTCTGTCGTCGTCAATCTCGCCTTCGAGCGCCCGGCGCGGCGTCTTCTCAGACGAGTCCTCACCAGTCGCACCAGCGGCGCTCCCGCCCCAGAGGGTCCAGCCGGACAGAGCCCGGTCGGTGTCGGCGCCCTCAGTTAGCGGCCACATGGAAACCCACGTCCCATCGGCCTCGCGTCGGCCATTACCACGTTTGGCCACCGCCGGCACTCCTAGCCGGCGTGCTGTCCCAGTCATGAGCCGCCTCACCTCAGTGGTGCGGGTTGGCCTGGGAATCCTCCGTCATCTCTGGCCGGCATATGTACTTGCCTCCATCCTGATCCTCTACGGTTTCGGGTGGGGGTTGCCAGACAACCAGTACCAGAACCTGTCGTTCCACGCCGACGAGAACGCGATCGTTGGCGGCATCCGAGGCATGCAGTTCCCCAGGCTGTACCCGGGTTTCTTCGCCTGGGGCACAGCAGTCTTCTATCAGGTCTGGGCCATCCAGGGCATAGTTACCCTCCACCACCTCGTTCAGCTCCCGGGCGACGCGTTGTACCTCATCGGTCGAGCCACCGTCTACGTCTATGCGCTGGGAACGCTCACGTTGACGTTCGTCCTCGGCCGCAGATTGTTTGGGGACGCGACCGGAAGAATGGCCGCAACCACGCTTGCGGTAATGCCAGGCTTCGTACAGAGTAGCCACTACTTCAAAACGGACGTACCGACGACGTTTTGGCTTGTGGCTGCGCTGCTGGCCGCCTACCAGACGCTGACGTCACGCCGAGCGCTGTACGTCGGACTTCTAGGGCTCCTGCTGGGGTATGCAGCGTCGACGAAATATACGAGCATCGTCGTCTTCCCCGTGGGTCTCGCGGCGATCTGGATGGCGCGCCCGCTTGCCCTCAGTTTTCCGCGTGCGGTGCTGCTCTACCTGGCTGCTGTTGGCGTGGGATTCCTGGTTGGCACGCCCTACGCGGTGCTGCGTCCGCAGGAGATTATAAACGCCGCTCTGGATCACGCAGACCTGAGTGCGACCGTGGCGAATTCGGCGTCGCCGATCGGCGCGCCGGCGTGGTTGGACTACATCATCAGGGTCCTGCCACTCTCAGCCACGTTGACTCTTGCGATGCTTGCCGCAGCTGGTCTGTTGTGGTCGCTGCTGAGGTTCGACCGCCGGCTGCTGCTGGTGTGGGCCTTCGTCATTTGTTACTTCGGCTACCTTTCCGTCGACAACTATCGGATGGTCCGTTACACCGTTCCGTTGTTGCCCTTCGTTGCGCTGTTCATTGCCTACCTGGGAAGCTGCCTGAACAGAGCCAAATTGACTCGCGTCCTGGGCTCGATCGGTGGCATTGCCGTCATCGGCTATGCCTTTCTGTTTTCGTTTTCGTACGTGCAGGTAATGGCTGAGGTCGATCCGCGCATCCAAGCTAGCCAGTGGATTGCCACCCACATCCCCACAACCGAGCCGGTGCTTGTCGAAGACACGTCGCCGACTGACAGTCCGCGTTTCGATACCTTCGGGTACACCTCGATTCAGGTCGATTACCGCGCGGACAGAGTGCGGCACGCCACTGGCTCGTCGTACCTCCTGGTGTCGGAGTATGCCACCCGCCCATTCGGCCGCGTTACCACTGCGACAGACGCCGAAGAGCAGGCGTTCTGGAGTCTTGTCGCCACCGACTTTGTGGAAGTGGCTCGCTTTGAAAACTCCCAGAGGCTGCTCTGGTTGGACAGCAAAAAGGACCCGGCCTCGATCACTCACGACTGGCTCCAGCCCAACCCGCGAATCACACTGTATCAGCGCGTTGGCGGCTGATACGGCTGTGTCTCAGGTGCTGATTTGAGCCCTCAGGCCACGCGACCTGGAGCGGCGACGAAGTCGTAGTATTCGTCTACTGCAGAATGCGTCCCGCGCTCGAATATGGCGAAGTCGCCCAGGCGCATCTTCTGGAGTCGGAACTTGACGGACGTCATCAGCACGCCCAGGCCATACGTCAGGCTGCGTCGGAAATTGATCGAAGACGCTTCAGCGAAGTAGCTGGTGGGGCACGAGATCTCGCCAATGCTGTACCCGAAATACGTGACCTGAGCCAGCATCTGATTGTCGAAGACAAAGTCGTCCGAGTTCTCTTCGAGAGGCAGCGTCTCCAGCACCTCACGCCGAAAGGCTCGATAACCGGTGTGATACTCCGACAGCTTCTGGCCAAGCAGGACATTCTGGATCGCTGTTAGTACACGATTCGAAACATATTTGTAACGCGGCATTCCGCCCCTGAGAGCGCCCCCGCCCAGAATGCGAGAGCCCAGCACCACGTCGTAGCCGCCATACGCGATCATCCCGACCATGGGCACAACCAGCCGCGGCGAGTACTGATAATCGGGATGTAGCATCACCACCACGTCCGCGCCTCGGCGCAGTGCCTCGCGGTAGCAGGTCTTCTGATTGCGGCCATAGCCCAGGTTTTGCTTGTGGTGGAACGTGGTCAGGCCAAGGTCCCGGGCCATGTGCACCGTCCCATCCGAGCTGTAGTCGTCCACAAGGAGCACCTCGTCGACGATCTCGGAGGGGACTTCACTGACAGTGCGCTGCAATGTCTTGGCGGCATTGTAGGCCGGCATGACGACGACGATCTTTTTCCCGTTAAGCACGCCTTGCCCTCCAGAGCTTTACCGTCGCACGAACCTGCTCGCGCAATCCCACGCTCGGAAGCGTTGCAAGCGCGCGTCTTGACCGCTGTTGGAGGTCGGTTGCGAAGTAGTTGGCCTGCAAGTCTCTACCGTGGGTCAACCAGCGCTCTACGGACGGCCGAGCAGCATGGCCTACTGTGCTCGTCAGATGTCCCACACAGGGTCGGCGCTCGTGGACCAACTGGCCGCGGCGGGCCGCCAGAACCCCACACTGCCGACCATCCGCAGCGTCGCAGATGCTCCTTTCGATTGGTGCCGACGCAACGTCACGGCTGCATGGCTGATGGTCGCCGTAGTCCTCGGCCTGCTGCAGGCGGCGTACTTCCGCGACTTCATCAATCCCGACGGCATTGCGTACCTCGACATGGGCGACGCCTATCTGCGGGGTGATTGGCTGACCGCCATCCGCGGCCACTGGAGTCCTCTGTATGCATGGCTGATCGCCGCGGTGGTCCGAGTCCTCCAGCCACCGCCCAGCCTCGAATTCCCGCTCGTCCACGTGGTAAACGCAGGTATCTACCTGGTTGCCCTGGGGACCTTCACGTTCCTGCTGCGTCAGATCGAAGCCACGCTCAGCACTCCTGCTCTCACGAGCACCGCCGCGCAGGCGACCCGCTTGCCGGCTTGGGTCTGGAAGTCTCTGGGTTATGCGGTCTTCCTGTGGTGCACACTGCGATACGGTCTGCTGGAACTGGTGACACCGGACCTTCTGGTGTCGGCGCTGGTCTACGCAATTGGAGGGGTTGTGTTGCGGGTGCGGCGAAGGTCCGGATGGCAGTCATCGGTGCTTCTGGGCGCGTTGCTCGGGCTCGGGTACCTTGCCAAGACCCCCATGTTGCTGCTGGCGCCTGTATTCGTGGCCGCCAGCGTTTTGCTCATTCCGGGGCGTGCCAAGCGGCTCGTACACGCAGGTCTCACGCTGTCGGTACTGGCCCTGGTAGCAATCCCATTCGTGCTAGTGCTGTCGCTTGCCAAGGGCAGGCTGACGGCTGGCGACAGCGCGATGCTGAACTACCTCTGGCTCGTCGACGGAGTGACGCCCTACCTTCACTGGCAAGGAGGCCCCGCAGGGTCAGGTCAGCCCGTGCACCGGGACCAGGTTCTGTTGGAGCAACCAGCCGTCTACGCCTTCGACAGCCCGTTCTGGGTCACCTATTCGGCCTGGTACGCGCCTGATTACTGGTACGAGGGCGGCACACCTCACTTCGTTCTCAGCGGGCAAGTCCGAGCGATTCTTGGCGGACTGACGGTGTACGAGAGCATGGCGAAGCAGCTTGCTCTGCCGTTGGTGGGGACTGCCGTGCTGGTGTTGATGCGGCCACGGGGTTGGAGCTCAGGATTTGCACCAGCGTTGACCTTGATTGCTCCATCGATTACCGCACTCTGCATGTATTCGATCGTGATTGTGGAGGAGCGCTACGTGGGGCCCTTCGTCGTCCTGTTGTTTGTCGCGCTACTCGGTTTGATGATCCAACTGCCGTTATCCAAGTGGAGTCGCACCGTCGTCACCGGCGTAGCGGCCGTGATGCTGGTGTCGCTGATGCTCCCAGCGGGTAAGGCTGCATCCGAACAAGGGAGCTCCGTTAGCACGGACGTTACTCGTGACCACCTCCTTGCGCCAGACGAGCAAGCGCAAGTCGCTATGGGCCTCCGAGCGGCTGGTCTTCAGCCAGGTGACCCGGTGGCTAGCGGGGGTCGCGCTATCGACGACGCCTGGGCACGACTGGCTCGCGTCAGAATCGTGGCCGAAGTAGGCGACCGGGAGGGCGCGACCATGCTTGCCACGGATGCGGACGCACGCGCACGGGTGCAGGCGGCGCTTCTGCAAACCCATGCCGCGGCAATCGTAGCCCGCGACTGGCCAGGGCTCACCGGCGACCCAGGCTGGGTTGGTATAGGCGGCACGAGCTACTTCTATTACCTCATGCCCAGTCGGTCGTAAACCCTGCCACCTGGTGGCCGATATCGACTTCTGGAGCCTGGCCACTGCATTGCGGGGGCGCGCGTCTATGTTGGCGATCGTCGACTGCGCCGCTTCGGTGACAGTGGTGGCAGTATCGGATGGCGTCTACACCATTGACGACACCGGCACGCAGCACCGACTGTTACTTGGCTCCTCGTTGTCCATCCACAGCTTGACGGCCCAGGGATCCGCACCCCCTGCTGCATGGTCAGGCCATTGTTGTACTCGCGGATGACCTCGGTGTCGCTAACACGTTCACCTCGGAGCTGCTGGCGGCTCTCTGGCAAGCGGCCTGCCCTGTCTCCGCCTGTTAGGATCCGAGTGTGGTCTGGGACAAGGGCTGGTGGCAGGTGCGGAGTGGCAGCCCAGCGCAGCGCCATCGTCTAGGCTGGCGCCTCGTCTGGCATCACCTCGGCCTGGCCTGCGTGAGTGTGGTACTCGGCGCCGCTATCTATGCCGCCTTGCCGGGTCCGGACGAACACTTCCGCCTCAGCATGGCAACGGCCTACGTGGGGCTGGCGTTTCTCGCGGTCACGTTGCTGATCGGCCCGTTGAAAGTGTTGCGTCGCCAACGCGGGGCCCTTTCGGACGATCTGCGGCGAGATGTCGGTCTCTGGACTGCTCTTCTGGGTGGGCTACACGTTATCGTCGGCATCCAGGTCCATATGGGGTCGCCCTGGCTGTATTTCTTCTATGGCGCCGGTCAGCGGCCAGCCTTCTGGCCGCTGCCAGTCCGCATCGATGTGTTTGGGCTCGCCAACGACACTGGATTGGCGGCAACGCTCATTCTCGGTGTGCTGCTGCTGGCGTCGAACGACGTCTCTATGCGCACGCTCGGCAATCGTTGGTGGAAACGAGTGCAGCAGCTGAATTACGGGCTGCTGGCTTTAGTCGTGCTGCACGGGATTGTGTACCAGCGCATCGAGGGACGCGACCCGGGCTGGGTGCTCCTATTCTGGGCAGCCTGGCTCGTAGCCGCCGGACTCCAGTTGGTAGGTTTCCGAATTCGCAGTTCTCAAAAGCGCGGGCGCGGCTCGACTCTTGCCGCAGCTGATCTTGCGGAGTCGAGGCGGTGAGTATGCGTGTGGCACTGGTCGGGTTGGGAAACGCCGGATTCACTCTCCATCTGCCGGCGCTAGCAGGCCTGCCATCGGCGAATGTGGTGGGTGCTTGCGATCTGGATGCCGTGCGGCGGGCCCGCGCCGAAGCAAGTTTCCGGGTACCGAGCTTTTCGGACTTCGACGAGATGGTGGCGCGCACCCAGCCGGACGTGGTCGTGATCGGCACCCCGCCAGCCACACATGCGGACTACTGCCTGCGCGCTCTTGCCGCGGGCAGTCACGTGATCTGCGAAAAGCCGTTCGCCTCGAGTGTTGAGGAAGCCGACCGGATCATCGGCGTCGCGAAAAACGTTGGTCGTCGCGTAGCGCTCAACCATGAATTTCGCCAGATGCCCATCTTCCGAGCCATCATCGAGGCTACCAGTGGCTCGCCGGATCGCGAGGTGGTCTTCGCCCAGGTGTGGCAACTCATGGATCTGCCGCCGTGGGCGGAGCCAGGCTGGCGCGGGGCCATGCTGCAACGTACCCTGTACGAGGCGGGTGTTCACCTCGTGGACTTCCTCCTGGCACTCTTCCGTGAGAAGCCAGTCGCAGTTTCGGCAACCGTCTCCACCTGCGGAGTTCGGGAGGGCGAGAGTGATGCCGTCGCGGTGGCGACGTTCGAGTTCTCGCGCGGCCGACTTGCGCAGCTCGTGCAGAATCGACTGTGTAAGGGCGAGACGCAATACTTCGAGGTACGCGCGGACACCCCCAGCGGCTCACTCAGAGCCTCGTTCGGCGGCCGCGCCCGGCTAACAGCCGGACTGTTCCGCAGTACGCGTCCACACGTCCGGTTCGAATTCGGGAAAGCCGGCATCGCCTGGCGCGAGGTCGGAACGCGGCGCAGATTGCTAGCGCGTAACCCGAACGATCCGGGCATGCTGGCCACGCGCGCGGTGTTTGAGCGGAGTTTAGCCGCCTTTGCCTCAGGTGGTGCACCGCCTGCAAGCGCCGATGATGGCCGAGCGGTGCTCGAAGTCATCGCGGCGTGTTACCTGAGCGCCACGACCGGGCGTCGGATCCGGCTGGATGACGCCGAGGCAGCCGAGCTCGCGTCGATGCGCATGGGCGCCCAACAGGGCGGGTGACTGATCGCTGGCCGGTCCGCGCCGGGGTGGTGGGCGCCGGCCGCATGGGCAGATGGCACGCAGCAGCGATCTCGCGGGCTGGCGGGATCGTGGCGGCGGTGGTCGATCACAGCCTGGCTGCCGCACAAGCACTGGCGGCGACCTATCCAGGTGCTCGGGCGGGAACCGAGCTAGCGGAGATACAGCGTGCTGCCGCGTTGGACGTCGTGCACCTGTGTACGCCGCTGGACACGCACGCCCGGCTGGTTCGCCAGGCCCTGGAGGCCGGCCTGCACGTGCTGGTTGAGAAACCGTTGGCAGAGACTGCCGCTGTCACAGCGGAGCTCCTGTCTCTAGCATCTGAGCACGCTCGAATGCTGTGCCCTACCCACCAGTTCCTGTATCAGCCTGGCGTGCAACGTGGTCTTTCGGCTCTCGGTCGCCTCGGTCCGTTGCTCCACGTGGACAGCGTGGCGTGCTCCGCGGGAGCTGTCGGCCCGTTCGCAAGTACCCCGGACAGCTTGATCGGTGAGATTCTGCCGCACCCGCTGGCCTTGCTGACGCGCATGTTCCCCGGCGCGCTGACCAAGGTCGACTGGCACATCGACCACCCACGCCTTGGGGAGATGCGCGCTGCCGGCTGCATCGGCTCCATGTCGGTAGCCGTGCTCGTGTCAGCTCACGGCCGGCCGACGGCGAACAGCATGCGGGTGATCGGTGAGCGCGGAACCTGGGAAGCGGACCTCTTTCACGGCTACGCGATACTCGAAGGCGGCACCGTCTCGCGTGGGTACAAGATCGCACGGCCGTTCATCCGATCCGGAAAGACATTCGTCGCGGCGGGCCACAACCTGGCGTGGCGAGCCGTTCGACGGGAGTCAGCCTATCCTGGCTTGCGGGCGTTGATCGATCGCTTCTACCGCGCTGTGCGAGACAAATCAGCCACGCCCATCACACCAACCGAGATCCTCGACGTCGCGATCGCGCGAGATGCGCTCATGGCGGGGTTGTGACAGAGACTGCAGCGTCAATGGCTCGAGCAGCGACCTACGGAATGGGTTCGAAGTGCTCGATGTTGCGGCGCAGGCCCTCGTATATCAGAACGGGGATCCAGAGGATCAGCATAGCCAACACTGCTTCGACCACCACCGCGTATCCGGGACCCACCAGAATCTGGCCCTGGCCGATGTTCAGCCGATGCGCCACCGCGACTACCAGCACCAGCAGTAGCGAGACAGCAACATAGATCGGCACCGGCCTTCGGGTGCGATCTGCCAGGACGCGGAAGCCAGCCAACCAGAACGTACCGAACAGCAGCGAAAGCGGCAGCAGGATTGCCGCCTGTACGACCGGTGAGACCGTGAAGTACGTCCCCGTCCACCAGCCAGCCCACAGCGCCAGAACGTATACGCCAGCGACCAAACCGGTCAGGACGGCCGCCGTGCCAAGGACAAGTAATCGATCGGCATGGCCGCGCTGACGCGCCCAGATGACGAGGCCACCCACGATCAAGACGGTGGCCAGCATGACTGCTGCTCCCCCCTCTCCGGATCGGAGAAACGCTATGTACCCCGTGCTTGCATGGTCCACCTGAGTCAAGCACCTAATCCTACGCGGTCGCGGCGCTGCGTCATCACGATATGCTCGGGCTGGCTCGGCCTCGCCCTCGTCACCGGAGCGGCACAACCCATCTCCAACTGGTAACGGCGAGGCCGGCCAGGACGCCGAGCAACCAACATTCGACCGTAGGGTTGACGGAAGCTCTATGAGCGTGGCGCCAAACACAGGGGGTGTGTGCGATTATTTGAGTACGCAAGCTTGCTCACGCAGCCTTGCCTATAGGAGGAACGATGCAACACCGACTGATCAGCATGGCTGCAGGCGTAGCCTTGCTGCTGACTGCAGGCGGGGGCGCCGCGCACGCGCAAACAACCAGCGACGCCGCCACCCACGACGTGACCACTGACGGCGTCCACGACGCCACCCCCGACCCAATGCATGACGCCACGCCCGACGCAATGCATGACGGCGTGCATGACGTGACCGTTGACGGCGTGCATAACCCCACGCCCGACGACGCGATGCATGACGTGAGTGCTGAGGGTGTCCATGACGCCCCGCCCGACCCGATGCACGACGCCACCCACGATGTGACCACTGACGGCGTACATGACGCCACTCCGGACCCGATGCATGACGCGACCACCGACGGCGTGCATGACGCCACGCCCGACCCGATGCATGACGCCACCCACGATGTCGTCCCCGGCGCCACGCACGACGTCAACCCCAGCGCCACGCACGACGCCAACCCGGGTGCCGCGCATGACGCCACCCACCCCGGCGCTACGCACGACGTGAACCCCGGCGCTACGCACGACGTCAATCCCGGCACGACGCACGATGTCAACCCTGGTCCGACGCACGATGTGAGTCACCCCGCGCCGAGCGCCACGCCTGAGCTGGACAGCCTTTTCTTGTTCGGCACCGGTGCTACTGGCGCAGCCGGCTATGGGCTCATGCGAGTTCGCGCTGGCCGGCCCAAACAGTCTACAGCCGACGACTCAGAAAGCTAAGTGAGACTCCCGCCCTGTGCTTTCCGGAATGGCCGGGGCTCGGGACTCCCTCCACGCCCGGCTCGCTGTGCAACCATCGGCTAACGGTGGCGGCGGCTTGATCCGCTGGTGGTTCGCCGCCGCTGTCGTAGGCATGGGCGCCCTGGCGGCCGGTTGGTTGAGCTACGAGTTCTGGCGGCTGCTCTTCCAGCCGGGCATCATGGGCGCCGTCGACCTCCTGCTGCGCCGGGACGAAGTGCACCGCTGGTTCGGCGGCCTGCCCGTGTACAGCGAGCTCAGGACTGCCACGTACCCGCCCGCAAGCATGGTCTTGCTGTGGCCGTTGGTTGGCTGGCTGGACGCCACGGCCAGCCGCTGGCTGTGGGCGATTAGCACGATCGGGGCGCTGGCCTGGCTGGTGTGGTTGGTGGTGCACGCGAGTGGGGCCAGGACCCGCTTCGAGATTGCCTTCGTAGCGTTGCTGCCCCTGGCGTCTTATGCCGCTGGCGCTGCCATCGGCAACGGGCAGCTGATCGTACAGGTGCTGCCGATCCTGCTGGCCGCCGTGCTCTTGCTCCGGTCAAACGAGTTACGCGGCTGGAAGTGGAGAATTCTCGCGGCCGGACTGCTCCTGGCCAGTCTGGTGAAGCCAACCCTGGCTACTCCGTTCTTCTGGATTGCGCTGTTCGCCGCCGGCTCACCCTGGCCAGTCGTGTTCGCGAGTGCGGGTTACGTTGGGCTTACACTCCTGGCCGCCCAGTTTCAGCCCACACCTTTGCCGATACTTCTGCGCGAATGGCTCGCGCGCAGCCAAATCACAGCGACTGGCAGTAGCGGAGCCAACCTTCACGCGTGGCTTGCAGCGCTGGGACTTGGTGATTGGATCCCAGCGGCGTCACTGCTGGTCCTCCTGTTCTTGGGAGCCTGGGTATACCGCCATCGCCACGCTGATCTCTGGCTGCTTCTGGGCGTCACGAGCATCGTCACCAATATGTGGTCGTATCACCTCTGGTACGACGACCTCATCGTGGTCCTGGCCGGCATCAGCGTCTTTCGGCTCGCCCGCTCGGTCGCGCCTACACGCCCCCTGATGCTGACCCGCGCGCTGCTCGCGGCGTTGGTCCTGACCAGCCTGGCCCCGGGTGGACTGTACACTCTTCCGCCACCCTGGAATGGGGTGTACGTGTGGTTGCAAACCGTCGTTCGGGTGGCTGTCCTGGTGTACCTCATCGGCGAGACCCGGCGACAATCGGCTCTGAGTGTTGCACACCCATTGCCGGCGCCGAGAGCATCGACGGCGCAAACGATCGTCTAACTACGCGAAAAGTCGGCGCGGACGGTAGCAAGGCCTCTTCCGACTTCGCTCAACGGTAACTCAACGTGGCGTAAACCTGCGTTGCTCGCCGCGCCCATCAGACTCCCATCACCAAACGTGACGCTCAATTGTCAGTACTCATGCGGGAAAGAAGTGAGATGGTAGAAACTGGTCAGCGCACAGCAGTCATCATGGGAGCCGGTCCAGCGGGGCTCGCAACAGGCCTGGCTCTGGCACGCGCTGGCTGGTTTGTTCACGTCGTTGAGCAAGCCTCGGTCGTCGGCGGCCTGGCGCGAACGGTGGAGCAGGACGGCTTCCGTTTCGATATCGGCGGACATCGCTGGTTCACCAAGAAAGATGTTCTCAACCACTTCCTCATCGACCTGCTCGGCGACGAGATGGTGATGGTCGACCGCATCAGTCGAATTTTCTTCGACGGCACGTATGTGGACTACCCGCTCCGCGCGGCCAACGTACTGTCCCACATTGGACCGATGACCAGCGCGCGTGCCATCGGTGATTTCGTCGTGTCGAAGGCTACCCAGCGGTTGTCCAACAAGCCCGTGGTGTCCATGGAGGACGCCTACGTGGGCCAGTTCGGACGCACGCTGTACGAGCTGTTTTTTCGCAACTACTCCGAAAAGGTATGGGGCGAGTCATGCTCCGAGCTCTCGGGTGACTGGGTCACCCAGCGCAGCAAGGGTCTGTCGCTATTTACCGCGGTCAAGGACGCCTTCAAACGCAGCGACGGCGAGGTCGAGAGCCTAGTCGACAGGTTCATGTACCCGGCTCTGGGTTTCGGTCGCATATCCGAGCGCATGGTTGAGGACATCGAAGCCACTGGCGGGCGCGTGGATCTCGGCCAACGCGTCATCCGCGTCGACCACGATCACGGCCAGGTGAGCGGGATTACCGTCAGCGACGGTGCGCGTGAGCGCCAGATCAACGGCGATGTCTTCGTCTCCTCTATTCCGATGACCGAGCTGGCCCAGGTCCTGGCGCCGGCTGCCACATCCGGCGTCCTCGAAGCCAGCCGCAGCCTGACCTATCGCGACCTGATCACGGTCAATCTGTTGCTGGACCGTCCCCAGGTAACCAACGACACGTGGGTCTACGTCCACGATCCGAGCGTATCGTTCGCCCGCCTCCACGAGCCACGCAACTGGAGCAGCCAAATGGCGCCTGAGGGTAAGACATCGCTCGTGCTCGAGCTCTTCTGCGAAGCTGGCGACCAGCTCTGGCAGCGCACCGACGATGATCTGGTCGAGCTCGTTTCAGGAGATCTGGCTGACAAGCTCCACTTCATCGAGCGGAACGAGGTAATGGGTGGATTCGCCATCCGCAGCCGCGACGCCTACCCTCGGTATGGCCTTGAGTACCGCGACGCGGTCGCTCAGATCAAGAGCTGCCTGGGCAGTTTCGCGAATCTGAACATCGTTGGGCGGGGTGGCACCTTCCGCTACAACAACACCGACCACGCAATCGAGACCGGCTTGTTGGCCGCTCGGCACATCCTGGGCGAGGACGTGGATGTCGATTCCGTCAACAGCGAACAGGAGTACCTCGAGGAGCGACGGGTTCCAGCGCGGCTCTCGCGGGCTGCCGTTGCCTGAGCTCGGGCCCCATTCGCCGGGGCCAACGGTGGCGCCAGCGATCAGCGTGGTCGTTCCCGTCTACAACGGCGGCGCCGCCTTCCAGCGCTGCCTGGCGGCTCTGGCCGGCAGCCGCGACATAGCCTGGGAGCTGGTCGTGGTCGACGATGGTTCGACTGACGATTCCGCCGAGACCGCCCAACTGACGGGTGCCCGCGTCCTGACCACGGACCGCGCGCGCAGCGGACCCGGACCCGCCCGCAACCTGGGTGCCCGCGTCGCTCGCGCTCCGATCCTGTGTTTCATCGATGCTGACGTCCTTGCTCGCTCGGACACGCTGGCAAACTTTGCGGCGCTCTTCGCCGCCGACCCCGGCCTCACCGCCGCATTCGGTTCGTATGACCCGCAACCCGCCCACCCTGGTCTTCTCTCCCAGTATCGGAACTTGCTCCATCACTTCGTCCACCAGACGGGCCAGGAAGAGGCCTCAACCTTCTGGAGCGGCTGTGGCGCTATCCGCCGCCAGGCGTTCCTGGACCTGAACGGGTTCGACGCCGCGTATACGCGCCCGAGCATCGAGGACATCGAGCTCGGCTATCGCGTCCTGGCCGCTGGTGGTCGCATCCGACTGGCCAAGCACATTCAGGTAAAACATTTGAAGCACTGGACGTTCTGGAACATCCTTCAGACGGATATCCGTGACCGGGCCCTGCCCTGGACGCAGTTGATCGTGCGAACGGGACAGCTTCCGAATGACCTGAACCTTCAGACCGCCAGTCGCGTCAGCGCGGTATGCGTGTATGGGCTGTTGGTCAGCGCGGGTCTCAGCATCTGGCAGCCTCTGGCGCTTCTGGCCACAATCCCGCTGGTGGCGCTGCTGCTGGTCTGTAACCAGCACCTGTACTCGTTCTTGCTGGGCCAGCGTGGGTTCCGTTTCCTGCTGTGTGTGCTGCCCATGCACTGGCTGTACTACGGCTACTCGGCCCTGGTCTTCAGCGCTGGCATGGCCTTCGAAAAAGTGCGCGCCCGGCGACGGGCCGCGACCGCGCCAGTCCTTGTGCGTTCGAACGGCGGCGTCGCCTCGTCTGACGTCGAGCTCGCGCTCTGAGCAGGCATAATCCCGTACGTGGGAGTGGGGCCGCCTGGGCGCCGAATTTCGATCCTCATCGCCGCCCGAGACACCCGCGCCGATACACGCGAGTGTCTCGCGGCCCTCGCCCCCCAGGTCGACTCGCAAACAGAAGTGCTGGTGGTGTGTGGCTCGGAGGATGGGACCGCCGAGATGGTGAATCGCGACTTTGGCTGGGCACGCTCACTCCAATATCCGGTGGGTACCGGCTTCGGCGAGTTACGCGCGCATGGGCTGGCCAGCGCCACGGGTGATCCGATTGTCTTCCTGGATGTGTACTGTCGGGTGCGTCCAGGCTGGCTCGCCCGCTGGCGCGAGGAGCCCTGGGAACGCTATGCAGCGGTGGGCGGCCTGGTCGAACCGGCGCCCCGCCCCAGTCTGGCGGACTGGGCCGCCTTCTTGAGCGAGTATGGTCCGTACCTCCCCCCCCTGCCGGCAGGCGAGACAGACCACCTCCTTGGCAACAACGTCGGCTTTCGCCGCGCCGCGCTGGAGCGGGCTGGCTTGATCGGTGCGGCCGAGTTCTGGAAAACCTTCGCGCTCTGGGCACTGTCCGCGCAGGGTGAACACTGCTGGACGGACCCACGCCAGCTCGTGTCTCACGTCCGGTCCATTCAGCCGGGCGAGTTCAGCATTCACCGCTACTGGCACGGGCGATGTTTCGGCGCGACCCGAACCCTGAGGAGCAGGTGGCGAGTGCGTCTCGCGCGCGCTGCGAGCTGTCCCGCCGTGCCGTTGCTCCTGACCGCGCGACTGGTCCGCGACGTGCACCCCAATCGAGCCTATCGACGTGTCCTGTGGCGGAGCCTGCCTTTCGCGCTGCTCTACCATGCCGCCTGGGCGCTGGGCGAGCTCGACGGCTACCTGCGCGGTGCGGGCGGCGCGTGTGCCCGCCTGGCATGACTGAGGAGCGTGTGAACGACCCGGACGCTGGGTTGATCAGCTTCTGCTGTCCTCGCTGCAGCGGTCCGCTTGCGACGCGTTCCAGCGAATATCACTGTAGTGCCTGCAGCCACACCTACCCGGTCATACTCGGAATTCCCGACTTCCGCGTTTTCCCGGATCCGTACATCGACTACGCAGATGACCGAGCCAAGGCCGGGCGCGTCCTGCACGGCATGGACAACGCCTCGTTTGCGGCGTTGGTGCGCCGCTACTGGGACCTCACCCCCGACGTTCCGCGCCACCTGGTCGACGGCTATGTCAGCCATGTCCTAATGGCCGGCGAGCGTGCCAGCTCGATTCTCGATGAGGCGCGACGTGCTGGGAATCGCATGGGCGCGCGGCCGGCCCTCGGAAGCGGTGCCATCCTCGAAATCGGATGCGGGACAGGCGGCTTGTTGATCGCCGCCGCCCGCGAGTATCAGCAGGTTGTGGGGGTCGACATCGCCTTCCGCTGGATCGCGATCGCCACCCGCCGCGTGCAAGAGGCGGTCACCAACGGCCAGTTGACACCCGAGCAAGCTCGTCGCGTCCGACTCGTATGCGCCTGCGCGGAAAGCTTGCCTCTGCCGTCAGGCGCGTTCGATCTGGTGGTGGGCGCTGGCGTTGTCGAGCACGCCAGCCGCCAGCCCGACCTGCTACGGCAGGCGCGTCGAGCGCTACGCCCTGGCGGACTACTCTTCCTCACCACGGTCAACCGCCTGAGCCTGGCACCCGAGCCGCACGTCGGGGTCTGGGGTGTGGGTTTCCTACCCCGCCGCTTGATGGAACCCTACGTACGCCGGGTGCGAGGTGTTCCGTACCGCTATATTCGATTACACTCCGCCCTGGGTCTCGCTGGCCTCCTGCGTAGCGCTGGGTTCGCCCGCTGGGAGGTTCAGCCACCGCCAGTGGCGGACGGTGACATGCGCCGCTACTCTGCCGGCGTCCAGGCGTGCGGCCGGCTGTACAACCGGGTGCGGCAACTGCCTGGTCCTCGCCAGGTACTCAGTTTGGTCGGTCCGCTGCTCCAGATCGCAGCCGTCCGTGGCAACGAACCGTAACGGCTAAACCACGTCTCAACCGAGCGTTGACGGGTCGGTTGGCCGCCGCGGCCTAGGCTGTGCGCGTGTCAACTGTCCAGCGCGTCTCGGTTGTGGTCGCTTCGCAGAGCGCGCTCGCTCAAGTTGAGCGCTGCCTCGCCGCTCTGGAGGCCCAGCGCCAGCAGGGCATCGGCCAGATCATCCTGGTTGGCAATACCATCGAGGGGATTGGTGAGGCAGTTCGAGAGAGCTTTCCGTCAGTTGAAATCGTCGATCGCCCAAGCCATGTGCTGGTGCCCGAGTTGTGGGCCGAGGGTGTCGGACGCAGTCGGGAGGCAGTCATCGCGTTGACCACAGCTGACATGCTGCCTGACCCTGGCTGGGTGGCGGCGATACTGAGGCAGTACGAGCGCGCGTCGTGGGCCGGCGTCGGCGGCGTCATTCTCCCGAGCCCTGGGCTTGGGTCGCTGGACGCGGCTGTGTACTGGTTGCGCTACCACCGTTTCGCCTCACGCCAGCCGGCCGGAGCTGTGCGCGATATCGCTGGCGACAACGGCAGCTATCGCCGCCAGGAGCTCATCCCATACCTCGAACGTATCGCCCGAGACGGTTTCTGGGAGTACGAGTTGAACCAGGATCTCGGGTCGGCTGGCAAACTGCTGTGCCTGGAACCGGATGCCGTCGTGCGCTACCAGGGTGGCGAGTCATTCGCTGTCTTCGCCCGCCAGCGGCTTACCCACGGCCGTCGCTTTGGCGCCGAACGTTTTGCACGAGCCACGGGTCTGCGCCGTTGGCTGTTGCTGGCGGCATGGCCACTCACACCAGCCGCCATGCTGATGCGCATCTCGCGTGGCGTTGTAGCGGCTGGAGCTGTTGGCGGGTTGGGCCGAGCCGTGCCGCCACTGCTTGGTCTGGTTGCCTGCTGGAGCACAGGCGAGCTACTCGGGTATCTCAGCGGAGCGTCGCATGCGCTCCGCAGTTCCGCGCGCGCCAATCCCTTGGCTAGCCTCACGCCCACTCCCACTCGCACTCTGGCGCGTCCACCAGCGGTCGAGCCTACGTCCGGAGCCGCGGCCGCGACGGACGATCATCCGACTCTGTCGGTCGTCATCGCCTCGGTCAACGGGCCCGACTATCTCGACGCTTGCCTGGCGGCGCTCTCCGCCCAGCACGGGACGGTTCTCAGCGAAGTGGTGGTTGCCGACAGTTATGGGCCAGCCACCGCGAAGCTCGTGGCCGAGAAGTACCCGCACGTGCGCCTGTACTCCTTCGCCGAGCGGTTGACGATTCCGCAGCTACGCGCCGCGGCGATAGCCCAGAGCCGAGGCGATCTCATCGTCATGACCGAAGATCACTGCGTGCCCGCCCAGGACTGGTACGAGCGTATCGTGGCGACGCACCAGCAGCAGCCCTATCTGGCTATCGGCGGGGCTATCGAAAACGCGGCCACCGCCAGGCTGGTGGATTGGGCCGCGTTCCTGTGCGAATACAGCGCCTTCGTGCGGCCCCTCGCCCCAGGCGTCGCCCACGATATTCCCGGGCCTAACGTGGCGTACAAGCGGGCTGCGCTCGAGCACATTCAGGATCTACTTGACGATGGGCGATGGGAAAACTTCCTGCATGCTCGCCTCGAGGAGCGGGGCTTCGAGCTGTATCAAGACCCCAGCGTAGTGGTCTATCACCGCAAGTTCTTCTCGCTCGGCGAGTTCCTCTCGCAGCGGTATCACTACGGCCGCGGATTCGCTGGCATGCGCGTGCAACGCGCGCCACTCTGGCGCAAAGCGGTCTTCGCGGCTGGCTCGCCCGTTCTTCCACCGGTCATCCTATGGCGCCTGGGCTCGCGCCTGTTCGGTCGACGGCGACATCGGCTGATCTTCCTGTGCGCGTTGCCTCAGCTCGCGCTGTTTACGCTCAGCTGGAGTCTGGGCGAGCTCGTCGGCTACGTTCTGGGTCCAGGTGACAGCCTGGCCAAGGTCGAGTGAGAACACGCGCCGCCTCGGCCCACCACAGGCCGATGCGCATCGGCATCGACCTGGCGTGTTGGGCGAACAATCGCGGCTATGGGCGGTACACCCGCAACCTGATCCGCGCCCTGCTAGCCACCGACAGGAGCCATGACTATCTTGGCTTCGGCGATCACGCGACATTGCAGGCCAACACCTTCCCGACCGGATTGGAGCTCGTCGCCGTGGCGCTGTCGGAAGCCCCCGCGCAGGCAGCGGCCTCGGATGGTCGGCGTCGGGCGATCGATCTGTGGCGCATGGCTCGGGCCGTGCAGCGTGCCAAGCTAGACGTGGTGTTCTTCCCTTCCAGCTATACCTATTTCCCGGTGCTTGGTCACGCACGCGCGGTCGTCGTGGTGCATGACGCGATTGCCGAACGCATGCCTCAGCTCATCTTTCCCAATCGTGCGGGGCGGCTGGCCTGGACACTCAAGACTCGGCTTGCTTGCTGGCAGGCCCAACGCGTGGTCACCGTCTCGCAGGCGGCCGCGGGTGCCATCGAGCAGCACCTGCCGATCGCGCACAGCCGCATACGCATTATCCCCGAAGCGGCCGATCCGATCTTCGGGCCGCCCGCCCAAGACGTGGTTGCTCGAACGCGGTTGGCCGCGTTGCGTAAACGCTTCGGGATTCCGCCTGAAGCGCAAATCGTCCTGTACGTGGGCGGATTCGGTCCCCACAAGAACGTGGGGACGTTGATCGAAGCATTTTCACGACTCGTCAGCAGCGTCGAGCTGCCACTCCACCTGGTACTGGTCGGGCAATCCGTGGGCGAGGTGTTCCATTCCGAAGTTGGCGCGCTGCAAGAGCAGCTCCGGCGCCAGAGCCTGGGGGATCGAGTCACCTTCACAGGCTTCGTGCCCGACTCTGAGCTGGTCGACTGGTATCACGCTGCCGCGTGCCTCGTGCTGCCGTCTCGCGACGAAGGGTTTGGGCTGCCGGTCGCCGAGGCTATGGCATGCGGCACCCCGGTTGTCGCCAGCCGTGTGGGTGCGCTGATGGAGATGGTCGGCGATGACGCGGGGTTGCTGTTCGACCCCGACCGGCCCGAACAACTGGTCGCGGCGCTGATGCGACTCGTCAGCGGCGACGAGGCTGTCCAACGTCAGCTCAGTGTTGCCGGGCTGAGGCGCGCGGCCACATTTAGCTGGGAGAAGGCCGCTCTGGCGCTGCGCGCCATTTTCGACGAGCTCGATCCACACCAGAGTCTCGCCTTGGAAACCTCTTGATGCGCCGCGAGCTGGGCTTCGCGCTGTTCTGCCTCCTGATCTATGTCATCAGTGGTACAGGTGTCGTCACGCATGTAGACGGGGTGGTGTACTACGCGCTTGCCCGGCGCATGGTTGACAATGCCACGTTTTCGCTCGATCGCGGCGATCCTGCCCTGATCACAAATCCAGAGATTATCACTGGCCCCGACGGCATGGGTTACGCACACTTCAATCCGGGTCTACCGATGCTCATCGCACCTCTTTACGAGATCGGCAAAGTCCTGAGTCCGTGGCTGCCACACGTGTCCGAGTTCACTGCCGCCGACTTTCTGGTGAGCATGACCAATGCCGTCGTTACAACCGGCGCCGTCTTGCTGGTCGTGCTCCTGGTGCGCGAGTTGGGCTACCCGTTGCGGGCCGCGCTGCTCGCTGGCGCCGCGTTGGGCTTCGGTAGCATGACCTGGAATTACGCCACCACGCTGTTCACCGAGCCAGCTACGGGTGTGTGCGTCTTGTTGAGCGTGCTGCTACTGGTCCGGTCGCGCCGCAACCCTCGACCGGCGCAACTCATCTTCGCGGCCGGCCTGGCCGCGGGCGGGGCGCTGCTGATGCGCGTGAGCGGCCTCGTCTTCATGCCGGGCTTGGCCGTGTACCTGGTGCTGGCTCACCGCCGTCTTGGTTGGCGCCTGATCTGGCTGCTGGCTGCCTTCAGCCTCGGGTGCGCAGTGCTTGTCGCGGCCACCGGATGGTACAACTTCGCTCGTTTCGGCAATGTGCTCGAAACGGGTTACACCATTACCACCAATACCGCCCACAGCAGTGACCGCAACGAGCTGGCCGATGGTCTGGCCACGCGGGTGGGCGGGCATGGCCTGGACCAGATCCTGTACGCGCTCGTAGCTTTGCTGATCAGCCCTGGTCGAGGGGTGTTGCTGTTCGCGCCCGTGCTGATCCTGGGGCTGCTCGGATTACCTGCCCTCGCACGCCGCTGGCCATTGGAGGCGGCCTTGTTGGTAGTGTTGAGCGGCTCACTGCTGGTGGCGGAGGCAATTCTGCCATTCGACTACTGGTTCGGCGGATGGAGCTACGGGCCGAGATATCTGGTGCCGATGCTCGGGCTGGGGGCCGTGTCCGCTGCCGCCTGGTTCGCCCGGGTGAGCCGAGGACCCGCGATTGGATTGCTAGGGGGTGGCGTGCTGGCGCTCATGGTCGCGCTGCAACTGCCGACCGTTTTGGCCAACGTGAACACCACCTATTATCGTGCTCAGGTGGCGCGCGGTACGCCTCTGGACCACGTCTACCTGGTCGAATCATGGCAGGCATCGACGTATGTCGGAGCGTGGCTCGAGTCGGCGCTGGTGACCCAGCGCACGCTGCGCGGCCAGCCGGTGCCCCGCGGGCGTCTGGGTGATTTCCAGGATCCGTCCGCAGCGCTCGAGCAATCGGAGGTATTGAATACCTTCCAGCCGTGGTGGCTACGACTGGCGCAAACTGGCCGGCTCGTGGGTGCTGCTCGGCTCGGCATGTTCGGCCTGGTTGGGATGCTACTCGTCGCGGCCGCGCTCGCCTTGCGAGTGGCCACCGGTGCTTCACTTCTGAGACCCAGCCGTCGCTCCGATAGGCCCGCGACAATTGGTATCCATGTCGATCGACTGGAAGAGCGCGGTAGTGCTTGAAAACGCTCGCGACCAGGCGTCTCGCTCCTTCTGCATGGTCACGACGTTTTATCCGCCCTACCACTTCGGCGGTGACGCGATGTTCGTGTACCGACTGGCAAACGAGCTGGCCAGCCGCGGCCACCGCGTCACGGTTGCCCACTGCGTCGACGCGTATAAGAGCCTGCAGCCTCGTGCGCCAACAGCCACATTCGCCAACCATCCAAACGTGACCGTACGCCGACTGAAAAGCAGGTGGGGAACGCTTTCTCCGATGGTTACGTATCTGACCGGCAAGCCCGGGCCAAAGGCGCCGGCGCTACGGGCGCTCTTCGCACGGGAGCAGTTCGACGTTACACACTTTCACAACATCTCTTTGATTGGCGGGCCCGCCGTGCTGCGCTATGGATCGGGCGTCAAGCTGTACACAATGCACGAGCACTGGCTGGTGTGCCCGATGCACGTCCTCTGGAAAAACAATCGCGAGCCGTGTGTCACTCCAGAGTGCTTCAAATGCACGCTCGCGTTTCGACGCCCTCCACAACTGTGGCGTTACAGCGGCTTGATGGCGCGCGAGCTACCCCGGGTCGATCTTTTTCTCTCGCCGAGTCTCTTTACCGAAAACGAGCACCGCAAGCGAGGCTTCACGCTGCCGATTCGGCACCTTCCGCACTTCTTGCCAGTGCCTGAAGCCAGTCCGCTCAGCCCGGGCACGGCAGCCACCACGCTCGGCCGACCGTACTTCCTGTTCGTCGGGCGCCTCGAACAGATCAAGGGCCTACCCACGCTGCTGGAGGTGTTCCGTCGCTACCCTCAGGCTGACCTCGTTGTTGCCGGCGACGGTGAGTCCGCGCAGGCATTTCGCCAACAGGCAGCCGATCTTCCCCACGTTCGCTTCCTAGGCCACGTTCAGCCCAGCAGTCTCGGCCACCTGTACAGGAATGCCATCGCCTTGCTCGTTCCCTCACTGTGCTACGAGGTTTTTGGTCTGGTTAGCCTGGAGGCTTTCGCCCAGCGCACCCCGGTGATCGTGCATGATTGGGGCGCTTTGCCCGAATGCGTCGAACAAAGCGGGGGCGGCTTCACCTATCGGACCCAGGCAGAGCTCGTACACGCCATGCAGCGTTTGCAGCAGGACCCGGCGCTGCGGTCCGAGCTGGGCGAGCGTGGATACCAGGGCTTCTTGCGGTGGTGGTCGGCCGGACCCCACCTGGACGCCTACTTCGCCGCGATCGACGAGGCTGCCGAGCTCCACCGCCGCCGAGAGGATATGTGCACCTCCCAATCCTGATGTACCACAGCCTCGATGAGACCGGGTCGCGGGTATCGATCGCCCCATACACATTCGAACGGCAGCTTCGCCGTCTCCGCGACTCGGGCTACAGCGTGCTGCCCCTGGGCGAGGCGTTGGCTGGGCGGGCGTCCACGTCGGCCGCTCGGCACTCAACCCCGCGCGTAGCCGCGCTGACTTTTGATGACGGCTACGCCTCCGTGTACCAGATTGCGGCGCCTCTGCTGGCGAATTTCGGTTGGCGCGCCACCCTCTTCCCCGTGAGCGACTATATCGGTTCGCACAACCAGTGGCCCGGCCAGGCCTCTTTTGTCCCCCGGGCGCAACTGCTGTCGTGGACCCAACTCAATGAGCTCGCGGGCGCCGGATGGGAAATTGGCGCTCACACCCGTACACATCCGGACCTCACCCGCTTGGCGCCGCACGAACTACAAGCAGAGGTGGTAGGTGGCAAGCGCATCCTGGAAGAGCGTTTGGGGCGCACCGTCGATCTGTTCGCCTACCCCTCGGGACGGTACGACGCGCGCGTACGAACGACCGTCCGCCACCACTTCCGCGCGGCATGCACAACCGACATGGGCATCGCATCGGAGACCAGCCCGTGGGACGCCCTGGAGCGTATCGAGATGTGGGATTTTGCCCGACCCGGCACGCACTGGCTGCTAGGATCGAAGCTGATGTCCCCGTACGTCGCTGCGTGCCGGGCTGCCCGGATGCTCAAGTCGACAGTTACCATGCGTGGCATCGGCTGAGGGAATCACACCTGCATGCGCGTTCCGCTAGTTGATTTAGCAGCCCAGTTCCAGCCCATCAAACACGAAGTGATGCGGGCGATCGAAGACGTCCTGGGCGACATGCATCTATTTCTCGGTCCAAACACCCATGCGTTCGAAGAGGAGTTCGCCGCCTACTGCGGCGTGCCCTTCTGTGTCGCCGTCGCCAATGGCACAGACGCGCTGCACCTGGCTCTGCGGGCGGCGGGGGTGGGCCAGGGTGATGAAGTGATCACCGTCGCGCACACCTTCTTCGCTACGACCGAAGCGATCGTGATGGCTGGGGCCACGCCCGTGTACGTGGACATCGATCCACGCACCTTTACCATGGACGTCAGCCAGATCGAAGCGCGGATCACACCCCGCACCAAGGCCATCATGCCGGTACACCTGTACGGCCAGATGGCCGATATGGACCCGATCATGGACATCGCCGCACGCTACGACCTGGTCGTCGTCGAGGACGCCGCCCAGGCCCACGGCGCCGAATACACCGGCCGCCGCGCGGGATCGATTGGGCAACTGGGGGCTTTCAGCTTCTACTACTCCAAGAACCTCGGCGCGTACGGCGAAAGCGGCGCGGTCGTCACCTCCGACCCCGAGCTCGCCCGCCGACTGCGTCTGTACCGTGACCACGGGTCTGAGCAGCGCTACCACCACCTCGAATTCGGCTTCAACTCGCGCATGGACGAGATCCAGGCGGCTGTGCTGCGTATCAAACTACGCCATCTCGAGTCCTGGAATGTTCAGCGCCGCCAGCACGCGGCTGTCTACGATCGTTTGCTTGCCAACACGAATGTGGCACTTCCCGCAACCGCGCCTGGACGCACCCACATTTATTACGTCTACGTGGTTCGAAGCGCCGACCGCGACGGGTTGCAGCAGGCCCTTGCCGAGCACGACATAGGAACCGCGATTCACTTCCCCATTCCCAATCATCTGCAGGCGGCCAGCCGCAGGCTGGGCTATCACGAGACTGACCTGCCGCATACGGAGCAGGCCGCGCGCGAAGTACTGTCGATTCCGATGTATCCGGAGCTCACTGGCGATCAGCTGGAGTGGATCGCCGCGTGTATCAGCCAGCACGTCGGGGTGGGTAACAGCTTCGAGTCGCACGTTCCCGTTTCTTGACGCATCCTACGCCACCCTCGGCACTCGACTGAGATGTAACACCCGGGTGGACGCGAGCTGAAGGGGTCCAGCGCGCGGCCCTCGGGCGTTTTTTTGTCAGCGGACGCTCACCGTCGCAGCGCTGGCGTTCCAGCTGTAGAGCGTCCCCCAGCCAGGCGAGAACACGCCGATCATGACCGTGTACCTACCGCTGTTCGCATCGGCAGACACCTGCCACGTGGCAGTCAGGCTGCGTGTCTGACCGGCGCTGAACGATCGGTTGTCCCACGCTTGCTGAAACACCTTGGTGCCCGAGGCGTCGTACACCTCGAGGTCGACCAGCGCCGAGATCGCCGTGTTACTCCTCACCCGCGCCGTGAGTGCCACGTTGGTGCCCCGCTGGGCGACCGCTGGGGTGATGGCGCGGGTGGTGAATCCGATCTGGGTCGAGCCCGGCGTTGGTGTTGGCGTTCTGGTTGGCATCAAAGTCGACGTACTGGTGGCAACTGGCGTATTGGTGGGCACCGGCGTGCTGGTCGGCTTCGGAGTTGACGTGTTCACCGGGCTCGTCGTCGCAGTCGCAGTCGACGCCACGTCGGCGGTGACCGAAAACGTGCCGGCTGAGCTATTCCAATTCTCGAGCGCGCCCCAGCCCGGACCAAAGACGCCAACCATGATCGTGTACGTCCCGGTGGCAGCGGTACTGGGCACCTGCCAGGACGTGCTGAACAGCCTCGGTTGTCCGGCGCTGAAGGCCTGGTTGTCCCAGTACTGCTGCGACACCTTGGTAAACGACGGGTCGTACACCTCGACGTCGATCAGCGCTGGCGATGCTGGCGGATTCGTGACCGTCGACGCTATCGAAACGATCGCACCCCGCGCGATCGGATTTGGTGAAGCGGCGGCGCTGCTGGAAAACCCCGATTGCCCCGGCTGCGTAGCCGTGGCAGTCGGCGTGACCGCAGGGCTCGGAGTGGAAGTCGGGCCGGTTGTCGGTGTGGAGGTCGGGCCTGTGGTTGGCGCCGAGGTTGGCGTACTCGTCGGCGGCGGCCCGCCGCTCAGCGGAATCGGGTTCGTGTAGTACGCCTGCCCCTGCAGACGGACGTAGCCACCATCGTCGTCCGGCACGCTTGACACGTGCGTATTGCAGATCTGTCCGGAGCTGATGCCGTCTGAGGTGCAGAAAGAAGCTGGATTCGTAATCCCATCGTTCTTGGAGTCGGTGTACGTCGTGTTTCCGGCATTGCCAGCGCCAAACATCGCACCCACGATGCCAACATTGATCAGCTCCTGAACGTGGCCGAAAATGTACTCGGCGCGGTTGTCCTGGAAATGACCGTCGGTATTGTTTTCGGTATCGAAGTACTGGTTGCCGAGTGGGACCTGCCACAGCAGCATCGGCCGGTTGGCGTCGGCCACAATTGCAGCCTGCAGGTACTGCTCCCACCTGGCGAAGTTCGGAAAGCTCACGTTGTTGCGGTCCCACCACCGGTTTTGCCCAAACTGGACTTTGTACTGCCCGGCATCACGATCCAACGGATCGTTGAACAGCAGCTCGTGGGCTCCGAATTGGCTCACGAAGGCGCCCACCTGTTGCCCCAGCGCAGCCGCGTTGGTGTTGGAGCTGGTGTCCGTACCGATGTCGATGCCCGTCGCCCAGGCGGACACGTGGTACGCCAGCAACACGTTCGGCGCATACATGTCGCGGATGTGCGCCAGGGCCTGCGTGAACCCAGCGTAGGTGTTCGAATACACCGCCACGTCGGCGTAGCCAGAGCTACTTACTGACGCTTTCAGCAAACCAGGGTCGTTGCCCTGCCCGGTGCAGAAGCCGAAGCACGCGCCCACGTTGTTGTTGACCGCTTGCATGGCGTACCCGCCAGTGAAATCTGGCTCGAGGTCAATCAAGGCCGTCTTGCCAAAACCCTGGACACCGTCGTATGTGCCCGTCCCGAGGCGCTTCATGAGCAGGGCAAAGTTCTGGTAGTACGCGCTCATGAGCGGGACCGTATTCAAATTGGTGATGTCCTTCTGATTCTCGTTGCAGTTGGTGCAGCTGCCACTACTCTGCAGCAGCTCGTAGTATGGAAACACGGGTATGTAGCCGTGTTGCGCGGACTCCAGCGCATAGTTCGAGGCAAACGTTCCACTGGAATTCCATGTCTCCCAACCCGCTCCGGTGTTGACTCCGCCGACCAGGTACTGGTACCGGTAGTCCCAGCGAATGCCACTCTGCGGCATCCACGTGTCACCCTGCCCGGCCGCCAGGCCAAATCCGAAATGCGAAGGCAGGCCACTCGGTACGGTCTGGGCTGGGGCAGCCTGCAAGGGCAGGCCGAGTGGCACAGCAAAGACGAGGGCGGTCAGGCAGCTCAGAGCTGTCCGTGTGGCCGAAAACGGGTATTTTGCAGATAACAGCATTGCTTGAACCTCGGGCCTGGTCCCGTCTGAACCGACCACGTCAGATACACGGCGCGTGCGTGTCTAAGGGGACGGCTTGAAGGCCTTCCCGTCGTCGCCACCTGGAGATGTATCAGGCGGCCTCGGAGCGACTTAGCTGCACGCTGGAGTCCCACATGGACTCCAATCTCGGACAGTTTCGTCCGATTTGCTCACCGGCAGGTAACGGAGCCGTGAGCCAACTGTGCACGCCACGACAACAAACGCGCCTGCGCGCCCGATGGTTATGGGCGGAGCGACCGAATTCAAGTGCGGCCGGCAAGGAGGTGGAGCTGCGCGGACGGCGTGCGCCAACGTGACCGGCAACACTGCCAGCCCCGCTCAGGTCCAGTGCCTGAGGCGTTTGAGTTCGATCGGACTCAGCCCCTGCTTCAACTGGGCTGGCAGGGCCAGGTTGTCTGTCAGATTGGTGACCAGGGGGCAGCCGAGCCCCAGGGGCGCTCGGAAGCGAAGCTAGCTCGTCCAGGGCACGAAAAAGGGGCCACCTGGTGGTGGCCCCTTTCGTTCCCCGAAGGGTAGTCGTCGTATGTGGTTGCGGTGCTAGCCGCGGGATAGGCTGTAGCCTACCCCTAGCACCGCTTTGATGCCGCGCTTGCCGCTTGGCGCGAGCGACAGCTTTTTACGGATGTGGCAGATGTGGGTCTTGAGCAGGTTCGAGTTGCCCTCGTCGTAGTAGCCCCAGGCGTACTCGATCAGCCGCGAGTAGGGGATGATGCGACCCTCGTTGAGCGCCAGCATATACAAGATGCGAAACTCGAGCCGGGTCAGCTGGACTGGCTTACCGGCTTTGGTCACTTCGTGCGACTGCAGGTCGAGGACAAGGTCGCCAACGCTCACCTGACTGGCTGGCTGACGGTAGGGATCCGTCTGGCAGCGGCGCATGACCGCCTTCATCCGCGCAGCCAACTGCTTGGCGCTGAACGGCTTGGTCATGTAGTCGTCGGCACCGATCTGCAAGCCGCGCAGGATGTCCTCTTCCTCGTCCCGCGCCGTGAGCATGATGATCGGCGTCTTCGACTCGTGGCGAATGCGGCGGCAGACCTCGAATCCGTCAATCTTGGGCAGATTGCCGTCCAACAGGACGATATCCGGACTCTCACTCTCCCAACGTTGCAGGGCCTGCTGGCCGTCGACAGCCGCGAGTACGTTGTAGCCTTCGCGCCGCAGCGCGTAGGTCATCAGATCCAATAAATCAACGTCGTCGTCGACGACCAAAACCTTCATGTGGGGAATCCTTGTCTTTGGGTTAGGAAACGATGCTCAGGTGCGATTTTGCGGCTAGGCCTCGAGCATTTGCGGGGATGGAAAACCAGAACCGAGCGCCACCACCACGGCGGCTCTCGACGCCCACGTCGCCGCCATGGGCTTCGACGATAGACTTGACGATTGACAGGCCGAGGCCCACACCGTCCTTCCCACTATCGGCAGTTGCCGGGTCTCGATAATAGGGTTCGAACAAGCGATCTGCCTGGTCTGGCGAGACGCCAGGCCCGCGATCCGCGACGCACACCCGCACCGCACCAGGGCGAATCGAGATAGACAGGTCAATGGGTGTCTTGGCACTGCTGAATTTGCTCGCGTTCATAATTAGATTGATGAGCACCTGGCCCAGGCGGCGGCTGTCTGCCAGCACTTCGGGCAGGCCGGCGCCGATGCGAACCCGCAGGCGCTGCCCGCGCTGCGCCAGGAGCGGCCCGACCACGGCATCGACATCGGCAAGCAGGTCCGACACGCTCAGCGACTGGCGGTACAGCTTCAGCCGACCTTCCAGAATTGTGGCGGCGCACAGCAGGTTCTCCACCAGCCCTTGCAGCCATAGCGTGCGTCGGTGCATCGCGCCCAACATGCTTTTGATCTGTTCGGGGTCTAGCTGCAAGAAGTCTTCTGCCAGTAGCTCGGACGACTGGGCCAGAGCGGTCAGCGGCCCACGCAACTCATGCGCCACGGTCGCAAGGACGGTGAGCTCATGCGCGGGTTGGGGTAAAGAAGGAGTGTTCAAGGCTTCAGGTAGGACTGGGGTGAGTCGCATGCTCGTCGCGGACCACTCTTGCGCCATATGCATTTTCAAGTCCAGGGGATCATACGTGTAGAACACGTAAAGCCTCGTAACAGAGACCGTGACAATGCCGTACAAGCGGCTGGCCGGGTTACAGGCGCGTTACAAAACGACGTGGGGGTTGCGGGCGCGTTCACTTCGAGCCCGGGCCGGCGCCCTGCCGTCGTCAGGGTGCGCGCCATCTGCAATTTTCGCCTGGTCAACAGATTGCTAACGCGGCGTGAACTCATTCGCAACACCTGGCTCGCCGGCAGCGACGCTCAAGGGCGCCGGGTGGTTGAGGCAGTCGCGGTTACGACCCGGTAGCGCCCCAGCGCAGCGGTCAAGGCAAGTGTGGTTCATACCTCCGCCACGATTTGATCGAGTAGCACACTGCCGGCATGGCAGATCTGGCACTCAACTGGCAGCCCGCAAGCTGAGCCTCGGCGAGTGCATGCCGCACTGAAGCTCTTCCGCGACCGCTCCTCGAATCGTGGCTGCTGGCATTCTGGGCGATGGCCGTCGTGCTCAGTCGACGTGGCCCGGGCCGGATTCTGAACCCGGACCCGTGCTGCCTGGCTCGTCGTCTTCGGCGCTGAGCCTGACGCCGACGCCAGGGATGGTATGCAGCAATTGCGGCCGCGCGGGATCCTGTTCGAGCTTGCGGCGCAGGCGGTGGACCGTCACCCGCACCACGTCCGACCCGCCTGGATCGTTGTAACCCCACACCTGCGTGAGCAGCGTGCCCGTCCGAACCACCGTTCCAGCATTGGTCATGAGGCAGTGCAGCAAGCGAAACTCGGTCACCGTCAGACTCACCGCCTGGCCCGACTTGGTGACCGAGTGTTGAGCCAGATCGAGGGTGATACTGCCAACTTGTAGCCGCATCTCGGGCGCGCGCCGCACGGGCATTTCGCGACCACTACGGCGGAGATGCGCACGAATTCGGGCCACCAGCTCGCGATGACTGAATGGCTTGGTTAGGTAGTCGTCGGCCCCGGCCTCCAGGCCACGTACCTTGTCTTCTTCGGAATCCAGAGCGGTCAACATGATGACCGGCAGTTGCGAGCGGCGGCGCAGCTCCTTGAGCACCTCCAAACCGCTAGACGCGCCCAGGTTGATGTCCAAGACGACCAAATCGGGTGTTCGTTCGTCGAGCAGACGCAGCGCGGTCACCGCGTCGTGAGCTCCAATCGGGTCCAGGCCGGCCCGTTTGAGCGCAAACGCCAGCAGGTCGATCAGCTCGCGGTCGTCGTCAACCAGCAGAATGCGCACTGCGCTTCGCGTCCTCATGTGCCGGCCGCGGAGCGGTGGGTAAGGTGAACCAAACCGCGGTGCCACTCCCGATGGCGCTGGCGATGCCGATCGTGCCGCCGTGCGCCTCGACGATGCCCTTGGCGATAGCCAGTCCGAGTCCAACCCCAGGCGCATCGTTTTCGTTTCGAATGCGATAGAACCGTTCGAATAGCCCAGCCTGCTGATCGAACGGGATGCCCGGACCTTCGTCTTCCACAGTGATGCGAACCATAGCATCGGTGAAACCCGCGCTCACACGGATCTCGGCCGCTTCGGGGCTGTACTTCGAGGCGTTCGCCAGCAGGTTGGACAGCACTTGGCGCGCATAGCGCCGATCAGCCAGCACCTGCGGCAGGTCCGAAGGCACGTCGATCTGGATCCGTTGCCGACGACCCTGCGTGGCCGGGGTGACGATCTCGAGAGCATCGTCCAAAATGCGTCGCAGGTCGACCTTGCGCGGGGCGACCACAAAATGACCTGACTGAATACTGCCGGCGCTGAGTAGATCTTCCATCAGCGAGTGCATGCGGTGAGCGGTGCGCCTGGCCGAGCCGAGCACCTGAGCGAATTCTTGGTTGGTGAGATTCGGGTACTCGGTTTCCAGGATCTCGAGCGCACTGTCGAGCACCATCAGTGGTCCGCGGAGCTCGTGAGCAACGCTGTACAACAGTTGCTCCCGCAAGCGGTTGACCTCCGCATGCCGTGAAATGTCGTGGACGACATACACTGCATACCCCTCGTCCGCGCCCTCGTGCCTCACCGTGCGGCTGACTTCCAGGTCGACCGTGCGGCCCGTAGCATCGGCCAGCCTGCCCTGCACGTCTCCAGAGACCAGGTCGCGCGGGTCGGCCGCGAATGGCAAGAGTTCGCGAATGGCGCGACCATACAGACGGGCTGGGCTGCCGAACATGGCCACGGCAGCGGCGTTGAAGCCGGTCACCCGGCCGCTGAGCGACGTCGTGACAATCGGCGTCCGGATCGCCTCGAGCAGCTCGCGACGGTGCGCTGCCTGTGACGCGAGTTCCGATGGCCCAGCGCCCCTCGCGACCAGCCCTGGTGCGGGTGAGGGCTCGTCCGACACGTGTAGGGTCTCCTCCTCCGTGGTGCTTACCTTGCTCCGACCACGTGGACAGTTCGGACCATAAATCGCGCATGCCGCTTCGTCAAGCAGGAGGCCGTATTGTTGGCCGAAGTTAGCCTGATCAGTCAAAACTCACCTGAATCCCCATCCGTCCTCAACCATCACGTTTGCCTCGCCATGCAACTCTCTACCTTCCGTGGCCACTGGCGCACGCCCAACCGAGGAGGCCCAAGAAGCGGGTTGATCATGCTTAGTACCTACACCTGGATACGTTTGCCAAGCCGATCCGGTTCAGACGCTCAGCCACGGTTGCGGGCAGACCGTGGCTAGAAACCCGCAGTTTGGCGATCGGACCGGCAATCCGCACGCGCCAGGCGCGACCATCCTGCTGGTCGAGGACGATGCTGCGACGGCGCTCATGCTCACCAACGTGCTCGAGTCGGCCGACTACCGTGTCCGCACCGCGGTCACCGGAGCGGCGGCGCGCGCCCTGGTCGAGCAACTCGAGCCCGACCTGATTATCCTCGAGCTTGTCTTGCCAGACGAGGATGGACTTGTGCTGTGCAGCGTGCTCAAGAGCATGGCGGATGTACCCGTCTTGATCTGTAGCGGCACGCAGCGCCGTCGAGACGCCTTTTTGAGTCTGAAACTGGGCGCCGACGACTTCATCGCCAAACCATTTGATGCCTACGATGTGTTGGCACGAGTCGAAGTTCTCCTCAGGCGTGCCACCCAGCGCCACGCCGGTGAGTTAAGCCTCTCGGGTGGTCCGATTCGGATCGGCGAGCTGCGCATCGATCACTCCCTGCATGAGGTCATGGTGGCGGATGCGCGCCTGCAGTTGACACCCACGGAGTATCGGCTACTGACCGTATTGGCCGAGCGGCCGGACCAGGTCGTGCCGCGAGATGCCCTGGCCAAGTTGGTCTGGGGCGATCCTGATACAGGCACTAGTCGTACGATCGACGTGCACATCGGGCGCCTGCGAGTGAAGCTCAGCCAGAGTGGCCAGGCGGCCCCCCAAATCGTGTCCGTACGCGGGTTCGGATATAAGCTTGTGCGCCCCGCCAGCAGCCCTAGCGCGAGCTCAGACGAGGCAGCCTACCGAAGCCGACTTGCTGACGGACGTCTCGGCTGAGCACCCGGGCGGCCCTGCGTCCGGCTGACGCCAACTGGCAACCCAAGTACCATCCTGCTGTTAGCATGACGCTGAGCGGGTACGCTGGTTGAGTCGGAGGTTTGCTGAGATGGTGCCACGGCAGGCAGGGGGCGGCCGCTTCTGGCGCGCGCTGCAGCGCGTTCGCAATTGGTCGCCCAGCCTCGCGCTAGGGGTCTCGCTCGTGCTCGGCGCTGTGCTCGGCCAATCGTCGCTGGCGACGGCGCAGCCTGCCGGACCTGGACTCGACTCGGGCTTCTTCCCGGCCACTGGCTACCGCATTGGCTCGCCCGAGGTACTTGCCTACTTCGAGCATCGAGGCGGCGTGCGGACGTTCGGCTACCCCGTGTCAAACGAGTTCCCGTTGCTGGGCCAACGCGTGCAGATCTTCCAACGTCAGATGGTCCGGCTAGCCGCAGACGGGACGGTCAGTACCGCCAACATCCTCGACCCTGACGTGCTGCCCGTCAGTCACATCGACGGGCTGAGCCTACCCTCGGCTGACCCCGAACTGCTTGGCGGGGCACCCGTTGCCGGCAGCGACAACTACACTGCGCAGGCGCTGTCGTTCGTCAGCGTGTACGTACCCGACACCTGGAATGGCCTGAACGTGAATTTTCAAACCACGTTCTTGAATACGGTCACGTGTGCCGACGCCTATGGCGCTGACCCGTGCGACGAGTCGCAGCTGCCGGTCCTGGCGCTCGAGCTGTGGGGCCTTCCGACCAGCCTGCCGACGACGGATCCTGTGAATGCCGACTTCGTCTATCAGCGGTTCCAAAAAGGGATCATGCACTTTTCACGCGCAACTGGCTTCACCCAGGGGTTGCTGATCGGAGATTGGCTCAAGCGTATCCTGGTGGGTGTCGACCTGTCGCCTGACATTGGCATGGACGTCCGCCATTCACGTTTCTTTGCGCAGTACGCACCGTCGCGCCCGTTGGCTCTGGATCGACCGGCCGACCTACCAGATACGTCTCTGGCGCAAGCCTTCCGAGCCGACACCCTGTCTGCGGCTGGCCAGACCCAGCTCGAGCCGACGCTACCCGCCAACGTCGCGTCGACGGCGACTTCCGTGGCGCTGACGGCTACCGCCATAACCGCAACCCAGGTGTCCTTTCAGAGTACGCAAACGGGGCTCCAGGGAACCCAGGTGGTGCTCACCCAAACCGCGGCCGCGCTCGCCGCGACCGCCCTGGTCGGGCAGTTCACGCCGACGCCGACCCCAATGGCGGCCGTCAGCACCGTACCAGTGGTCAACCTCGGCTGTATGGGCGATGAACAGTTATGGTTTACCCCCCGCAGGCCGAACATAGGCGTCCACGTCGACATCTCGGTCACTTCCCAACGCCACCACGACGCGCGCTCCATGCGATTGACCGGTCCCCTCGATCCTGGCCCAGTCACTGAACGTACGGGCCCGCTGGGTTTTGTCTGGACCTGGACCGTGGTCCCGGCAGTCGAAGACTTCCACCAGTGGACCTTCTACGCCGATGGCCTGCGGCCGTGCATCACCTCCGGCTTCAATGCGTACCTGCCACTCGGCGCGACGTCCACGCCCACGCTTACCCCACAGGCGACCAATACGCCGGGGCCGACCTCCACGCCCACGTCGACGGTGGTTCCGATGCCGAGCGTTGCCAACGCGACCCAGAACGGGACCTGCGGCTCGGTGATCACCGTCGTTGGCAGCAACTTTGGTTCGCCGCCTTCCAATGTGGGCACCAACGTCCAGTTGCTGGCTGGTCCGAGTAACGCCGGCACGCCCAAGCTGCTGAACCTTATTGGCGGGTCGAACACGCAGCTGACCGCCACGTTGCCGAGCAACGGCTTGGTTTCGGGTGGCGGCTATGCCCTCATCGTGTCCAATAACGGCGGCGCTTCGAACACCGTACCCTTTACCGTAACCGGCGCGCCAGGCACGACCTGTTAGCTCGCGGCTCGTCTCATCCCGCCAGCCTTTGCAACCCTGGCGCGGGCCGCGGCGTCTAAATCAAAAGGCCGTGTCGGTGAAAGGGCGTTCACCCGAAAACGCTTGCCTGATGATCCTAAGGAAGGCTCCTGAATGATGCGTACTCGCGGTCGATCCTCCCTCAGACCGTTGCTGTTAGCCGGCGCGCTCGCCAGCACTCTGCTCGTGGCGGCGTGTGGAGCCCGTCCACCCGCGGCGCCTGCCGCGGCACCCACCCCGGTGCCGGCTTCACCAGTCAGCGCTCAGATAGTCACGTGTGGGGTCATTCAACAAACGCTGTCCTACAGCGGCGATATCCGCGCTCGCGAACAGATCAGCGTGCTACCCAAGAACACTGGTCGTGTCGCTCGCATGCTGGTCGACGTTGGGAGTACGGTCAAGGCTGGCGATACGCTAGCGACGCTCGAGCAGGAGACTGCGCAGATTAGCTCCTTGCAGGCCAAAGCTACGCTGGCCGGGGCCCAGGCCAAGCTGGTCACGCTCCAGGCGGGCGCGAAGTCTGACGACGTCGCCGCCGCGGAAGCAGCCCTCGTCCAGCAGCAGGTGCATCTGCAGAGCATGCAATCCGGCGGTCGCGCCGAAGACATCCAGCTCGCCCAGGCAGCGCTCGATGCGCAGCAGGCCAAGCTCGACTTGATGGTTCAGGGCGGACGCCCAGAAGCTGTCCAGCAGGCCCAGGACGCGCTCGACTCGGCCAATGCCAAGCTGACTGCGCTCCAGAATGGTGCCACCAGCGACATCAAGCAAGCCGCCCAGAGCGCCGTTGACTCAGACCAGGCCGCGCTCGCCAGCGCCGAAGCAGCGTATGCGGCCATCGGCGGCAACAACGCCGCCGACCTGCAAGCCGCCCAGAGTCAGGTCGATACGCTCACCGCCGCGGCCCAGTCAGCACAGGCAGCGGTGGCTTCAGCCGACGCCGCACTCAGCAACTTGCAGGGCACCGCGCCGGCCGACATCCAACAAGCCCAAAGCGCATTAGATCAAGCGCAGGCCCAACTGAAGTCCGCTGAGGCAGCACTGACGCAAGGCTTCAACCCGACTCAGGCGTCGATCGCCCAGGCCCAGGCAGCGGTGGAACAGGCGCAAGCCGGGCGGCAATCGGCAGAATCCCAGCAGACTGCCCTCGAACAGGGCGTCGCCCAGCCGTGCGCCAACACGAGCGTTGCCCCTGGCGTCACGATCAGCCGCAACAGCACTGCCTGCGGCGAGGCGAAAGCGTCAGCCGACGCAGCCATTCAGGCAGCCAACGCCGCGGTTGAATCCGCTCAGGGGCAACTTGATTTGCTCAAACGCGGCGGCAGCCCAGCCCAACAAGCGCAATTGCAGGCCGCGGTGGCCCAGGCGCAAGCAAGCGCCATTGCCACCAAGACTCGTCTAGACGCGCTCAAGAATGGCGGTATCGACGCCCAGCGCGCTCAGCTTCAGGCCGCCAGAGCTCTGGCCCAGAGCCAGTTCCTGGCCAGTCAGCAGAATCTGGTGGTTGGCCAGGCGCGTCTGACCGCAATTGGCAACGGAACCCAGGACGCGCAGGTCAAGAACGCTGCGGCCCAGGTGACAGCGTCTCGCGAACGCCTCAAGAGCGACCAGGCCAAGCTCGAGCAGCTCGTCGGCGGACCCACCGACGAAGACCTCCAGCAGGCCCAGTCGGCCGTCGACCAAGCCGTCCAGCAGTTGACCCTGGCCACGCAGCCGAGCACCCAGCAGGACATCCGCGCCCAGCGTGCGGGAGTCGAGCAAACCCGCCTCCAACTGCTCAAAGCGAAGGCTCCGTATACCGACTACGACCTCCAGCAGCAGGAGCAGGCGGTGGCGCAAGCTGAGGCTACGTTGCGCTCGCGGCAGAATCCGTACACCGAGCAGGATCTGGCAGCCGCTCAGTCAGCCGTAGATCAGGCACAGGCTCAGCTGGACCTGGCGGACCTTGGCGTAAAGGACACCACTATCGTCGCGCCTGTCGACGGCGCAATCTCCGAGCGGCTTGTTTCCCCAGGCGCGCTGGTCGGCCCGACAACACCGATCGTCACCCTCGTCCCCCCGTCGCTGGAGCTGGTCGTCAACGTCGAGGAGCGGCAGCTGGGCCAGGTGGCCGAGGGTCAGTCGGTCCAACTTACTGTGCCCGCGTTTCCGCAGCAAACATTCACTGGCGCGATAAAATCAATCGCGCCGACCGTCGACAGCAAGAGTCGGACGGCTGCGGTACGGGTCGAGCCCAAGGACGACGGCAGCAAACTTCGGGCTGGCATGTTCGCCCAGCTGAACATCATCACGGCTGAGAAGCAGAACGCCCTGATCGTGCCGAAGCAAGCCATCCTGAGCGGCGCACCTGGCACCGAGCCGCTGCTGATCGCCATCGACCCGGCCGGGCGGGTGCATCGCCAGCCAGTTCGGCTCGGCCTGCAGAGCGATACGGCAACCGAGATTCTCTCGGGCATCGACGATGGTCAGCTCGTCGCCACTAGCAGCCTCAGCGACCTGAGCGATGGCGACATTGTCACCCCGCAGATCGACACCCGCACCCCCTTGCCCTGACCACGTCGCCGCGTGGGATTGCTTGTCGGAGGCGCATCAAAATAAGGAACGAGCTGGTCTAGTAGAAGACAGACCGCGTGCGGTGGCGGGGTTGAGCCTTGTAGGCGGACGCCTGCCCGCGGTTCCAGAGCACGTAGTCGAGCTGCATGCAGGTCGCTGGCTGGCCTCGGGTCCGGAGGGCCTGGGCGATCAGCTCGACTGCGTGGACGGCGCAACTACGTATCTCCAGCTCTTCGATCGAGCCGGATGGGATGAGCTCGGCGCGGTTGATGCGCTCCAGCAACTCCGGCTCGTAGCCCAGGATGCCGTCCACTCGCAACACGTGCGGCACGAGGTTATCGGCAAAGATCGTCAGGCGGTCCAAATCCGAAAACGTCGCGACGTGTGCCACGCTCAGATCAGCCGCGGTGAGCTGTGCGCGCTTGTAGAAGCCGACGTCGCGATAGAAGGGCATCTGCGCCAGCATGCCCACGAGCCGCTCGGCACGACCCTCGGCGGCGTCCACGAGTGCGCCAAACGAGCCGCCAAAGCGCGAGTCCACGTAGCTGCCCAGATCGTTCAGCGCCCGTGCGAACAGGCCCATCAGCTCGTCGACAGCCGCGTCGGCGCCGAGTTCCTGGCCGAAGATGCGAGCGCATGCGTTGGGAGTCAACTCTTGCAGCTGGTCGGTGCTGAACGGCCCGCACGCCTCGAACCGTTCTTTGAGGCTGCTGGCGACCGTGAAATACCCCGACAACGCTGGCCGCTTCTTCAGCCTGGGAAAATACCCTGAACCAAAGTTGATGGCGTCCAGCTGGACGAGATAGGCCAGCGTTGCAGCGCGATCTCCCAAAAAGTGAGTAGCCGGATCGAGCTCAGGCGCGCGCGCCGCCTCGAGCGGCAACGATGCCGCATAGGCCTCGAGAGCGTCCTCCTGGATCACCACGAATGTTGCCGACCTGGCTGTGGCCGCGGCGGACGCCCGCACTTGATCCAGCAACCCCGGCATGTCCATAGCCATTTCGTGAATAATGCCTGAAGGCTATGCTTCGCGTTGCGCTGGATGCTATGGGTGGCGACCACGCGCCACTGGCGCCAGTCACAGGCGCAGTCCAGGCAGCACGTGCCTGGGGCTACCAAATCCAACTGGTCGGACGCGAAGCCGAGGTTCGCGAGGCGCTGCGGCACCAGGGCGACCTTTCCGACGTACACCACTTGCTGCACGTCGTCGACGCCGCTGAAGTGATCGAGATGGGTGAACACCCCGCCACCGCCGTGCGCTCGAAGCGTCACTCGTCTATCGCGGCAGCGGTCGAATCGGTCAAATCCGGGCGCGCGGACTGTGTCGTGTCGGCTGGCAACACGGGCGGAGTTCTGGCGACTGCGCTCCTGGGGCTTCGACGGATCGAGGGCATAACCAGCGAGCGGCCAGCTCTGGCAGCAGTGATACCCACCCTCACGAGCATGTCCATCTTGCTGGACGCTGGCGCAAACGTGGACGTGAAGCCGGAGTGGCTGGCGCAGTTCGCCTTGATGGGCAGCATCTACGCCGAAATCGCGCTGGGTCGAGCCCGTCCCTCGGTGGCGACCCTTTCCAACGGCGAAGAGGAAGGCAAGGGCAACGCCGCGCTAGCCGAGGCCATCCCGCTCATCCGCGCTCTGCCGATCAACTACGTTGGCAACGTCGAAGGCAAAGACGTGACGTCTGGCGCAGTCGACGTGATTGTCGTCGACGGCTTCGCAGGCAACATCTTCCTCAAAGGCGCCGAGGGTGTCGTTGCCACCATGACCGAGCTCATCCGCCAGGAGCTGACCAGCACCCCATTGCGCAAAGCGCTGGCGGCCGGGCTGCGACCCGCGTTTCGATCGATCCGCCGCAGGCTCAGCTACGAGGAGTACGGGGGGGTGCCCTTGTTGGGCGTCAACGGCGTCTGCATCGTCGCCCACGGCCGCTCGACCCCGTACGCAATGCAGAACGCGATCAAGGCCGGCGCCCGCTGCGTGGAGCTGCAGTTGGTCGAGCGGATCCGCGAGCGGTTACTCACGTCGCCCCAGTAGAGAACCGGCGTCGCGCGCGAAGCGTTCCCGATCAACACCGCCCCGCCAGCTGACACACGTCGGCAACCGCGTCGTTCCACGCCGCGGCGTCCCCGCTGTTGGCTGATTGCAGCAGCCGCCGACCAACAGCCCGCAGCAGCTCGCTCTCCGGCGTCGAGTTCGAGCGAGACAGAATCAGGTTGTTGGCCCGCGTTGCCAGCTCACGACTGGGCGGCTCCGCGTGCAGCATGGCAAATACGGCGTCCGCTGCCCCGCGCCCAATGGGCCGACTGGCTGGCACCAACGACAGATCCGCCGGTGGCGGTCTCAGGGGCTCGACCGACAGTTGTACCGCCTGGAACAGGTACACCACCAGAGCAGCAATCAGCGGCAGTGCCACAACCAGCAGCATCCCCGTCTGCCGATCGAACCCGGAGCGTCCCGCAGAGTGAGCAGCGCTGGTGCGAACAACCCGATACCGCGGCCGCTGGCTCGTGAAACTCGCTGATGGCGCGTAGCGCACCGTCGTGGGCGGCGTCGGCGCGACGCGGGCAGCAGCATGCCGCCAGCCTAACCTCAGCTGGTCATAGCTGGCACGTGTGTCCGGATCGAGCAGGACCGACTTGGCGACATTGAAGCGCGCCATTTGCGCCGCGGCGATCGTCGATCCAGCGTTGAGGTCGGGGTGAAATGCCTTGGCCAGGCGTCGGTACGCTGCCTGGATCTCCTCAGCTGGCGCGCCGGGCGTCACGCCGAGCAGCTGATAGTAGTCTGTTGTGGGATCAAAGGGGACGCGCATAGAGGCCGAGCGGTCACGCCGCCTCCCCCATTTTAGGACTAGCCCGCTTGGTCCAGATGTTCGCGGATCGAACGGGTGCTTGCGAGGTGTAGGCAGTGAGGGTTCCAGCGACCACTACTATGTGTCGATGACTCAGAGTGCCACCATCGCATTCGACGAGTTTCTGGCTGTGGATGTGCGGGTCGGGCGGATCGTCGACGTGAAGCCGTTCCCGGCCGCTCGCAAGCCGGCCTACCAGCTCGAAGTCGACTTCGGCCCCGAGATCGGACATCGCCGCTCGAGCGCCCAACTGACCCAGCGCTATCCTTCCGATCAGCTGCTCGGTCGCCAAGTTCTGGCCGTCATCAATTTCCCGCCCCGACAGATCGCCACGTTCCTTTCCGAAGTCCTCGTGCTCGGCGTCCCCGATGCCGACGGCAACGTGGTCCTGGTTGAACCACAAGCGGACGTACCTCTTGGAGGTCGGCTGTTCTAGCGAAGACCGTCAGCGGAACATGTCCGTTGCCGCGGGCCGGACGATCTCCCTGGCTGAGCCGGAGCCGATCGCGCGCTCCAGGCCACGCACGAGCGCAACCGGCACCCCATCCACCTTGCCCATCACCAGCTCGGCCGCCGAGGACAACTCGTCGGCCGTGGCCAGCAGGGTGACCCGCAGCTCGTACCCAGTCGGGTCGAGCTGTCCTTCGAAGTGGCGCATGGACTCGACCCCGGCCACGCCGATGGCCACATTAACCTGACCTTCGCGCCAGGCGCGGCCGAATGTGTCCGAAATCACGATGCCAATGTTTGCGCCGCTGGCCTGGCTCAGAGCGCTGCGGAGCCGCTCGGCAGAGGCATCAGGGTCCAGCGGCAAGAGCGTCACGGAGTTGGCGCCAACATTGGATTGGTCGACGCCAGCGTTGGCGCACACTAGACCATGCCGGGTTTCGCTAATGATCACGCCACGTTCCATGCGCACGATGCGGCGGCTCTCACGTAGGACCAGCTCGACCACGCGCGCATCTTTGTGCCACAGTTCTGCCCACTCAGTGGCAAGCGGCGACGGCTCGACTTCGTCTAACCGCACCACGCAGCCTTCCGCTTTCGATACCACCTTTTGGGTAACGACGAGGATGTCGCCGTCCCGCAGCGGAGTGCCCTGGGTCACGAGCGCAGCGCCAATCACACCGGCCAGGTCGGTGCCGGGCTCGATCTCGCCGAGACCGTATACCGGGAGAAGCTGTACACCTAGGTTGGGCACGGTCCGTTGAGCGTAGATCAATCAGCCAGTTCCCGCACGGCGCGACGCCGACAGCGCCGGCCGAGGTTTCCAACCGGCCGGCCGCAACCCGCCGCGCCACCGAAAGCGTGCGCCGGCACGAGGCGCAGCAGAATACGCGCTTGGCCACGCCACCCTTGGAATAGCCTTGCTGGCTCCGGGCGAGTTGATGCGCCAACAGCTTACCGACAGCTTTGCCCTTGGTTACACTTCGGGGACACTTCACGAGTTGAACCTTTGACAGATGATTAAACTTGGCATCGACGCTCTATCCGCGTCGCGGACGGCACAGGTCGTTCAAATCCTTGAATCCGATATCGAGATCCAGACGCTGTGGTACATGGCCAACCGCACGTCACGCCGGGCGGGGGTCAACGATCACGGTCCGGTCCACGTCCGTACCGCCATGCACCATGGCGATAGCCTGCTGCATCTGCTGATCGAGGCTGGCGTCCGGCCCAATTGTGTCAGCGACCACGCGCTGACCGAAGACGACGCGCGGGTTGTGGTCTTGCTCGGGCTGGCGATGCATGACATCGGCATGTCGGTTCACCGCGACCGGCACGAATTGTTGAGCGTGCCGCTGGCGTTGGACTGGCTGCGGCGCAAGCTGCCGCCGATCTACGTCGAGCCGCAGCTTACGGTCGTCATTTCTGAGGTGGTGCACGCCGTTCTGGCGCACAACGTCCACGAGCGCTGCCTCACGCTCGAAGCGGGAATCGTCAAAGTAGCCGATGCGCTGGACATGACCAAGGGCCGCTCGCGCAAAGCGATCAGCGCCGGCAAGATTGACATTCACTCGATCTCCGCCGCGGCGGTTGAGGCGGTTCGGGTGACCCGGGGAACCAACAAACCTATCCGCGTCGAGGTCGACATCAACAACCCATCGGCTGTTTTCCACCTCAAGGAGGTCTTTGGCCAGAAGCTGGCGCATAGCACCCTCGAGCCATATGTCGAAGTGCCCAAGCTCGACGAGCTGCTCGAGTCTCTGCGGGAGCTCGGCCGCAGCGCCGATCCACAGCGCGACGCCGAGGCAGCCGCCAGCACGGCCGAAGCCCCGCGTCCCGACGGCCGCGGCCTGGGCGAACCCGTCGGCATCGGCCGCGGCCGAGTACCCACCACGATCGCCTGAAAAGTCACCCCACGTCAGCAGAGCCTGCTTCGCTAGCCTGCCTGGGCGGTCCGCTGGGGAGAAACACGGCCACGACGGTCGCCAGGGCGGCCACGCCCACGAACAGCATGTACACCGATCGCAAGGAACCGGCCAGCACCTGCTGCAGGAACCCGAGATCGGCCACCGACAGCGTGGCGCGCACCTCGGCCGACAGGATCTCGTTGGCATTGACCCCCGCCCCTGCCGCCGATGCGACGCCGGCGGTGAAGATGGCCCCGGCGATCGACACGCCAATCGTGCCGCCGATGTTTCTGGCGAACTGATTGGCGCTGGTGACAACACCCCGGTTTTGCCAGCCGACCGAGGATTGGGCGGCCAGAATAATAACCACGGAATAGAAGCCGAAGCCGCCTCCTATGACGAAGGTGATCGCCGCTGGCACCCACAGAGCCGAGCTCGGCTCTAAATTCAGCAACAGTGCGAAGCCAATTGTCAGCAGAATGCCTCCGAGCACGCACGGCCCACGAAAGCCCCACCGCAGCAGCAGCCGGCCGCCGATGGTCGAAGCGGCTGGCCAGGAGATCGACGAGCTCGCCAGCACAAACCCAGAGATGGTCGGCGTGGCGCCCATCACCCCCTGAATGAACGGCGGCAGGAACGTGCTCTGGCCGTACAGCGCACAGCCAAGTAGCAATCCGCCCAGCGTGCTCACGGCAATCGTTCGCTGACGGAATAGCCAGAGTGGCACCAATGGCTCGGCTGCTCGCCGCTCCTGCCAGATGAAAATGGGCAGCAGGGCCGCCGCGAACAGATACATCATCACCTGCAAGCGCTGGTCGCCCGTCGCTTGCAAGCCCACCAGGAGCAAGGCAACCAGAGCCGACAGTGAAATGGCCCCGATGTAGTCGATGCTGGGGCGGCGACGCTGGAGGTGCTCGCGCAGAAAACGCGAGATCAACACGATCGACAGCACGCACAGTGGGAAGTTGACGTAGAAAACCCAACGCCAGCTGACGTGCTCGGTCAGAAAACCGCCAATGGCTGGGCCAAGCAGGCCGGCGACACCCCACACGGTGCTGAACAGTCCGGTGATCCGGGCTCGCTGCGCAAGTGGGTAGACGTCGCCCAGGACAGTCTGGGTGATCGGCAACACGCCGCCCGCGCCAAGACCCTGAATGAGGCGGAAGGCGATCAGCTGCTCCATCGATTGGGCCTGACCACACAGCATCGAGCCGACCAGAAACATGGCTATGGCCGCCAGCAGCACGGGCTTGCGTCCGAACAGGTCCGCTAGCTTGCCGTAGATGGGCACGGTGACCGTGCCGGTCAGCAGATATGCGCTGAAGACCCACCCATACAACTGAATGCCGCCGATCTGGCCAATGACCGTGGGCATGGCCGTCGAGACCACCGACGTGTCCAGCGCAACCAGGAAGGTGGCGACGAACAATGCGAGCGTGACCAGTTGGCGCTCGGACACCGCTCAACCTTAATGGACCGCCAATGCACCGCCGCAAGCGGCATTGACCTGCTCACACCGGCCCAGTTGATTCAGAGCTGCGCGACTACGCGGCGAAGATTCCCGAGTAACATGCTGCCGGGTGGCGGGTGCCTTCGTACTGCTCGAGTCGCTCCCGCCCGGCGTCGGCATCCACGACAACTGCTTCGACTTCGGTGCCGATTCCCTGCCAATGGCGCAGCCCAGCGTTCGGCTGTACACGCTGTGAATCGAGGTCTCTGGTCTTGGGCATGGCGGATCAGCATAGCGCTGGTGGTCATCGCACCAGCCGCGGTCGCGGTTCTGAGCGCGTGGCGTGCAAACCAGCAATTGCATCCGAAGCGAACTACCGGCGGCTCATACGATCTGAGCGCTGAGCTGGCTTCTTCAGAGGCTGTGGCGTTCACATCATCTGACGGTATTCCACTTGCGGGCACTTTTGTAGCGCCGCGGAACGGTGCGGTGGTCGTTCTGGCGCACGGCCTGGCGGCGGACCGCGTGCAGTTGCTGGGCGAGGCACAACTCCTCGTCGAGCACGGATACGGCATCCTCCTCTTCGACGAGCGTGCGCACGGCGCCAGCGGAGGTTCGCTCAGCACCTGGGGCTACCTGGAGAGCGGCGACGTTGAGCGCGCCGTCGATTTCATTGGACAGCGCACGCAATTGTCAGTTGGCCAGATTGGGCTCTTGGGATTTTCGATCGGCGGCACTGCCGTTGTGCGGGCTGCGATTGGGGACCCACGCATCGGCGCCGTCATAGTCGAGGCCGATTTCGGGTCGGTGGCAGACGAGTTCCGCTACATGTTTCAGCGCTACGGTCCACTTTCACAACTCCCGGCGCTGTGGGCGATACAAGCCTCAGGCCTCGACCTGGCCGCGCTCGAGCCAGACCGGATGCTGCGCTCGCTCCATCCCCGACCTTTGCTCCTGGTCTATGGCAGCCACGATTCCAGCGTGCCTGCGACCGAGGCGCTGCGGATGGCTCGCAGCGCAGGGCCGCTCAGCAGTTTGTTGATGATCGACACAGCCGAACACGGTGGCTTCATCCGAACTGCGACCGCCCAGTACTCCGAGCGCCTGATCTCGTTTCTTGACACGTCATTGCTGCGTCGTGGGAGTGGCCGAGGGATCCTCTTCTGACATGGGATCGGTCATCGAGGTAACCGCCCAGCAGGGCTAAGAGCGCACGCTGATCGCGCACTCGCGAGAAGGTGTGGTCGGCTCCCCGTACGATCTCCAAACGAAAGCCGGGGTCGCGGCGAAAGCGTCCGCCGTCCCTGCCAAGGTGAGCATCGAAGACATCCCGCCCTCCGTCATTCTCATCGAAAATCACCAGCACCGTGGATCCGCGGTCGAGAAGTGCTTGGAGCGCTCGGTCGACATGGAACCTGTTGGACCATCGAGAGGGAATGGCGCGCGTCGCCATGCGCAGGGCGGGGGCAACCCAGCGTCTGACCAGTGTTCGGCCGACGCCGATCACATTCAGGCGTCCAGAGAGCGCGCGCTTCCACGTCGCGAACCTGCGGATCTCACGCCTGTAGTACTGCGTTGATTTGAAGGACTGGCGGATCTTCAAGTCCAACGAGTCGCCTGGCTTCCAGGTAAACGCCTGCGGGTTGATCAGCACGGTGCCGACGACCCGCTCATCCCTGACCGCGGCGTGGAACGCGACATAGGCACCTGAGCAGAGTCCGACCAGGATGAAGCATTTAGCAACATCGTGAGACTCGAGGAAGTCGAACACTACGGTCATCTCAGATAGCCGGCTCTCGGAATAGGCCTGGGCTGCGTCATGAAATCGTGGGCCGCGGTGGTCACCGATTCCGGTGGAGTCGAACCGGAATGAGGTCAACCCTCGCGCGGCGAGCTGGCGGCTCAAGGGCACGTACATGCGGCTGGGGCCGACGCGGTAGTCGGAGGAAGTGTTCAGGAAAACGACGGCTGGGCAATCGTGGTCCCTTGGGTCTGGTTTCCCGCGGTCTGGACGGGTCACGATTCCGAAGAACTGGTCGCCGGGGCCGAAAAAACAAGGCTCTTCTTCCAGGAAGGGCTCACGGATCCCGGAGGTGGTACGAAGTGCTGCGACCGTTGCTTGTCGATCAATCGTCGTCGGATGTTCTGAGGAGAGCCACGTGACAATTCGCCTGATCACCTGCTCAGGGACCTGGGATTTATACGATTGCTGCATCATTTCGGCATACCCAGGGTGTGCTTCGCAGATAACCTGTGCGCCTCGCGCGCGCCAGGCCGCGGCAAGGTTGGTTTCATTGGAGCTCGAATGCTTCTGCAGGAGTAAGACGCGCGCGGCGGCGGGGGCGCACTTCAGGAGATCGATCTGCGAAAGCGCGTCGAGTGTATGTGCGCGGTAGAGAAAGCCCGCCGCTTCCTGGTCACCGTCAGAGGCAGGGTCTCTGCCACTGAGTAGTCCGTAGGCGCGAATCTGACGGGACCATTGTTTGCCCTGTACAAACGGCGCCCAGAGCACGGCGGTCGACGCGAATCCGATAGCCGGGGCGACGAGCGCAGCGAGGGTTGCACCGAGGTGTATGCCAAACAGACTCAGTTGTTCGACACCACTCAGCGCGTGCAGCTCAGCCGCGGCAAGCTCGATACTATGCAACCAGGCTTCGACGCGCTCAGGATCCTCGTCGGTTCCGGCTGAGTCGCCGGTACCGTCCAGATCGAACCGCATGGTGGCGAAGCCTGCCTCACTCAGGCGGTCCGCGAGTTCGCGGTAGGTCCGCTGGGTAGCGAGAGCCTCCCAGCCAACCGCGCTGCACAGCAGCACCGCTGCGCCCCGTGGCGTCGATCGGGGCGGGTGATACCAGCCAAAAAGTGCCCGCTCAGGCGGCCCGAATGTGATGGCTGCACTCGTTACCTGACTCGGCACATTTGGGGTGACGCTCACGGCGCGTTCTCCGCGCCAGCCCTGCCTAGCCTGACAAGTGTCGATCCGTTGAGCGCCTGGGCGGAGCCGCCGAGGCGGCGCTGGGACATAATCTGTGTCAGTCCGACGCAAACCTCCGCCCCTGGGCGCAGGTGGAAGTAGTTGTCATTGCACCTGTATCCGGGCACATCAAGAGATACCGATTGTGCGAAGCGGCGTGCGCGCAACAGGGCGAAGACGTTTCCGGCGCCGTCTTCGTGGAGCGAGCCTTCGAGGCCGAGATCAGGCTCCACCGGCAACGCCAGCCCGCACGGAAAATGGAATGCGCTGGACAGGCGTTCGCCAGAGTCGCGATCCGACATCTCCACGACGGCGATCTGATGACCCGGCGGCCCGAACCGATAGGCATACGTCGTATCAGCGAAGTGCTCGAGTAGTCCATCGACAGCAATTCGCAACTGATCTCTCGCCGGAACAGTGACCGTGGCCGTCCGCGCGAGAACCTGGACATCTCCGTCCTTCCAGGCACTAAAGGCGAGCTCCGCCTGAAGCGGGCAATCTCGCTCGTTGATGGCGTGAATCCAAAGTCCGTTGAGCCCTTCGTCCGTGAAGAACGCCGTCACGGGTGCCAGCGCGCGCTTCAGGTAGTAGTAGGCTGGCTTGGGTACTCCTTCTGAGTCCACAACCCCGAAGCCGGCTCCGGGCCAGTGGTCCCGATAGAACCAGACCAGTCCTCCGCGACAGGACGATCCAGCACTCCGCCATTCGGCAAACGTGCTCGTCATCAGTTCGCCAGGAACGACCCGGCTCAACGCCAGATATCTCGGAGGGTCGTGCATCCGTAGATACCGCGGGTCTGTCCCGAACAGCGTTTTCAGGTAGTGATCGCGAACATCCTCGAAGTCCCAGCTGGATCCCGAGTCGCGCGGGACACGTTGTTTCCATGCAGGATGATGGAAGATTGCCTCGCCTCCGGGTACGACGCGCTCCAATGTCGAATCCTCGGGAATATTTGCGAACGCCAGGCACTCCGAGGCAAATCGGACCTTCGCCCGTCGTACATCTTCTACGGGCCGCAGGTATGCGCCCACTCCGTAGTAGTGGGCCACGCCTTGATCTACGTGGAAGGGGAGCGCCCCACCACTCGGAGACGAAGGGAGATACGGCACCTGGGGTGCGAGGGCGCGGCACACGGCAGGTAGGACATCCGAGAAGAGCGAGCTAGACCAATGCGAGCGGGGGACCCCGAGCATCGCCGACTGCTGTTCGACTTCGCTCCCTCCGCATAAAACAGCTAGCGAAGGCCGATGCGACAGGCGTTGCAGGATTTGCGTTGCTTCGACCCGGACCTCGGCAAGAAAATGCGGATCGTCTGCCGGAAAGTCCATGTTCGCAAACATGAAGTCCTGCCAAACTAGAATCCCGAGCTCATCGCACTGCGCATAGAACGCGTCCGCCTCGTAGAAATGGGTGCCTCCGATACGTAGCAGATTCATCCCGGCAGCCCGAGCATCGGCCAGCGCAGCGCCATAGTCAGCGACATTGCCGTCCAGGGTCACAACGTCAGTGGTGGTCCAACACGCGCCGCGGGCGAAGATAGGAACCCCGTTGACCCGCAGTCCGAAGCCACCGTCGCTTGCGTCCACCTCGAGTGTTCGAAAGCCGAGTTTGCCCAGGTCGACGGAGAGCAGCTCCTTACCAATGCCCACGCTCAAGCGAGCTGGATACAGCGGCTGTTTGCCGTGGGTGTGCGGCCACCAGCAGTCGACGGGGTCGAGTCGAAGTTCCCCCGTGAGCTCGAATGCTCCACCATCCTTGGTGGAGCAGTGCAGTTCGACACACCGATCCCCGACAGTGAGCTCGGCCCGGGGCGGCAGCTGACCGTCGTACGGAACGACACGGGCAGCCACTCTGACACGCCCACAGGTACCTTCGACCGAGGAGACGAGTGTCGTAACTTTCACATCCGCCACACGACGCTCCTCCAGCGACACATCTCGCCACGGGCCCACCGGAGCTACTGGAGGGGACCAGCCCGGCATCCGTCCGATGAGGCTGGTGCGAATCCAGCGAAGCTGCTGCTTTTCGACAAGCCGTGTCTTCCAGCGAGGTCGCGGACGCTTCCGCTGGAGTTCGGCGTCGAGCGATGCGAAACGGATGAGGAGCTCGTTGTCGGCGCACAGCAACGTGCCGACGTCCTTCTCATGCGACAAGAACATGTCCGTCGAGCGAAGCAGTGGCTGGTCGTTCAGCCACACCTCCGCAAGTGTGGCCAGGCCGTCAAACTGGAGGAAGGTCCGGCTATCGGGGGCCGGCAGCGGCGGATGGAAGTGACAGCGGTACCACCAGTCCTCGCTATCGAACGCACGTGGTGTTTGGAAGCTCCACTCACCCAGCGCGCGCAGCGACGATGCAACTGTGCCCGGCACCTCAGCCGGGCGCCAGGTCAGGCGCGCCGGGTTGAACGGAGCGCCTGCTTGACTGGCTGCGAACTCCCAGCCGGAGTTGAGTGGGAACCGCATCACCTGCCGTACCGGGCGCATAGTTGCTCCATGCCGGAGGCCCAGCTCGAACCAATCGTTGTAAGCATCGGACCGAAGTCGGCCGTTTTGCGGGTCACGCTTGCGCGAGCGGTCTTCAGAACCAGTGCCTTGGCAGTGGAGGAAATTCGATCGAACTCGTTGCTAATAGGCGTCAGGTGCTTCTCGCCGTGCCGTTCGAGCCAGCGCAGGTAATGTGACGCCAGGTCGAAGGCGCCGCCGAGCTGGCGCAGGTTCGCGAAGGCGTAGGCGTGGTAATCCTGAAGCTGCCCAGACTGCAACCTTTCGACGTCCTGTGCGAAGCGGCGCGAGAACGCGACGCCCGGATTCACCCTGGGTAGGCGACGAAGGTGGATGTGCAGAAGAGCGAGCGACTGCTGCACCAGGATCTCCGCGGGAAGACGGCGCAGCTCCGAACACTTGGCAAACTCAACGTAGGGCGGAAGCGCGCCTTGCACCGGTGTCGCTGGAAAGAGTTGCACGTAGTCCGCGCCGCTCAGCTCGAAGTACCCGGCATTGTGGAAGTAGCCCATCTTCTGGGCCGCGGGGTCGATCAGATTGATCCCGACCGTAGTCTTCGTGTGCTTGGTGTGGTAGTCAGTTCCATGAGTGTCTGGCAAATAGAACGCATCGAGTTCGGCGAGTACGAACCGCCTGCGGCCCACCTGCTCGAGCGCGTGCTCCTCTAGAGGTCGCCACAGGTTTAGCTCCTGGACATCGATCCCATACAGCGAGAACAGGTCGTATGCGGAGGGCTTGGCAAATGTCCACTGGTCGCCTTCGAAATCAACACCCAGCGTGAACGGTAAGCACGCCAGAGGCTCGAGGCCGAGCGAGTGGAGGATTTCGATCCACACATCGACATAGCAGTTTGTTTCGTACCAGTCACGCTCAATCTGGTGGAGCGAGTGGCGGGAGTAAGTCTGCGCGTCGAGCGTTCCTAGGATGGCGGCGGCCAAAGCTGTCTCCGGATTTCGTGTGGCCAGGTGCGCGGTTCGAAACCGTGGGTTTTCAAGAGCGCAAGCACGATCCGCTCCAGCCCAAACCCCAAACAGGCGGTGTGTGCCAATGTATCAGGCGCGGTGCGGATGTCAAATTTCGAGGAGAAGTGTTCCTGGTGATAGTTGAACGACATCACCGCGGTCGGACGCTCGTCTGAGATGATCGGCACAACGATCTCAAACTTGAGCTCTTGCTCTCTTTGATTGGCCGCGAGCATGCGGCCGACCCGGCCAAAGAAGGGATCAGACGCAGAGACAAGCCTGACTTGCAATCCAAGAGACTCGAGCAAGGCGGAGCCACGCTCCATCCAGCTCATTCGCCAGGAGGTGACAGCATCAGCCGTCCCCAGGCGGATGAACTCTCGCATGCGGAATATCTGCAGGCGAGTTGGATCTTCCGACGGTTCATGGCGGAAGCAGTACGACGTGACGTCGATTACCCGCCCACCAGCCGGGAGTACTCCGGAGGTGCTTGCATACACGGGATAACACGCGGCCGAGGCGAGCGCGACGTCGGTCATCTTCTGATAGGCGCTCCAGTCTTTTCCACAGGCGACGGCTTGCTGCAACTCGCGGTGCTGCGCATCGGTCCCGGCGAAGCTGAAAATAGTGGCGGCCAGGTGGGGAAACGCATTCAGAAAACCACTCTGCTCGAGCAGTTTGCGTGGGATGACGGGCGGGAAGTGCAAAGGCTCCGCGTCGTCGCTCGACCCCGCGATGGTGATAAGGTCAGAGAACCGCTGGAGCACGTCCTCGAAGACTGGCCCACGACCAAAGACTCCGTCGACTCCCAGCGGGACGATCAGCCGGTGCAGCACCAGCTGGTCATACAGCCACTTCTCAGTTGAGACCAGATCGGGGGACATCAGTCGTCTTTTAGAACAAGCAGAAGGGAAGCATTCGTGGTGAGGATGCGGTCGTTTCCGACCATCAATGCGGCCGAATGTGCGTCGCGCAGTTGACGGCCGAGGCTGAACCTGGAGTCGTTCTTATAGCCCGCGATTCCGCATATCAGCAGGGCCAGCTGGACGATATCGACGACCTGGCGTGATGCGGCAAGCTTGAGGTTGTTCACTTTCAATGCGAACGCTACCGTCAGGGTCTGCTGAAGGCCCTCCGGCGAGCGCAGCAGCTCCTGGTACTCGGTGCCAAGTTCGCGGACACCACTTCGCATGATCTGCAGTTCGCTCCACGCTTCGGCCAACCGCAATGCGGTTGGAGGAACAACGCCTGGAGTCCTGCGAGCTTGCTCACGCACGAATGTGCCGGCGCGATGAACCGCGCCAGCGGCAATACCAAGCCATGTACTTGCCCAAAGAATGTGTGAGACCGGAACCATCGTCTGACTGGCAATGTCCGCGAACGGGACCGCCAGCACGTGATTGGCGTCGACGCGGGCACTCACCCGGAAACTAGGGCTGCACGTACCCCGCATACCAATGGTGTCCCAGCTACTCTTGCGCTCGAGCGTGAAGTCTGCGTTGCGCACCAGAACCAGGAGCTGATCGCTGGACGAAGCATCTGGCGACCGGCGCGTGGTGATCAACAAATCATCGGCCTGCTGCCCATACGAGATGGTGGTTGCATCCTTTGTCAGCGCATAGCCACGCGGCCCAACCTCCAGGGCGCAAACACTCGACCGCATGTCGCCACCGACTCCGACCTCGGAGGTAACCGAAGCAATCAGCAGCTGGCGCTCGGCCAGGTCCGACAGATACGACCTGAGTTCAGGAGTGCCGAGGCCGTGATGCACGAGGCAGGCAACCTGGATGTGATGCATAGCCAGCACCATGCCGCTGGCTGAACAGGACTGCGCAAGCGCGGTGCACATGGCGGAGAGGTCGGAGATGCCGCAGCCGAGCCCACCAAGTTCGGTCGGGACGTAGGCGCCCAGCAGCTTCGCCTTCTTCGCCTCCACGAGGAACTCCTCTGGGAAGCGCGCCTCTCGATCAACTTCAGCGGCGTTCTGGGCGGCGACGGCCGCCGCAATTTGGTGGACGTCTTTGAGCATGAACTAAGCTACGGCAGGCTATCCAAATGACCGTACCGCCCGAATCAACCCGCAGCTCTTAGTTCTTCGATCGCATGGCTGATCGCTCCGATGCTTTCGAAGACGCTTCTTCGCAGCATGCGGTCGGGGAACTCGATGTCGAATTCGCTCTCAAGCGCAAGCATCACATTCACGCTGGCGTGCGATGTCATTCCGGCGCGGTACAGATTGCTGTCCGAGGTCAGTGCTTCCGCGGGCACACTCAGCCTCGCATACTCTTGAAGAACGACGAGGATTTGATCTGTCATGGTGTTTACCCCCTATGCGTAGAACGGTTGTGTATCGTCACCCTCTTGGCTGCCGGTGGCGTGGCATGCAACCACCACCGCGGTTGCGTAGTTTCCCTCGTGACTGATACTCAAGGCGAAAGAATTGAGTCCCTGTGAACGCGCAAGTGCCGCCGCCTCACCCTGAAGCGCGAGCTCTGTCCAGCCCTGGGGGTCACGCTGAACTTCAATTGATCTCCAGCCAATGCCCTGATCGCCTGGGCGGAGTACCTTTGTGGCGGCTTCTTTTGCCGCGAATCGGGCCGCGAGCCGGGATGCGAGTTGATCGGCGTCGCCACCGCAGTCGTCCAGCTCACGCGGAGTGAAAACCCGATCGAGGTACTTGTGCCCGAAGCGTGCTATCGATTCAGAGACTTCGGGTATAGAAACGAGATCGATCCCTACTCGCACGATGAACCTTCCCCTGGATCGGCGTCAGGCATATACAGATCCTAGATGTACTTACTCTCGCCTTCGCCAGGATGGGTCACAATTGGATTGCGGTTAAGTTACGGTTGCGGATGATGCCGTTAGCATGGCCCGGATTGCCCGTGCGCCTGGCGACCGTGAGGACTGGGCGGCGCAGGCCAGGATGAGACTGGGCATCGATAGTTACAGCCTGCGCTGGCAGGGTTGGGATGCCTCCCGCATCCTCGAATACGCTGCGGAACTGGGGCTGGACAACGTCCAGTTCTCCGAGCGCCGCTTTCTCGCGTCCCTGGATGACGGCTATCTCGCCTCGCTCAAACGAAGGGCTGACGAGCTGGGTCTCACAATCGAGGTCGGCATGATGAGCTTCGACCGGCACGCCCGCGCCTTCGACGCCGGACTCGGTACTGGACAACAATAACTGATGGATATGGCCCGCGCGGCGAAAGCGGTGGGCTCACCAGTTGTGCGCTGCCTGCTCGGGAGCGCGGAGGATCGAATCGGTGCCGTTCCCTTCCGCGAGCACGTCGCGGAATGCGTCCGGACGTTGAAGGCGGCCGGACCGGTCGCGCGCGAGCTCGGAGTGAAGTTCGCGGTGGAGAACCACGGCGGGGTGAACTTACCGGCGCGGGAACTTCGCGCGCTGATTGAGGCGGCCGGGGCGGATGTCGTCGGCGCGTGCCTCGACACCGGCAACCCCGCCTATGGCGGGGAAGATCCGGTCGTCAGCGCCGAGATCCTTGCGCCGTATGTCCTTACAACGCAGGTCCGCGACACTCGGGTCTGGGCCGTCGAAGACGGAGCGATGGCCCAGTGGACTCCGGTGGGCGAGGGCAACGTCGATCTACGGCGGATCGTCGAGCTTGTTGGCAACCAGGCGCCGCAGGTGCCGATTAATCTCGAGATCATCACGGCTGGCGCACCGAAACACCTGCCCTACCTCGACCCGGAGTCGACGTTCTGGAAGCTGTACCCGGACATGTTGGCCCGTGACTTCGCGCGGTTCATCGAGCTGGCGCGACGCGGCCGACAGGAGCCACTCGACCAGGAGGTGGCGCCGGCCGGCATGCGCGACCTGCCCCCGGGTCAGATAGGCGGCCGCTTGCGAGCCCAGCAGCGTCGTCACCTCGAGGACAGCGTGCGGTACTCGCGCGACGTGCTGAGTCTCGGCGAGCGCGCCTGCTGATACGCGCGCGGTGACAGCTACGCATGCCCGAACGCCGAGGAACTCGATCCGGTCTCCGCTGTTGGCGATGAGATTCCACGACGCGAGGTCCGGCGCGGTACGCGCTCTAGCGCCTGAACGACTGCTGCGGCTCGTCCAGGCGCCGCCGGCGGCATCAGTCGACCATAGCCGTGGCGTGTTCGTGCTGATCTGGCCCAATGCCACGATCCGCCAAGGCGCTCAGAGCGGCGGTCACGATGCCGGCGGCGCCTGGACCCGTCCAAGTTCCGCCGGGTGCGAAAGACCGCGGCGACCGAGCGCCTTGATTCCGTGCACAATGTGCCACGGCCCCGGCCTCGCAGCGCGCCCGGACCAGAAACCCTGCGCCCTCGCGCGCAGCGCAAGCGCAATCGCTCTGCCGATGCCCCGCGTCGCGCCGGTGGCAAGCGTGACCTTGCCTTCTAGCCGCACGCCCGCTCAGCACGACTCGGGTTGGTTCACGCTCGCCAAAACAGCTGGGTGCATCGGGCGCCCACCCAGGCGCCTCGATGTTCTGGCTCGGTTTGCGACTGGCGTCGCCAAAAAGAGCAGCGGCTAAAACCGCGGGCCGAGCAGTCTACGGCGGTGACTTCCCGATACGGATCGCGGGGTGGCCTAATATCTGGCGTGCGGCCTAGCCCCGTCCGGCCTGGTTAGCCAGGAACGACGCACCGAGCGTTGCGGCCGTCATCATCAGCGCTTTGTTCCCGAGGAGGCTGTGCAGGATGTCCGGTTGCTGCTGGTACTGCTGCGCCACCGGGCCGAACGCCTGCGGATGGTTCTGCTGTGTCCATTGGCTAAGCTGTGCGAGCTGGCCGGAGGACATCTGATTCGGATCGAGCGAGTTGACTCCCGCTCCCTGCATGATCTGCTGGTTGTTCACTCCACCGCCGGTTAGCGCGCCGATCAACGCGCCCGCCAGGCCGCCCCGTTGCTGAGGCTGCAGCTGCCCGAATGGGTCGCTGCCGCCCACGCCCGGCTGGGTGTGGTTGTAGTAGTCCTGAGCCGGCACTTGCTGTACGGCCTGGGTGACAGCTTGCCCGAACCGGCCCTCGGGCGCAGAGCCAACCATTTGATTCCAATCGTGATAGTCCTGCTGTTGCAATTGGCCGGGTCCACCGGCCAGGCGATCGAAAATAGTGCTCATTTGGGTACTCCTGTGTGTAGCCTAGCTCCGATTGGAGCTAACGGGCGAATTGGACATCCGCCTGTCCGGTACGTGGATCGTACGTGGACTCGGCGAGTTTGTCGCCGGATTGGTAATAGGCGATCACCTCAAGTAGTCGATTTGGAAACGTTTTGGCCATCCCTTCGGTGAGCGCCTGCAACAATTTCTGCGCATCCGCTTTGGTGATGTTGGGTTGAAGCTTTACGCCGAGACTCTGATCTCCCCGCACCACGGCATCGGTGATGTACTGCCGCTGTGGGTCCTGGTCGATAACCCACCGCGCGAACTGCGCGCCTGCTTCGGTGTCGCCGGTGGCGGTGCTGCGTTGGTAGCTACCGCCATATTGCTGCTGGGGCGCAATCTGCTGCCTCTGCGAGTACTGCGCCGGAATGCTACTTTGCGCCTGCGAGCTAGAAGATCCTCCACTGCAGGCGACGCTCATGCTGAGCAATCCTGCTAGCGCCGACGCTCGAATGCGGCTCAGGATCAAACTCCGCACGGCCACCCACGCCGACCTCGCGCACGCGATACGGGTCTATAAATCGTGTCCGCAACGACCATGGTGCTGGCGATATCGCAGCCAGCGTGCCAACCTATGTGACCGCTTCGAACGCAGGCGGGTGGGCTCGGCGCCAATGGATACGGCCGCGCCAGCTGGGATCGAGTTCAGGTGCATCGGTGCGGTAGTGCGCTCCGCGGCTCTCCTGCCGCACGAGCGCGGCGCGGGCGATCAGCGAGGCCACCAGCGCCTCTGTTCCGACGGCATCATCGGGACACGGCAGCTCGTCGACGAGCTGGCCAAGCCGCCGCGCCTCGCGTTGCACGCCCAGGTCGGCGTCCAGCCGCGCACCCAGCTCAGCGGCCCCAAGCGCTTGAGAAATTCGACTGCGCCGGGCGCACCGCTCGGCCTGACGGTGCCTGCGCCCGACCACAGCCTGAGTGGGTACGCCTCGATGCTGGAGCGCAGGGCGCATCAACCGTGGCAGTGACGGTGAGGCGCGCTCACCATCTTGAAGGTCAGTGGTCTGCCACACTGCCGCCGTACCAGGTAGATCGTCCAGGGCGGCCTCAGCAGCGCGGGCGCCGAAAACCAAGCACTCCAGGAGAGAGTTCGACGCCAGCCGGTTGGCGCCGTGGACGCCGCTGCACGCGACTTCGCCGGCAGCGTACAACCCCGGCACGTCGGTTCGGCCCCAGGTATCGGTGCGGATGCCGCCCATGCAGTAGTGCGCCGCGGCTGCCACCGGCAGCCTGTCTCGCGCCAGGTCCAGACCCTGGTATCGCGAACGCAAGGTGGCGGCCAGGCTGCCGAACCGCTCGTACACGGGCTCTGGAGCGAGATGCTGCATCGACAGAAACACGTTGCCGCCACTGAGGCGGTGGCGGTGCAGCGCGCGGGCGACGATGTCTCGGGGCAACAGTGGATCGACAACCTCACACCCAGCGTCGTCGATCAGACGCGCGCCTTCACCGCGTAGCGCTTCGGACAACAGGAACGCCGGTTGCCCGTCCACGCTCAGGGCAGTTGGGTGGAATTGCACGAACTCCAGGTCGGCCAGGGTTGCCCCGGCCTGCCAGGCCAGGCCGAGGCCTGCGCCGCGATTTTCGGGCGCGTTGGTAGAACGCGCCCACAGCGCCGCGTAGCCGCCGGTTGCCAGGATGACTGCTCTGCTTCGAAACAGGTGCTGGCCGACGCGCACGCCGACGACCCGTCCGCTGCGCTGCTCGAGCGCTGAAACGGGCGAGTGATCGACCAGGCAGATGCGCGGATGGCGACGTGCGTGTTCGAGCAGAGCGCCAGTGAGCACCTGACCAGTTGCCCCACCCCCAGCGTGCAGAATGCGTCGGCGGGTGTGGCCGGCTTCGAGCCCCAGATCGTGGTCAAATGGGATGCCGCAAGCTCGCAGGTGTTGGAGGGACTCGCGCCCCCGGCGGGTCAGCACGTCGACCGCGAGGGCGTCATTGAGGCCTGCGCCCACTGCGTTGGTGTCGGCGGCGTGGACCGCCGGCGCGTCGTCGGCACCGACCGCCGCTGCAACGCCACCCTGCGCCCGCGGACTCGAGCCGGCCAACAATGGCCCGGCGGTAAGGAGACGGACGCTGGCTCCCTGATCTGCAGCGCGGAGTGCGGCTGACAAGCCCGCGGCGCCGGACCCGACCACGATCAGATCGGCCGCGCTGTGCTCAATCGACTCCACTGGATTTGAATCCATTGGAACATTATATAGGTTTTCGTATGCGGGCTGAATGGCGCCAGACCCACGACCAAGCCTGGTCCGGGCCGGTCTGCCTCAGCCGACGACCAGGTCGGATGACATGGGCAGGAGCGAGCTCGGAGGCGCGACGAAGCCGACGCCAAGAGCCGTCCCAAGCATGATGACCCCGGCCCGCCGATGGTCAGTCAACGCGCGTCCCGCGGCGGTCCCGTCGTGGACAAAGTTCACGCGAACCGGAGCGCGTGTGCGTCGTTGGAGATCGTGTTGCAACCCCTTTCGGCTGACCGAGCCAAGCACCGCATACATCGACCGCGGGTCGGCGGGGCGTCCGCGCGACACGTAGGTCGCCAGGCTGACCCGCACACGCTCGTGCACGTTCGCGTGCAGCGACTGCGCTGTTCGGATTGTGACCGCGAGGCAGTCGAGCACGAACTCGAGGGCATGCTCAGCGTTCGGGGCGGGAATGCTCGCAAGCAGGTCTAGCTGCACTAGCCGCCCGCCGTCAATACTCGCTATGCCACGCTTGACTGCGGTGTGCCCGAAGTCGATGACCACAGTGCGACCGTCCATGGCAGGCCGGGTGCGTGCCAATCCGATGAGGGGCAGCACTTGCGCATGCGGGGCGATGTCGACTGACGCGGCTTGGACCCCGAGGCGCCCGAGCTCAGCCCGCACGGCTCTAAGTAGGCCAGGGCCGAGCCTCGACACGATGCCGCCACCCAGCCAGACCTGTTCGACCGTCATCCAGTGGCGCAGATAGGCAGCCCGCCAGGCGCTTGTGCCGCTGCCACGCTGGGCGGGCGCCAGCAAGGTAGCGATCAGATGCGCCACGCGCGTCCCGTAGATGGTCGCGACCTCCTCCGAGCTCGACGTGATCTGGCCTAGAGCGCCCAGGGAAAGTACATCGAATGCCGGCCGACCCACGAGGTTCGGATCTGCGCCAGGCACGTGCGCGATACACGTTCGGTTCAGCGACGCTTCGCTCCCCAGACGCAGGGGATGGAAGCGCTCTGGCGTGTCGGGCACCGGTGCAGCGTACGCCGAAGCAGCACTTCGTACGCCCTGCGAAGCCCTTCGGACGTACCGTATATAGCGCATGGCTCAACCCGAAATCGGTATCGGCATACTCGGCAGCGGCTATATGGGGCGTACGTACGCTGAATGTGTCGCGCGCTACAACAGCGGCGCTCGACTGATAGCCGTCGCCGGCGGAACCCGCGCGCCAACGCTCGCAGCTGACTACGCTGTGGACGCGGAGCCTTCAATGCATGCGCTCCTCAGTCGCGCGGACGTCAGCGCAGTCATCATCACGTCGCCGCAATCAGCCCACTGCGAGCAGACGCTGGCAGCTGCCAGCCACGGCAAGCACGTGCTGGTCGAAAAACCAATGGCGACTTCGACGACGGAATGCCGCCAGATGATCGAGGCCTGCCGCGATGCCGGCGGCGAGTTGTCGGTGACAACTCCCTGGCGGTACCGCGCCGCGACGCGGGGCCTGCACGACCGCATCGAACGTGGCGACATCGGCGAAGTACGCATGATCAGCCTGTGGTGGCTGTACGCGCGGGTACCGTTCATTGGCAAAGAGTGGTTTCGCGATCCCAAAGAGGGTGGGTTTTTCCTTGACGCCGGCTCGCACTGCTTCGACTACTTGCGCTGGGTAGCTGGCGCCGAGCCAATTCGCTTGTACGCGCAGGTGGCCAACTACAACCACGATGGTGAAACGCCGCGGAGCACGATGACCACGCTGACGTTTGCAAACGGCGTCATGGCGAGCCTGTGGCTGAGCTACGAGGTGCCCGCACCAGGTTGGGAACATACCGATTTTCGCGCTCGCGTTGTCGGCGCCACGGGCGAATTGGACGCCCACGGGTACGGCGCGCTGCAGATTGGGCGCGACGCAGCCTGGGAGACGCTGTACCAGCAGGCCCCCATCGACTTTATCAATCGGCCCATGGAGCGCACGCGCCTCGAGGCCTTCTTCGACATGACGCAGGACTTTATCGATGCTCTGCGTGCGGGACGCCGGCCAGCGGTTACGGGCGAAGACGGGTTGGCGGCGGTCGGCCTGGTCGAGGCAGGCTATCGCTCGAGCGAGCTGGGCCAGGCTGTCGACCTGACGTGAGCCAGGCGCAGCGCGTGCAGCCGCGGTTTCCAGCGTGCATTCTGGCTACCGCGGTGTTGCCCTGGACCGACACGTACACGCTGGACGAGAGCCTCTTTCGGCATGAGGTCGCGTCGTTGCTGGCGGCTGGCTACTCCCACCTGTACGTATTCGGGACGGCTGGCGAAGGCTACGCCGTGGACGAGCCGCAGTTCATGCGCATCACGCGAGTGTTCAGCGAAGAGATGCGCGCGGCGCACGCCGAACCGATGATAGGCGTGGTCAGCTTGTCATTGGAGACGATCCTGCGACGCATTGCGCTAACGCGCCAGGAGCTGGGCGTGCGCCTGTTCCAGATCTCGTTACCCAGCTGGGGCGCGCTGGAGGATACCGAGGTCCGCTCATTCTTCGATGCAGTCCTTGGCGGCTTCGAGGATTGCCAGTTCCTGCACTACAACCTGCTGCGTACCAAACGCCTGGTGACAGCCAGGCAGTACGCAGCGATTGCAGCCGACCATCCAAATTTGGTGGCCACCAAAAACAGCACCGACTCGATGCTGCGCGTGCGCGAGCTGATGGACACGGCGCCAATGCTCCAGCATTTTCTCAACGAGCACGGCTTTGCGTTTGGCAGCCTGATAGGCCAATGCGGGCTCCTGATCAGCCTGGCTGCGACGAATCTCACGATGGGGCAACGCTACTTCGAAGCCGGGCGGACCCGAGACCTGGACACGCTGATCAAGCTGGAGGGCGAGCTGAGCCAGATCGGGCAGATGTTCGCGGCGACCGTCGGGGGCGGCGTGGCGCGCATCGATGGCGCCTTCGACAAGGTGCTGTGGCGGCTGCACGACCCGCGTTTTCCGTTGCGGCTGTTGCCGCCGTACGAGGCGGCGGAAGCGTCCGCTGCAGACGCGTTCCTTGCCTTGTTGCGCGAACGCTATCCGCGCTGGGCACCTCAGGCTTCGTCCGCGTAGCGCAGCAGAACGGCTTCGTCGATGTCCACGCCCAATCCAGGTGCGGTGGGCACGTCCAGGGCGCCATCGTGCAGCTCGAATGGGTTGCCAAGCATCAGCTCGGTGCGGAACGGGTTCTCTGTCACGTCGAACTCGACCTCCGGCGGGTCAACATCTGGCATTCGACTGAAGTCGGGTAAGAGTGCCGCAATCTGGAGAGTGGCCGCCAGAACCAGTCCACCGGCCCAGCAGTGCGGGATGGTGCGGACCCCTGACAGTCGGGCCAGCTCGCCGATGAAGAGGCACTGGGCAATCCCACCGCAGATGCTTACGTCGGGCTGAATGATATCGAAGCACCCGCGGCAAAGCAGCTCGTACGCGGCGGCTCGCGTGGTCAAACCTTCGCCACCGGCAAGTGGCAGCCCCAGCTTTGTTCGCAAATCTGCATACCCGGCGTACCCGGCTTGCGGCAAGGGTTCCTCGAGCCAATCGAACTCCAGGTCGCGCAGCGCGCGGCCGACGCGCAGCGCGGTTGACGCGGTGTAGGCGGCGTTCGCGTCGGCTCGCAGGCGGACGGCTGGGCCGACCGCCTCGCGAACAGCGGCCAGCACGGGCACTTCTCGGTTGGGCGGAAAGCGGCCGATTCGGAACTTGAGCGCACGAAAACCAGAGCCCACGAGGGCTTTGGCTTCGTCGACCCAGTACGTCTCAGGACCGCGTTGGGTGTCCAGGAAATATCCGGGCAGGGACGCGTATGCCGGGACGCGCGTGCGTTGCGCGCCGCCGTACAGGACATGCACGGGTACGCCAAGCGCCTTACCCCACAGGTCGTGCAGGGCAAGGTCGAGTCCGCCCACTGCGAAGCCATTGGAGAAGCTCGCTGCCAGCATCTCCTGGCGCAGTCGCCGCGAGTCGAGCGGGTCTCGGCCGCCCAGCATAGGCGCCAGCACATCGCGGATGGCGGCTTCGACCCCGGGCATGCGGTAGGTCTCGCCCCATCCGACGAGGCCCGTGTCCGAGGTGACTTTGACGAACAGCGATGTTCGGTGCGTGTACGTCAGAATCGATGGGCCGCGCGGTGTGGCCATCGCCGCGCGGACTGGAAAGATGTCGACTCTGGCGATCCTCACCTAGGCGCTGAGGCTCCACTCGTGCGCGTTCCAGTACGCGGAGTTGAAATCGCCGTGTGGCTTGAGCCCCTGGAGTTTGTCGCTATAGCCGTAGATGGCGTCGGCGACAAACAGCCAGACGTGTGATACGTCGTCGTTGATGAGCGCCGATGCCTCCTGGTACGCCCTGGCTCGCTGGGCCGGATCCGTCGTGGCGCGCCCTTCGAGATACAGACGATCGACGTTCGGATTGCAGTAACCGGGGTTGTTGGCGCCCTTGGGCTGGGTGAACTGGCACATCAGCACGTACGAGGTGCTGTCCGGATCTACCGTATAGACACCCCCACCGTAGGCCACCAGGTCGAATTTGCGACCGGTGATTGCCTCGAGCAGTGGCCCTCGTTCAAGCGGCACGAAGTCCGCTTTGATGCCGACGGCCTGGAGCTGGGACTGTGCGATCAGGAGTGAGTTCTCGACGTCGCGGCCCCCCTGCCCGGCCATCCAGTTGATGACAACCGGAGTATTGGCGTCCCACCCAGCTTCCTGCAACAGGGCCTTGGCCTTCTCGGGGTTGTACTCGTACTTGTTCAGGTTGGGATTGATGGCCCAATCCGGTCCGATAATGTGGCTGTTGACAACGCGTCCGTAGCCTTTCAGCACCTGGTCGACAATGCCCTGGCGATCAATCGCGTACACCAACGCCTGCCGTACCAGCTTGTTGTTGAACTTCGTGCCGTCGAACATCGGCGCCATCAAGAAAATGCCAGCCGCGGGCTTGTTGGCGACCTTCACTCCAGGCGCAGTCTTGAGTGTCTCGGTATCTGTAACGGACACCTGAGTGTGCACAATCTCGCCCTTCTGCAGCTGCGCGGTGGCGACGTCGGACGTAGCAATGTGGACGAAAATCCGCTCCAGCTTAGCGGGTGGACCCCAGAAATTCGGGTTGCGCTCCACCTGCACGAACTGGTCAGTCTCATACTTGACAAAGGTGAATGGACCGCTGCCCACTGTCGGGTTCTGGAAGAATGGGTGCTGCTCCAGCTGAGTCGGGTCCACGGCGCCGAGGATGTGCTCGGGCAGAATCTGGAAACCCAAGAAGCTCATACTTGGAACGAAGCCGGCATTGGCGGTGTCGAACTCGAGCCGAAACGTGCTGTCGTCGACGACGACCAGACCAGGCGGCGAGGCTATCTTGCCGTCGCGGAAATCCTGGTAGCCCTTGATGATCGAGGTTGGGCCGGGAGCGGCGGCCGTGCGCACATCCATGGTCGACTTGAACGTGAACTGGATGTCCTTAGCGGTCAGCGGCGCGCCGTCGCTCCACTTGAGGCCTCGGCGCAAGAAGAACGTCACCGACTTGCCGTCTGGCCCCGTTTCCCAGCGTTCGGCCAGGCGAGGCTGCAGCGTCCAGTCGTCGGCGACGGTGAGCAGCTTGTCCAGGAACAAGAATGAGATCTGCTGAGCGATGAACTTCAAGGTGTAGAAGCCGGTCGGCTTGACCTGGATGGCGACATGTGCATCGCCGCCGCCTGACGGTTTGGCTGCGGCGGGGGCAGTTGTCGCGGCGGGGGGAGTTGTCGCGGCCGGAGATGGAGCCGGCGCCGCCGCCGACGGGGATGGGGCTGAGCTCGGCTTCGGCGCGGCTGGCGCCGCCGTTGACGCGGACGAGGCTGGGGTTGGCGAGCCTGGGGCTGGAGTTGGGGCCGCTGGCGCTGAGGTTGGCGCGGCTGGCGCCCCGGGCGTGCACGCCGCGAGCAGGGAGGCAGCCGAGCCCAGGACGACATAGTTCAGAAACTGGCGGCGAGACTTGCGAGCCCTCACGACGACCTCCGTTTGTGATTTGCGTCACCATACTACGGACGGGCGCCACCGGTCCGACGTCGGGTTCGCCTGCGACGAGGTATGGCAGTCGGGGTACGATGCGCAGGCGGAGCACAGCTGGAAAGCTGAACTGCCAGGACCGCACAGAGAGGACACATTCCGTGAAGCGCATCTGCAGGTTGCATACACTCGGTTCGACCCTGGCCGCCCTGGCGTTGGTCGCTCTGGCCTGCGGCCCCTCGAGTCCGGCACCGCTCCAGACACCCGCCCCGGCATCGGCCGCCACCGCGGGCGCGGCAGCGGCGACCACCGTAGCGG
>JBPCIO010000142.1:0-4162 GCA_051006215.1 Chloroflexota bacterium
AGCCGAGCACGCCCAGCGCTTCCTCGGGCCGTTCAGCGCCGTCTGTAACCACTTCCGCCCGTGTCGCCACCGACTCACTGCCTCCACCTATCGACTGATCCGCGCCGAGCGTCACATCGTCTGGCAGAACGTCACCCTGGGTAGAGTGCGCCCGTGAGTCGGGGCTGAGCGACGAACCCGCGCGTCCCGGCGCTCTTCGCCGCCCTCGTTCGGCCTAAGTTGACAACCCCCCTGCCGCTGCCCGAGTCTGAGAGACAGCGCCGACATCGCGTACGCGCGGCAGCACTTCGCGACCGAACAGCTCGATGGAGCGTCGAATGTCCTCGGGCGGATTCTGGCCGGAGCTGAAGACGATGTCGATCACGCCAACTCCGGTCGCCGCATGGAAGGCTTCTATCTGCTTGACGACCGTGTCGGGCGAGCCGGAGAACAGCATGCGTCCGACGCCATACGGTACCGGACCCGAATTGGGTCCGTGCCCGTTGTCGGGGCCTGGGCTGCCGGGCGCACCAAAGGCGTCAGTCGGACCAGGCACGGGACCCTTCAGCAAGAATCGCAGCGGCGCTGGCAGGAAGATGGACTCGATCTCCGCGGCTTTCTCGTCTGTGTCGGCGACCACGGCGAAGCCGCGATACAGAATGTCATCCGAAGTGGGCTCCCAGCCGGCGCGTGCAGCTTCAGCCTTGTACTGGGCAACGGTGTCGGCGACTACCGCGGGTTGGTGGAACGACAAGCACAGTCCGAGATGATCACGTGCGGCGAACAGGGCCGAGTTGAGGCTGTTGCCGGAAAAATACATGGGTGGGTGCGGCTGCTGGATGGTGCGCGGCCAGACAGCAACGCGTGGAAAATGGTAGTACTCACCTTCCCACGCAAATGGCTCGGGTTCGCTCAACGCCTTGCGAATGAGCCTGCTCGCTTCCTGCGTCATCCCTTGCGTCTTCGTGCCCTCGACCGGTACGTAAACGTTGAATTCATTTGGCGTTCCACGCAGCGGCAGCACTACCAATCGACCGCTGCTGAGTTGGTCGAGGACGGCAATCTCCTCGGCGGTCCGGATTGGATTGCTGAGGGGCGCCAGTGGTCCGAGCAGCGCGATACGCGCACGCTTGACGATCTGCGTCAGTGCGCCGGCCAGCGGCATGACAGAGGAGGACAGGATGAGCGGCGAAGAGTGGTGCTCGGACACGCTGATCCAGTCGAACCCGAGTTCATCGGCCATCGCCGCGTACTCGAGAAAATGGTCGAAGCTCTGTTTGGCGATTGCAGGATCGCAGACGGATGGTGCGACCGGTGGGACGTTCAAGTGCGCGGCTGCGCCCTCGTAGTGGGCGCCACAAAGCATTGATACCTTCATCTGCTGCTGTACGTTTCCCCCATGCGCGCGGAGAGATCCTTTGCCATGGTGAACGACGGTGACGGTGCCCAGCTGAACAGACGTTTCGGGCCCCGCTCGAACACCTCCGGCTTCCAGAGCTGGTCGTTGACGATGCAGTCCATGTCGCTGCAGTGCTCGGTGAAGTTGTCCCATGCTCCAATGCGCGCTTCGAGCAGCATACGGCGCTGCGCCTGCACCAGACGCAGCTGCTCGCTGCCCCCGAGTGTTTGAAAGCTCGGGCCTTCGTTGGGCGTCAGGCCCAAGTGGCGGTAAGAGGCCGCTGTTTTTGGGATCGGAACGCCAGTGGTGACTGACGTCAGCCGATGCAGGATCATGTGAGCCTCCCCGGGCGGAACTCTGCGCGCAGGCTATGCCGGCCCCGCCGAACTGTCAACAGACAATCGATATCTGCTCAGCGTTCCGACAGGTGTCGCATGGCGGCCGTGTCGCGCCTCGCCCGCTCCCCCACCCTCACCGAGCCAGCCAGGACCGAGGGGCCCGGCTGGCTGCGGTCGGCACGAACGGCTGATCGGGTGTCGGGCCTGGAGCCCTGCTACAAGAGCGCCAACGTCCGTTCCAGGCTCGTTCGACGCACAGACAGACAGGAGAGGGGAGCTCTCAAGATGCCAGTGTTCTGTGGGATTGAGTGGGCGGAGGACCATCGCGACATCGCCTGCGTTGACGAGGCTGGCACCCTGCTGGCCAGACGACGCAGTACGGATGACGCAGCTGGCTATCAGCACCCGCTCGAACTGCTCGCGCAGCAGGGCGATGACCCCGAACATCCGATCCCAATCTCGATCGAGACTCCGCTCGGGTTGCTGGTGGCCCGTCTGCGCGCTGCCGGGCGACCAATCTATCCGATCAACCCACTGGCCGAAGCCGGCCGTCGGGTGGACCAGGATGAGTAGCTTGGCCGGGTCCGGTCCGGGGTTGTGGAAGCCGTGCACGACGCCTGGTAGCACGTGGACGAAGGCACCCGCGGCGCAGCGGACGGTACGCTCGCCCACGCGGAGTTCGATCTCGCCCGCGAGCACGTAGAAGGACTCGGTGTAGGCGTGGTGCAGGTGCGCGGGCGACCGCCATGCTCGACGGCGGCTCGCTCAAACCACCACCTGGCGAGGTCGCGGCGTCGGTCTTGACGGTGATCGTCGCGAACCGTCGGCCCTGGCCCGGATCCAGTTGCCCGAGCTCAGCGCTCGGGCACACAAAAGGACCGACCTGTACCTCGCCAGTCGCGTCGCACACGCCGCACTGGCGCGGCCGACCAGCGTGGCCGTGATCGGCTGATCCGCCGAGACGGGGATCAAGCAGACCGGTACGCCCTGACCGAGGGCGGTCAACACCGTGCCGCGCCCAGCGTTGCTGAGCCAAGCGCGCGGGCGCGATTCAGTGGCACGTAGCCGGCCTCACTCAGGCGTGCCAGTGCGACCTCCAGATCCCAGCCGTGCTGGCCGTCCCAGCCACCCTGGGCATCCCGATAGCTGCCCTCGGTGGACCAGCGGCGGTCATAGCTCCGCACGGCCGCCAGCCAGGTCGGCTGGCTGGTGAAGAGCACCACCCAGGGGTCGGTCTGGCGTGCGGCATCCGGGCGTTGGCGCGGATGCTTGCTGGCCAGGTGGGCCTGGCGGCGTCCATGCTGGGCCAGCCGCTGGTCCACGCTGGCTGGCCCGCGTTGATGCCAGGGCAGGACCGCCAAGCCGTGGCCGATGACCAGCGTGCCGGGCAGCGCCTGCGGGCCACCACCATACTGGACGGGCTGTGTCGTCCAGCAGTCGGCTGAGGCAGCCGCCACCAGGCTGCGGACCGTCCGGACCTGGCCGTCCACGGTCAGGCCGTCGGTCGCCCGCAGGCGCACCGTGCATTCCAGCGCACCTGGCGCAGGGTCCACAGGAACCGCCACGATGGAAAGCCCCGATCAGCCACCAGGTGCACCGGCCGCGCGGCCGGCCAGACCGCGGCCACCTGGCGGATCAGCTCGCCTACCCGTGGCGTGAACTGGCCTTTGGGCCACGGAGAGGGCAAGACGGTCCAGCCCACCGGCAGCACCCGCCCATGCCACACCACGCCCAGGGTGAAGACCTCCCAGGCGCCACACCGCACGCTGTCCAAGGCCAGCTACGTCACGCCGTCGCGTTCCGGGGGCACCAGCGCCAGCACGGCCGGGATCAGTCGCGGCACCAGCCATGGCCGCCTCCAAGCGCGCGCCACACGCTTGGAGCGCTGGCGGGCGGGGAGTGGCAACGGGCTCACCAACGCGCGCATCAGGGTCGTCGTCCGCAGACTCTGTCCGACCAGCAGCGCCGTCACCAGGTGCGCCAACGCGCGCAGCGCCGGCGCATGCATCTGGATCGATGCCGGCAAGGCTTGCATCCAGGCTTCGATCAGCGGGTACAGTTCCAATGCAGAGGGCACGGGAATCCTCCGGGTACAGAGCCCTCGACATCCTCAGTATCCCGCTTCTCGTGCTCTCTCTTGTCGTGCCCTTTTCCTGCCCGCGATCTCGTCGATTCGCTCGGCAGCTCGCGCCGGGTCGCGGACGAGTACGACGCCGAGATGGAGGGCCAGTCATTGGCTGCCGCGCTGGCCGTAGAGCAGACGGTCGCCGGTCACCAAGACCCGCAAATCCGCATCCGCCATCGCCTCCGGCAGCGGTCCGTTCTTGATACCCAGCCAGCCCTCGACGCGAATCGACGTCACTCGCCACCCCAGTGCCTGTGCGAGCGGCTCGGCCAACGCCAGGTCCAGGTCCTCGTCGAGCAAACACGCCAGCGGGTGCAGAGA
>JBPCIO010000143.1:0-17481 GCA_051006215.1 Chloroflexota bacterium
CCGCCATTCCGCGCGCGTGCGGAATGGCCACGTCGGGTCGGTTTTGTATCAGGTGGTTGCCCGCCTGGTTTGTGCCGCCCGTAACGACCGTGCTGGCCGAGGGTCACCCGCCGAGTGTTTCGAGATCCCCTACCTCGTTATCCTGGCGCCGCGTTGCAGAAGCCAGGACCTGGCGCTACCGGAGAGTCCGGTGTATCTGATTGGTGTGTGTTGACGGCTCCGCGGCCGATCTAACCGAGTCGAATGGCAAACCCCTCGTTCGAGATGCGCAGATGGTACGCGACCGGTGGGGCCAGTACACTATTGCGTTCGCCATGCGGAGTGCCTTCATCGACCGTTTGGCCACAGGCGCGCCAATCCTGTTCGACGGGGGCATGGGCACCCAGTTGTACGCCCAGGGGGTGCCGTACGAGCGCTGCTTCGACGAGTTGAATCTATTGCAGCCTGACCTCGTCCAGGCGGTCCACCGCGCGTACATTGCCGCTGGCGCCGAGGTGATCGAGACCAATACGTTCGCTGCGAACTGCGTTCGACTGGCTGCCTATGGCCTCGAACGCCGGGTCCGCGACATCAACTTCCGCGCAGTCAAGATTGCCCGCGAGGCGCGCGAAGTGAGTGGTGAACCCGTGTTCCTGGCCGGTTCGGTCAGCAGCATCGGTGAACCGATAGCGCCAGTCGGCACCATCTCGGCGGAGGAGACACGCGCGATCTTCGCGGAACAGATCGAGGCGCTGCTCGAAGCCGGGGTCGACTTGCTTGTCCTGGAGACGTTCTCGAGCACGCTGGAGCTGCGACAGGCAGTCCTGGCTGCCAGGAGCGTGTCAGCTGATCTGCCGATCATCGCCCAAGTGAGCGTCGACGAAGAGGGCAATACGCTGGCGGGCGCATCACCCGCCGAGGTGGTCGAGCTCCTCGATACGCTGCACGTGGATGTTCTTGGCGTGAACTGCGGCGTGGGACCCCAGGCGACCCTCGACGCCATCCGTCAAATGCGACCCCTGACGAGCACGCCCCTGTCTGCAATGCCCAACGCCGGATTTCCGACCAACCAGGGTGGTCGTCAGATGTACGTTTCGACCCCGGAGTATTTTGCTGAGTACGCTCAACACTTCGCCGAAGCAGGAGTCGCCGTCATCGGTGGCTGCTGCGGGACCACGCCCGCCCACATCTCCGCTATGCGAACCGCGTTGTCCCGCACTCATCCGGCACCTGCTGTTACGGTTGTAACGGGGCACACCAGTCAAACGCCTGAGGCGGCCCCGATCCACGCCTCTGAGACTCGGCTGCAGCCGCCAGCCGAAAACGCCTCGCCGCTCGCCCGCAAGGTCCGTTCCGGAGAGTTCGTCATCAGCGTCGAGGTCGACCCGCCACGCGGGTTCAATCCCAACAAAATGCTGCAGGGCGCGGCTCTGGTGAAGCAAGCCGGCTCCGACTGCGTCGACATCGGCGACAGTCCGATGGCCAGAGTTCGCATGAGCTGCATCGCGTTTGCCGCATTGTGCGAGCAGCGGGTTGGAATCGAGACGCTGATCCACTTCACCACCCGCGACCGCAATCTGATGGCGCTCCAGTCCGAGCTGCTGGGGGCCTACGCACTGGGGATTCGAAACGTGATCGCGCTGACTGGTGACCCTCCCCAGATGGGCAGCTATCCCAGCGCCACGGGTGTCTGGGATGTCAAATCTCCAGGCTTCATTCGCATCATCAAGCAGCTCAACCAGGGCGTCGACTGGGCTGGCAACTCGATCGGCAAGCCGACCAACTTTCTGGTGGCATGCGCGGTCAACCCGATGGCCGAGGACCTCGAGTATGAGCTGGATTGGTACCACCAGAAGGTTGAGGCCGGCGCAGACTTCGCCATCACGCAGCCGCTGTACGACCTCGACCAGCTCGATCGCTTCTTCAGTCGGATACCGAAGCCGCCCATCCCGACCGTGGTCGAGATCATGCCGCTGCAGAGCTACAAGCACGCCGAGTTCTGCCACAACGAGCTGGCGGGCGTAGTCATCCCCCAGCACCACCTGGCCAGAATGAAAGAAGCTGGCGAGCGGGGTATGGACGTCGGCATCGAGCTCGCGCATCAGTTCTTGCTGGACGTCTTCGAGCGTGTGCAGGGCGTGTTGCTCGTGCCGAGTTTTCACCGCTACGAGATGGTCGCCGAACTGGTACGCGAAACCGTCCGTTTGCGGGATCGCGGCCTGACCTTCCCCGTACACTTGGCACATGGCCGTCGTAACTGAAGCGGGCGTCGTCGACGAGTTACGGCACCTGTTGCCTCCGGAGCAGGTGCTGTGGCACGACTATGACCTGATGCTCTACGAGTACGACGGTTCGATCGACAAGCATCGTCCACTCGCCGTCGTCTTCCCACTCTCCTCCGAACAGGTCAGCGGGGTCGTTCGCGCGTGTGATCGCTTCGGGGTGCCCTACACGGCGCGGGGCGCAGGCACGGGTCTGTCGGGCGGCGCGATCCCGTCGCACGGCGGAGTGCTGATCAGCCTGGCGCGGATGAACCGCATCCTTCAAATCGACGTCGCCAACATGCGGGCCATCGTCGAGCCGGGCGTGGTGAACATGCGCCTGGGCCAGGCGACTGCCGCATTTGGGCTGACGTATGTACCCGACCCGTCGAGCCAGAAGGCATGCACGATTGGCGGCAACGTCGGTGAGAACTCGGGCGGCCCGCACACACTGCGGTATGGCGTGACGACCAACCACACCCTCGGCCTGGAAGTCGTGCTGCCTGGCGGTGAAATCGTCCAAATGGGGGGCAGCGCTGCCGATTCGCCGGGCTACGATCTGATCGGTCTGTTTGTGGGTTCCGAGGGCACGCTGGGCATCATCACGCGCATCTGGGTCCGCCTGGTGCCGATGAGCGAGACGGTGAAGACCATCCTGGCGGTCTTTTCAAACATGGAAAATGCCAGCTCGGCGGTAGCCGGCATGATTGCCAAACGCATCATTCCAGCGGCCATCGAAATGATGGACAACCTCACTATCCGGGCCATCGAATCTCGCATGCCGTCCGGCTATCCGGTGGAGGCTGACGCAGTCGTGCTGATCGAGGTTGATGGCCTGCGAGAAGAGGTGGAGGCCCAGTCGGCGGCTGTCCAGCAAGTGTGCGCTGACAGTAGCGCGCTGAGCGTCCGCCTGGCCAAGGACGACGCCGAACGGGCCGCGCTCTGGGCCGGCCGCAAAGGCGCGTTTGCCGCGATTGGCCGCCTCACGGCTGACTACTACACCGTCGACGGCGTGGTGCCGCGCACGAAGTTGCCCGCGACTCTGGCTCGCATCCAGGAGATCTCGCGTGAGTCAGGTTTCCGTATCGCGAACGTGTTCCATGCCGGAGATGGAAACCTGCATCCATTGATCCTGTGGGATTCCGACGTAGCCGGCGCCGAAGAGCAGGTGATCGACGCTGGCGCTGAGATCATGCGCGTGTGTGCCGCCGCCGGCGGCTCGCTGAGTGGCGAGCACGGCATCGGCATGGAAAAGAAGGACCTCATGCCGTTGATCTTCAGCCAGGCCGACCTGGCCGTGATGCAGCGAATCAAAGACGCGCTCGACCCGAACGGCCTGTGCAACCCCGGCAAAGTGTTCCCGACCGCGGGCAGGTGCCTCGAACTATTCGCGCGACGGGGCCGCGCGGTCGGGTGGTAAGTGCGGTTCTCGACATCGACGGCATTTCGGCCACACGTCGGGTCGGCCCGGCGAGCGCAGACGAGCTGGCGGAGGCTGTCCGCGCAGCCGACCAGGACGGACAAGCCGTAGCCGCCGTGGGGGGCGGGACCCAGCTCGACCTGGGCATGCCGCCTACCAGGCTGGACGTGATCGTGGACACCACCGCCCTGGATCGCGTCGTGGAGTACGAGCCGGCCGACCTCACTATTACCGTCGAAGCCGGCATTCGCTTTTCACGACTCCAGACCGTGCTGGCTGAACAGGGGCAGTTCCTGGCTCTCGATCCGCCAGCTGAGGACGAGGCGACCCTGGGCGGCCTGATCGCTACCAATGCGAGTGGCCCGTTGCGCTTCGCGTACGGCACCGCGCGCGACCTGGTCATCGGCACGCGCGTGGTCAATGCGGACGGAGTGTTGACCCGCGCAGGCGGGCGGGTAGTCAAAAACGTGGCCGGGTATGACCTGAACAAGCTGTACGTGGGCTCGCTCGGGACGCTTGGCATCCTGGTCGAGCTGAGCCTGAAGCTAGCCCCGATTCCACCTGCCAGCGATGCCGTGTTCGCCCAGTTCTCCGAGCTCGACGGAGCGCGCCGCGTGCTCGATGCGGTCGTGCATTCGCCGCTCTCGCCCCTGGCGGTCGAGCTTCTCGGGTCCGGAGCGGCACAGGCAGCCGGACTCCCGGGCGAAAAGCTGATCGTGTTTCGCCTCGGCGGCTACCCCCAGGCCGTCGACCGCCAGGTCCGCGACCTGTCGGCCCTCCTGGAGCGGCATGGCGGCCGACAAGTGGAAGCCCCCGAAAACGCGTGGGAGGACCTGGTCCGCAGTCGCGTGGCAGCTCTCCGCACCCACGCGGTGGTGTGCAAGGCTTCGGGGCCGCTGTCCTCGTCGGCGGCTCTTGTCACGATCATGGAGCATCACTTCAGTGGCCTCGAGCCGATCGTCTGGGCGCACGCCGGCAGCGGCGTAGGCTTCGCCGCCTGCTCGGCTCCGTCGGATGCAAGCGTGCTGCTGGAAGCGCGGCGTGAGATCGCCGCCCTGGGCAGCAACGCCTCACTGGTCATCCAGCGCTGTCCCGCAGCCGTCAAGCGGTCGCTGGATGTATGGGGTGATGCAGGTTCGAGTCTGCCACTCATGCGGGCGCTGAAGAACAAGCTCGACCCGCGCAACACGCTGAATCCGGGGCGGTACGTTGGCGGTATCTAATCCCCTACACGCGCTGCTCGACAAGAAGCTGTTGAAAGAGTGCGTCCACTGCGGGCTGTGCCTCGACTTCTGCCCGACGTACCGTCTGCTCGGCCACGAGGCCGATTCGCCGCGAGGGCGCATCTATCAGGTCAGACAGGTGTACGAGGGCAAGGTTAGCCCGCAGGACCCAGATTTTCGCGAGCACATTTATGCCTGCCTCGACTGTCGGGCGTGCCAGACGGCGTGTCCCTCGGGCGTTCGGTACGGCGCCATCATCGAGGCCGCCCGGGCTGTCGCGGAGCCGGTCAACGCCTCTGAGAAGACCATCGGCCGCGCTATTTTGGGGACCGTCTTTACGCGCAAACCGTTGCTGGAAGCCGCTGGCGTGGGCCTGCGCGCCTATCAGCGCAGCGGACTCCAGCGCCTGGTGCGCAAGACCGGCGCGCTGCGGGCCATGCCGACGCGCTTACGCGAGATGGAGGCCATGCTCGGGCCTGCTCAAGGCGCGGTGCGTCGACGCGGGGCGCCATACGTCACGCCCGCTCGCGGTCCGGTGCGGTACCGGGTGGGGTTCATCGAGGGCTGCATCATGCCCCAGCTGTTCGGCGAGACGAATGCGGCGACGATACGCGTTCTGGCGATGAACGGGTGCGTTGTCTACAGTCCCCCAAAGCAGGGCTGCTGTGGCGCGCTGCAAATGCATACTGGTGACCGTGGCACGGCGCGCGATCTGGCACGACGCAACATCGACCAGTTTGATCCACTCGGGCTCGACGCGATCATTATCAACGCAGCCGGGTGTGGTTCGACCCTGAAGGAGTACGGCGATCTGCTGAGCGACGATCCGCGCTATGCCGAGCGGGCACGCCTTTTCGCGAGCAAGGTGAAGGATGTATCCGAGTTTCTAGCAGCCATCGACCTGGTGCCGCCGGCGCGGCCGCTGCCAATCCGCGTGACGTATCAGGACGCGTGTCACCTCGTGCACGGCCAGGGCATTCGTCAGCAGCCGCGCAAGCTACTCCGCCAGATCCCTGGCCTGGAGCTAGTGGAGATGCAGGACTCCGATGTCTGCTGCGGCAGCGCTGGCATCTACAACCTGACGCACCCTGATCTGTCCGTGCGCGTGCTGGAGGAAAAGATGGATCGGGTCATCGCCACGGGTGCGAAGACCGTCGTCGCCTCAAATCCAGGCTGCACGATGCAGCTTGTGTACGGCGCGCGGCGCCGCGGAGTCGAGCTCGAGCTGGTACACGTCGTTGATCTGCTCGACCGCGCCTATCGGCTCAGTTCCGCGTAGGAGAGCGCCGCACGAGGCGCCACAGCGTGTGGATCTCGTCTGAGCGAAACGCGAGCGAAACCAGCCCGTACAGCAGTGCGCCGGCGGCGGCGCACACGCCGAGCAGCATTGCCTCCCCGGGCGCGCCGTAGCGCCGCAGCAGCGGGTCCAGCTGGCCCGCCAGCCAAGCCACGGGTAGCCCCATCACCAAGCTCGCCGCCAGCATTCGAATCACCGCGGTCGCCAGGCTGCTGACGTCCATACCGGGCAGGCGCTTGTAGATGAGGTGGATGAGCATGGTTGCCTCCGCGAGAGCCGCGATCGAGTTCGCCAGTGCCAGGCCACCATAGGCGTGGTCCGGATCGTAGCGAAGCCACACCTGCATCAGGACCAGGCTCATCACGATGTTGAGCGCGATGGCGCCGACCGCGACCAGCACCGGCGAGCGCGTGTCGTGCAGGGCATAGAAGACGCGGTCGACGATTTCGACGGTGGCGTGACCGGCCAAGCCAATCGAGAAGAACACCATCGCGAACACGGTGCCCCGCGTGGAGTCGTCGTTGAAGGTACCGTGCTGGAAGAACAGGCGAATCACCGGTTCGCCCAGCACCATCAACCCGATACTGGCCGGAATGGTCAGAAACAAGATCATGCGCAGCGACAGATGAAACACTTGCTGAAGCTGGGCGTGCCGATCGAGCGCGCTGGCCTCGGACAGTGTCGGGAACACGGCTGTGCCAATAGCCATGGCCAGCGCCAACGGGGTCATGATCATCAGCCATGCGTAATCCAGATACGCCATGCTGCTGGTGACCAGAAACGAGGCGAACAGCACGCCTGAGAGCACCTTGTTGAACTGGACAACGCCGAGCCCGAGCACGCGCGGCGCGAACAGACGCCCCACCTCGCGCACGCCCGGGCTGCGTAGGTCGATGATCGGTCGCCAGCGCATCCCAAGCCGAATGAGCGCCGGTAGCTGAACCAACAGATGCAGCACCGCTCCCACCGCGGCACCTATGGCGAGACCCTGAATACCGAACGGCCCGCTCAGAAAGAATGCTCCGGCGATAATCGCCAGGTTGTACATGAGCGGCGCAAGCGCAGCGACCGCGAAGCGGTGGTACGAATTGAGGACGCTGGCGCAGAAGGTGCTGGCGGCGAAAACAGCCGGCGTGATGAGCAGGATGCGCGACAGGTTCGCCGCGAGCTCGCGAAATGCCGGATCCCGACCAGCCGCCAGGACGTCCATCACCGGGCGCGCAAAAATCGCCAACACCAGGGCCGTGCCGCCGGCGACGAGAACGCCCAGGTTGATGACGGAGCTGGTCATGCGCCACGCATCGTCTTCCTGGTCCCGGGCAAGCAGGCGCTGGAACACGGGGATGAAGGCCGAACCCACCGCCCCACCGACCAGGACTTGAAAGACGGTGTCCGGAACGGCGATCGCCGCCACGTACGCGCTCGCCTCCGTGCCAGTACCAAAGTGGGCCGCGATGACGATGCTTCTGACCACGCCCAGCACCCGGCTGGCCAGGAAGCCGGTCAGAACTACCAGCGCGGCTTGTACCAGCCGCCGCATGCGCTCTACCGCCGCGGGGGTAGTGGGTAGGGTGACCGGTCGGGCTACCACAGGCCGCTTTTGACCCGGCCGTGCATGGTCCGTATGCGCACCTCGACGGCGGTGTGGGCTTCGTTCTCCAGGCGGTCGTCAAGTGGCGCCAGGTGTGACGGCTCACCCGTGCGATGGCTGAGCGCAGCCGAGAGTAAACGATCGGCTAGCCAGGCGTTCTTCGGCAGCAGCGAGCCGTGCAGGTAACAGCCGATCGCGCCTTTGTATACTGCGCCTTCACTCCCGTCCTCGCCATTGTTGCCGGCCCCGACCAGCGTGCGCCCAAGGGGCTGCAGCCCCTCGCCAAGGTACGTTCTTCCCGAATGGTTTTCGAATCCGACGAGTGTTCGGCGTTGTCCGCCGAGGTCCGTTTCGACGAGCACATTGCCAATGTGTCGCTTCGGTCCTGGCACGCTGCGGATATCGAACAAACCCGCGCCAGGGAGCTCTCGGCCGTCCACGGTCGTATAACTTCGACCCAGCAATTGGTAGCCGCCACACACTGACAGCAGCGCCGCGCCACTCTCGACGGCCTCACGCACCGCGCTGCCCTTGTGCGCGAGAAAGTCGGGCGACACCACGGTCTGCTCGCGGTCTTGCCCGCCCCCGAAGAAAATCAGATCGGCTGCGTGCGGGTCGAAGCTGTCGCCGAGGCTGACTGCCTGCACCTCCAGGTCGATGCCGCGCCACTCGGCGCGTCGGGCCAGCGCCAGCACGTTGCCACGATCCCCGTACACGCTCATCAGGTCGGGATACAGGTGAATGAGGCGCACCGCAGCCATCGTTCAGTCTTCCCAGAAGCCCCCGACATAGCCGGTCTGCCGCAGAACGTTGCGCATGCCGAGCATTGCCGTATACGTAGGTAAGACGTAGACCGTCTCGTTCGGTTCCGCCGCTGCCAGCGCGAGCTCGATGGCGCGGCGGAAGTCGCTCTCCACCTGGATGCGCTCAGGCTCGACGCCGGCGTATTTCAGGCGTACAGCCATGTCTTCAGCCCGCAGCCCCGAGCAGATCGCCACGTTGACCCGTTCATACAGGCGTTCGAATTCGACGTCCCACAACCAGGACACGTCAGTGCCATCCGCAAACAGATCGTTGATGGCGATCAGCAACGTCCGCCGGCCAGCGGAGCCCAGGACAGTGCGCAGGACTTCCGTAAAGCCAACCGGGTTCTTCACCAACGCCAGGAACAATTGGCGATCTTCGACCTGGATGCGTTCAAATCGGCCGAAGGCGGTGGTGAACGTCTCGAGTCCCTGGGCAATCGTACCGCGCTGAACGCCGAGAGCCGTACACACGGCCATCGCCGCCAGCGAGTTGTACACGTTGTACAGGCCAGGTAAATGCAGACGTGCGCGGATCACCCCGTCGGGCGTAGCTACGGTCATGTTCGCGCCGTCTTCGCCGAGCAGCTCGACAGTCGTAGCGCTCACGGCGGGGGTGGGTCGGGCGAACACACACTGCGAACATGTGTAATGGCCAAGATGCCCGTAGAAGAAGACGTCGTAACGCAATGGGGCGCCACAACGGGGACACATTCGGGCATCCGCGGCGTGCGGCAGGACACCTACACCCACAGACGAATCGGCGATGCCATATGTAACGATCTTCGCATTGGTGGTCGGGGTGGGCAGGCCCGCGACCAGGGGGTCGTCTGCGTTGAGCAACACCGTGGTCGTGGTAGGGAGCTCACGCAGTGCTCCGCGCCACAGGTCGGCCACGAAGTGGACCTCGCCATACCTGTCCAGCTGGTCGCGAAAGATGTTGTGCAAGAGCAGAACTCTCGGCTGGATGTGCTGCAGCGCGCGCGGCAGCGTGGCCTCGTCGACTTCGAACAATCCGATGTCTCCGCGCGGCCGGGCCTGCCAATCCGTTCCCTGCGCCACAGCCGTAAACAAGCCTGATAGCAGGTTGGCGCCGGCGCGGTTGTGGATTGGCCGCAGCCCAGCAGTCCGCAAAAGGTGCGAGATGAGACGCGTCGTGGTCGTCTTGCCGTTCGTACCCGACACGACGATGCTGCCGTTGGGGAGGGATCGGGTGACCTCGCGCAGAGCGCCGGGTGCAAGTCGGGGGACCAGGTGCCCGGCGATGACGGTGCCCCCGCCACGGCCGAGCCGCCGGCTCAGTACGGCCGCGACACGGCCGGCCATCAGAGCTGCGCTCAACCGAGGATGCATGAGTTCGCGTCGCATTGTCGCAAACCAGCTGCCGGCGCTGACCGCCCCACCAAATGGACTACGCGCCGGCTTGGTGCAGTTGTTGCTTCTATGATGGCATGACCATGGGCGTTGACACGCGGCGCTCCGCATCTGCCACCCTGACTGCTGCCCCGGCCCCAGCCCAACCGATCATCCGCTACGTGCTGTGGGTGACCGCGGCTGCACTGGGCGTCTCGGGCGCCGCCGCCGCGCTTATCGGCGCGGTCTCGGGGTTTCTGGTGTACCAGTATGCGCGCGCTCGCGGCCAATGGGGCACAGACGAGCCGCCGAGCGGCACGGCCGAAGACGTACGTTTTACTTCGGATGTGGACGACGTGCGCATCAGCGGGTGGTTTTTCTGCGCCTCCGGCAGCCGGCCTGCTCCGGCCGTGGTGCTGTGCCACGGCATCGGGACAGGTCGGCGCGAGTGCCTACCACTGGCACTCCGCTTCAGTGCCGCGGGCTACAACGTGCTGTGCTTCGATTTTCGCGCCCACGGTATGAGCGACGGGCAATTCAGTAGTGTCGGGTTACATGAGACCAACGACGTCATCGGCGCTGTTCGCTATCTGAAGGGGCGGCCCGAAGTAGATCCAGGCCGAATTGGCGTGGTCGGGTTTTCGATGGGCGCGGTAGCCACGATTCAAGCGGCCGCGCAATGTACCGACATCGCAGCGGTCGTCGCGGACAGCGCGTATGCGTCCTTTCTCGAGGCCGTCAGGTACAGCTTTCATGTCGTATCGCGGCTACCCCATTTCCCCATCGCACCGCTTGCCATGCAGTGGGCGAAGTGGATCGTCAACGTCGATCCCAGCCATTTACGGCCCGTGGACGTGATCGGTCGCATCGGGCCACGGCCTATCCTGCTCACGCACGGAACCCTCGACGAGATCGTGCCGCTGCGCCATGCGCATACCTTGTTCAAAGCGGCCGAGGAGCCGAAAGAGCTATGGGTCGTCGCCGGTGCTCGGCATGTGGAAGCCCGCGACCTGGACCCGGACGGCTACTTCGAGCGGGTCGAAAGCTTCCTGCGCAAAGCATTCAGTCCGATTCTTCGCGCCCCGCGCCAACCCGCCTCCGCGGCACAACTTTCCGCCACCAGCGCTGAGGCGTAATCGGATTCGCTCGGCCCGCCTCAGACGTAGCTCGCTGGGATGCGCCCCACTGGCTCAGAAGCTCCGGATGACTGTGTGGTGGAGGTGCGACCGAGGTGTCCTCGCCGAACCACGCGCCCAACCTGCGTCCGAGCAGGCCCCGAACCACTTCCCTGCGCACCACTAACCAGCCCGGCCAGGGATCGACGACTGGCGTTCGGTTCGCGTAGGTGCCCTCGACATAGGCGCTGGTGAGCTCGTCGATCGCAGCTCGGGTGCGCGGCACCTGGCGTCCGAGCCTCTCGGCAACTTCCCAGGGCGTGTCGCTCGGCCGCGCCCGCAGCGCGCCCGACCAGCCGCCGAGCCGGACGAGTTGGGCATACGGTTGCTGGTACCCGGCCAGCGAGGCAAGCCCACGGCGCCACGCCAGGGCAACACACCCCGCGGCGATCAACGCGACCAGGATGATCGCCCCGACCGCCAGCGCCAGGATCCCCAGCCAGCTCGAGAGGAAGGGCGCAGTCGGAGCGGGTCCAGCCTGATCGCGGATATTCAGCAATTCGTCAAGCTCTGCCCGCGTCAACGTGCTGGCGTCCGGCATGGGCGCCGGTGCCGTGCCAGCGGCAGGCACGGGAACAGGCGCCTCTTCGAGGCGGCTCGGGAGTGGCCGAATCGCCGAGGGCTCAAAGGTGACCCAGCCGTAGCCAGGGAAGTAGGTTTCGACCCAGGTGTGGGCGTGGTTCTCGCGCACAATCGAAATGCCCGTACTTGCATCGAACTCGCCCGGAGCAAACCCAGACGCAACCCGAGCCGGCACACCCTGCGCGCGCAGAAGCACAACCATCGTCGTGGCGAAATAGTCGCAGTATCCCTCCTTGGAGCCGAACAGGAACGAGTCCACCCAGTCCTGATCGGACGGCACGCTCGCCACATGGGTCGAATACGTAAAGTTGTTGCGCAGGTACGTCTCGAGCGCGGCTGCCTTGTCGTACGCCGAGGTCGCGCCAGCCGCCACCTCGTGCGCGAGGTCGATTGAGCGCCGCGACACGCTGCGGGGCAACTGCAAGTACCGTCGTCGAATCGAGTCTGGGTAGTCCTCGCCTGCCGCTCGCAGCTGCTGGAGGGTCGCCGTCGAAACAGCCGAGATGACGGTATAGTCCTGGTTTTGCAGCACCGGCGCTTCCAGCCGAATCGTCGCGATGTCGTTGGCTTCGGCACGCGTGTCGACCTGTACCGACTGACTGAACCGAACCGGAGTGTCGGGCGCAAACGCGACCGAAGTGCGGCTGGCAAGCACCTTGATCTGCGCCTGGAGAAGGCCGCGGGCTTGGGGTAGACCGTCAGGTGAGACGAGGTCTGCGTTTGCGTCGAACTGGGTGGCGCTAGCTTCGGAGCTCGTGATTGCCTGTCCGGTGTAGCGGTCGGCCGTAGTGGCACGCAGGTACAACGGGCCACTCGCATGCACTTCGAGCACTGGCGTGTCGGCCAGGTCGAACGCGCCTCGGGGCGCAAGCGTGCGTCCGAAGCTCAACCCACGCGCAGTGTGTTCGCTGCTGTTGAGGGCCGCGAACCAGCGATCGAACTCGCCCTCCAGGCCCTGCCAGGGCGCGGTCACTCGATTCCAACCGCTGGCAACTTCGCTACTTGACACGTTCGTCGGCAGCGCCCACGCCAGCGATAAGAGTCCGCCAGAGGCTATGGCAGTCCCGAACAGCACGTTGGCTGCGACCCGCCAGCTCACCTTCAGATCGGCGCGGCGCCACAACTCTGTACGGTTGGCAAGTTGCTTGGCGGCCAGCAACAAACAGGCTGCGAAGCCAAACCAGCCGACGTAGCCGACCAAACTTGTCGACGCGTACGACAGGTTCATCAGCAGCGCTACGCCATTGAGCAGCACCACCAGCCACGGGACATCGTCTCGAAAGACCAGCCATGCCGTGAGCACGCCGAGCACCCAGGCCAGCACAGCCATCGCGACAGCAAACACGAGCGGGTCATTGCTCACCCCGCCATTGGCGATCGTATTCAGCCAGGCGCCAATGCGGCCGTCCAGCCATTCGACTCGTTCGGCAAGGTTGCCCTCGACGCCTGCCTGTGCGAACACGTAGGTCACGGCCTCGCCGCCAAGCAGGAACCCGAGTGGCAACCCAAGCGCGCCAGCCAACTGTGTGCGTTCGATCAGATAACCGACCAGGAGTCCAGCGACGGCCAGCTTAGGCAACGGCTCCAGATTCGGAACCCAGCTCGCAGCTGCGACAGATGCTGGCGCCTGCACCAGCAACAACCCGGCCGCCAGAAGCACCAGCACGTCCAAGATACGGAAGCGGCTCGGGCGCCGCGCGCTGCTCCAGGCGCCCAGCCGTGGGACGGCGTTGAACAAGCCTCGCGCTCTCACGGCAGCGGTCGCCCTGCCCCCAGGCGCGGGGCCGAAAGCGCAACGTCGAGCGCGTCCCCACGCTTCACCATGTATGTCGGAATGTGAGCGGCCGCCAGCGAGCTCACCAGCAGCAGTGTCGATGGAGCCTGCCCAAAGGTCGCGGCCTCGACAAGCACGGCCGTCGTGTGGACACCGCGGGGCCCCAGGGCCTGGCAGTAACGGCCCCAAGCCTCGGCGGTCGAGGCGGTTACCACGAGCAGGGTCGAGCTGCGCGCAAAGCGGCTGGTTTCAGCGCCCAACAGCGCTGCCAGGCTCAGCTGGCTGCTGCTTTGTACAAGAGCCAGCACTTCCAAAATGCGTTCGATCTGGCGCGGGCCGCGATCAGCGGGCAGCGCAACCGTCTGTGAAACCAGGCCGACGGCGCGGCCCTGGTCGAGCAGATGGCGCGCCAGCGACGCGACGACGGTGACTGCATATTCCTCGGTGCTTTCTACGCCTGAGCCTGCTTGGACGTCGGCATGCAGGTCGAGCACGATCCACACATCTGCGGTTGGGTCCAGCTCGAATTCCCGCACCATCAGCCGCGTCGTGCGAGCCGTCGTCGGCCAGTGAATGCGATTGAAGCTATCACCGGGCCGGTATTCTCGGACCGACGACACGTTCGGCGTGCTGAACGGGACGCGCACCCCCTGGAGCGCACCGCCAGGCAACTCGCCCGGCACGCGTCCGAAGCGGGGCAGTCGCACGGTGCGCGGGTAGACGACAACCGTAGCGCCCTCGGCCAGTTTGCGGCTGACGCGGAAAATGCCGAACGGGTCACCGCTGGTTACCCAGACTGGGCCGAGTGTGAAACGACCGCGGCGCGTACAGATCGAGCGCAATTCCCAGGCCTTGTGGGCGACCGGACCGAGCGAGAGGACGCAGTCCAGGTGATGCTCCGGGAAATCCGACGCGTCGTGCACCTCCAGCCACAGTCTTGGCCACCACTGGCCCGGGCCGGGCACTGCCTCGAGCACGACCTGTTCGGCAAATGCGTCGCCGACCTGAACACGAGTAGCTCGATGCCGTCTGCGCAGCTCGAGCCCAGCCACGTTCCAGTTTGCCCACAGCGCGCTCGCGGCTACCAGTAAGCCGAGGGTGTACACCAGCACCCAAACCGCATTCCACCCGGTAGACAGCGCCAGCAACAGCAACACGAGCCACAGCGCTAGCAGCAAGCCTAGTTTACGGAGCATCGGAACGCTCGCCCGCCGCCATCTTCAGCAGATCGCGAAAGCCGGTGCAAACTGCGCCGGGCAGCCGCATGCCCTGGGCGGGGAGCCGCCGTGCATCACGCCGAGACTCGAGAGCCTGGGACGGGGACTTCCTGCAACACTCCGCGGACGACTGCCTGGGCGGTAGCGTTACGCATGCGCGCTTCGGGGCTCATGATCAGGCGGTGGGCGAGGGCTGCGGTGGCGAGCGCCTTTACGTCATCCGGAGTCACATAGTCTCGCGCAGCCAGCATGGCGCGCGCCTGGGCGGCCCGCATGAGTGCCAGGCTCCCACGCGGGCTTGCGCCCAGGTACACGTCAGGATGGTCACGCGTCAGGCCGACGATGTGCACGATGTAGCGCAGCATGTGAGCATCAACGTGGACCTCTCGCACCGCCTGCTGAAGCCGCTGTAGCTCGTCGGCGCTCGTAACTGGTCGCAGATCCTCGATCGGATGCCGCAACATCTGACGCTCGAGCACGCTGGCCTCCTGAGCTGGCTCGGGGTAGCCAAGATGAATGCGCAGCAGAAACCGATCCAGTTGAGCTTCAGGTAGCGGAAAGGTGCCTTCGTACTCAATCGGGTTCTGGGTAGCCAGGACCATGAATGGCGTGGGAAGGGCGCGCGTCACACCTTCGACGGTGACTTGCTTTTCCTCCATCGCCTCGAGCATCGCCGACTGTGTCTTTGGGGTAGCCCTGTTGATCTCGTCAGCCAGCACCATGTGGGCGACAATCGGCCCGGCTCGAAATTCGAACTCGCCCGTGCGCTGGTTATAAATCGATACTCCAGTAACGTCGCTGGGCAGGAGGTCAGGCGTGAACTGGATGCGTTTGAAGGTGCAGCCAGTAGCCCGCGCCAGGCTTTTCGCCAGCATCGTCTTGCCAACACCCGGGACGTCTTCAATCAGCAGGTGTCCCGCAGCGGCCAGGCCTATTATGGCGAGCTCAGCCTCGAGGTGTTTTCCGATGAGCACCTGCTCGACTGCGGCAACCAGCTCGCGCAGCGTCTGCGTGCCGCTCATTCAGCGGTCAGGCGCCCGGCCCATCGCGTAGATCTCATGAGCTTACTGGCGCGCCGTGACACTTCTTGTACTTCTTGCCCGAGCCGCACGGGCACCGGTCATTGGGGCCGACCTTGGCAGCCACGCGCCTCGTCTGGCCAGCGGCTTGAGCCGCCGTCGCCTTGGCCCGGCGAGCAGCCCGGGTGTTGCCGTTGCTGCCATTACTACTGCCACTGCTGGCTGGAGCTCCATCTGTACGACCCGCGAATGCAGCCTCGGTCGGCGGCGGGGGCGGCGGTGCTTGCTGCCGCATCTGCAAGTGGTAGATCGCATTGACCACGTCGGCGCGGACGCTCGACTGTAATTCGTCGAACATGCGCGCCGCTTCAACCTTGTATTCGATAAGCGGATCACGCTGACCGTAAGCCCGCAGACCGATGCCTTCGCGCAGGTCGTCGATCGCCGTCAGGTGGGCAATCCACAGCCGGTCCATGACGTTGAGCATCCAAATCCGTTCGAGCAGCCGCATTTGCTCGTGCCCGAGCTCCTGCTCCTTGTGGTCGTAGGCTGCTTCGGCCAGCTCCATGAGATGGTCGACGACTTCCTCGCGGTCAATCAGCCGCTCGACGTCGTCCCAGGAAAAGTTTTCCGGCATCGGAAAGATGCGCTCGACATGCTGCCTCAGCGCATCCAGATCCCACTCACGCCGGTCGCCACCCAGCGCGTCTTCGGTCAGCCCGACAAGCGTCTCCTCGACCCACTCCATGATCAGCGGCTTCAGATTGTCTTCGAAAAGCACCCGGTCGCGATCGCCGTAAATGACGTCCCGCTGGCGATTCAGCACGTCGTCGTATTCGACCACATGCTTGCGTATATCAAAGTTGTACGCTTCCACTTTTTGTTGGGCGTTTTCAATTGCCCGGCTGACCCATGGGTGTTCGAGGGGAACGTCTTCTTCAAGGCCGAGCTTATCCATCAAACCAGCGATAGAAGCGCCGCCGAAACGTCGCATCAGTTCGTCCTCGAGTGACACGAAAAACCGCGATGAGCCAGGATCACCCTGGCGTCCAGCGCGGCCGCTAAGTTGGTTGTCGGTGCGCCGCGCCTCATGCCGCTCGGTTCCAAGCACGTGCAGTCCGCCCAATAGCCGAACGCGATCGGCATCCCGCTCGCACTGCCCGATCGCTCGTTGCCTGGCGCTGTCGCGCTGCTCGACGCTCGCTTCCTGAAGCGTTGCGCCTGCTTCGACCAGGAACTGCTCGACCAAACCATCTGGATTACCACCCAGAAGAATGTCGACGCCGCGCCCGGCCATGTTGGTCGCCAGAGTGACCGCCCCGGGCCGTCCAGCCTGGGCAATCACCCACGCCTCTCGCTCGTGCTGCTTGGCGTTGAGCACCTCGTGCGGGACGCCCTTCTCACGCAACAGCTGGCTCAGCCGTTCTGACTTCTCGACTGAGGTGGTCCCGACCAGCACGGGCCGACCGCTGTTGGCGAACTCTGCAATTTCCTCGATGACCGCGCCGAACTTCGCGTCTTCGTTCTTGTACACGAGGTCAGCCTGATCGCCGCGCACCATGGGCCGGTGTGTGGGCACGACGACTACGTCCAGGTTGTAGATCTTCTGGAACTCCTCGCGCTCGGTCCATGCCGTGCCCGTCATGCCCGCCAGCTTGTCATACATGCGGAAATAGTTCTGGAAAGTGATACGCGCCAGGGTGACGTTCTCGCGCTGGACGTGCATCCCCTCCTTGGCTTCGATGGCCTGGTGCAGGCCCTCAGAGTAGCGGCGACCGGGCATCAGC
>JBPCIO010000144.1:0-9957 GCA_051006215.1 Chloroflexota bacterium
GAGTGGAACTACGGACCCGGCTGGACTGGTCAACTACTTGACGCGTAGGGGATCGACCCCGACCCGGTCCGATGACGTACGACCGCCTGCTGTGGGAGCTCAGCCCACAGGGCCTCGTCGTCGCCGCCCAGCAGCATGCGACGTCAGGCACGCGGACGCTACGGCTGAAGCTTGAATCTATGTGCCGATTGAAATGCTGTGGTGTAGGCCCCGATTCGATCAACTATCCCTGGACGTGCTACGCGGCGAATGTGTTCTCGACGATCCCAGGCAGCAGGTTGTAGATCGAAACGCCAACTGCGTCCGAAAACTCCTGATGGAGGCTCAGGAACGCCCGCCACTTGGCAAGTGTGAGATCGTTCAAGCCGTGGCGCAACGCTACGTCGACCAGCCGCTTTTCCATCAGCACGGGGCCCGATGGGAGCGCAAGTGCGTCGCACAGCTGAATCAGCCGATCGTACGGGGTGTACTCCTCACCCTCGAGATACTCCTGAACAAACTCTTTTTGCTCGGGTGGGCAGTCCCACCGACTGGCGAAAGCGTCAGCCTGTTTGATGGGAAACGAGTGGGTGAGGCAGATGCGGGCGGAGTCGTCGAAACCCCGAGCGAGCATGAGGTGGTAGCCATCGAGAAGGTGTCGAACGTCCGGCACCTGTGGCCCGCCAGTGCTCCGCCCAATGTCGTGCAGCAGCCCGAGTATGTACGCAGCATCCGGGTCGAGCACCGGATGGTGCTCCGCTATGGCGCGTGCCGTTGCGGCTGCCACAGCCGAATGCTTCACCCAGGGTCCCGGATTGCGCCGGCTAGCGTCCGCCAGCATTGCCTCAGCTTCTGTAACGGAGGGTATCTTCATCGCTTGGCCAGCCTGGTCGTGGTGAGCTGTTCTGTTTGCGCGCTATGGGGTTCGACTGTTGCTCCATCTGCGGCGGTAGCTCAAAGAGCTGCGGCCAATCCAGCCGGCCGCGCGACCGTAGCAGCAACGTGCGCTTCAATCGCAGTACCACTTCGGTCTGAACGAGCCGCGGACAATTCCATCACTGGTGGAGCCAGGCGGCTTCGGCCTGCCCGAGACCCGGCAGACAAGGTGCACGAACTCGACCGTTAGCGGTGCGCGTACGCGCACATCATGGGCGGCGTCGCCTACGAGTCAATGGCCGCCGCGGCATCGTCAAGAAAGGGGGGAAGCGGCTGAGCCGAGATGGGAACATCGGCGGGGATGAGCGGAACGCGAGCTGGCGCGTCGTCGTATCCCCATTCGCTGGTCCGCTCGAAGAAGTTGCGCAACACGCCGAGCCGGTGCTTGATGTGTGACGATGCAATGGGACACCGTGCGCTTTTCCGACGAGCTGGCTGGACGGACTCGAGTTCGCTAGCCAAGCATCATACGTGTGGGTCTCGGACGTGGCAGCCACACTAGTGCGTAAACGATGGCTGCGGCGAATCCAGGGGGCCAAACGATGTCCGACAATGCTGAACTCGCGGGAGGTGCGGTCGTGACGGACCTGGTTCTACGTATCGATCAAGTATCGGCAGTGAATGTCGACATAGCTGGCGGCAAGGGCGCAAACCTCGGCGAGCTCGCCCGCGCTGACTTCTCGGTGCCGGACGGGTTCATCTTGACGACGGACGCGTATGCGCTCGCCGCACGTTTGGCGCGGGTCGATCCGCGAGAACCGACATCGGCCGCAGGACGCCTGCGCACCCTGGACATGCCGGATGCCATCGGGTCGAGAACACGCGAGGCATACGCTGCGCTGGGCGGCGGACCTGTTGCAGTGCGCTCCTCAGCCACAGCCGAGGATCTTCCCGGTGCATCCTTTGCCGGCCAGCAGGACACGTACCTGAACGTCGTGGGCGACGAGGCTCTCCTCGACGCCATCCGCGGGTGCTGGGCCTCGCTGTGGAACGGGCGGGCGGTCGCGTATCGACGCGCGCATGGGGTCGAAGACGGCGGTGTGAGGCCCACCGTCGTCGTGCAGCGGATGGTCGACGCTTCAGCGGCTGGCGTGCTGTTCACCGCGGACCCGCTAACCGGGCGCCGCCGCCGAGGGGTCATCGAAGCCATCGCTGATCTCGGCGAAAAGCTCGTCTCCGGCGCCGTAGACCCGGATCACTACACCGTCGACACTGCGGCGTGCGAGATCGTCGAGCGACGTCCGGCTGGCAACGAGGCGGTGCTCTCTGACGACGAGCTCCTCGCGCTCGCTGCGCTTGGGGACCGCGTCGAGCGGCACTTTTGCGCTCCGCAGGACATTGAGTTCGCCATCGATGGCGAGCGGCACCTTTGGCTCGTCCAGTCACGGCCGATCACCACGCTCTACCCGCTGCCCGCGGACACACCCGACCCACAACGTGAGGTGCGCGTCTACTTTTCAGGCAATGTCTTTCAGGGCTACTTCGAGCCGCTCACGCCGATGGGCATCCAGTTCTTCCGCTCGATGGGCACGGCCGTCTGGCGAACGTTCGGTCGCGTCGTCGACGATGCATTGCCAGGGCCGAAGGCCATTGAGGACGCCGGCATGCGGATATACATCGACGTGACGCCCGTCGTCCGTGATCCGGTCGGCCGCGGGGCGTTCGAGTCGATCACCGCACTGGGTGAGGCGCGCAGCTCAGTGGTCTTGTCACGACTCGCGTCCGACCCACGCCTCGCGCTCGTGAGCCGCTGGCGCGTGCTGGCGTTGTGGCGAATTGCAATGGGCCTTATGCGGGTCGGCGTCCCGCTCGCGGCGCTTCGCATGCTGAGCTCGCCATTCGCCACGCGGGCGCGATTCGTTCGCGAGATGGACGACATTGCCCGCGTCAGCCTGCCGACGGGCGCGAACGCGACCTTGCGGCTCGACGCCTTCGAGCGACTGATGCTGGCGGCGACGCCACACCTGCTGCCACGCCTGCTCGGGATGATGGCGCCGACACTGCTCTCGCTTGGCCTCGCTGCGCGCCTCTTGCGCGGCTGGGCGCGGGATGACGAGCTACAGACGATTACTCGCAGCGCACCGCACAACCCGACCACAGAGATGGACTTGGCGCTGTGGTCGCTCAGCATCGAGTTGCGCGCCGACCGAGACTCGCACACCGCCCTCCTCGAGCGCGCTCCCGCGGACCTGGCAGCCGCCTACCGAGCGGAGACGCTGCCACGGCAGTTGCAGGGCGGGTTGTACGCGTTTCTCGCGCGATACGGCTTTCGCGCGATTGGCGAGATCGACATCGGCGTCGCACGCTGGTCCGAGGACCCGACCCACATCCTGGGCGCTCTCGGCAACTACGCCCGGCTTGGCGACGACGCACTCGCCCCCGATACGCATTTCGCAAATGGCGAGCGCGCGGCTGAGGCCATGGTTGCCTCGCTGCTCACCCGCGTGCATGGACCGAGACGAACCGTACTCCGCTTCTTGCTGCGCCGAGTGCGTGTTCTGGTCGGCTCGCGTGAAGCTCCAAAGTTCCACATCATCCGTCTGCTTGCGACGCCTGCACGCGAGCTGCTGAAGCCGGTGGGCGCCGATCTTACCGACCACGGCCGCATCGACGAGCCTGACGACATCTTTTTTCTCACTTTGCCTGAGGCACGGCGGGCGGTCGCGGGCGAAAACGTGCACAAGATTGTCGCAATGCGGCGTCAGACGTTCGAGCGCGAGCGCCTGCGCCGTCATATCCCGCGCGTGCTCCTCTCCGACGGAACTGACGCGGAGGCGGCGCTCGTTTCGGTCTCAGGGGGACTCCGCGGCTCGCCAGCGTCGCCTGGTCTGGTCACCGGAGTCGCTCGCGTCGTTCGCTCTCCGCACGGGGCGCGACTCGAGCCGGGGGAGATCCTGGTGGCGCAGTCGACCGATCCGGGATGGACACCGCTATTTCTCACCGCCGGCGGCTTGGTGATGGAGATGGGCGGGATGCTGTCGCACGGGGCGGTGGTCGCGCGTGAGTACGGCATTCCGGCCGTCGTCGGAGTCGCAGGCGCGACCGATTCCATCGCGACCGGCCAGCGGGTGATGGTGGACGGTCTGCTGGGACGGTCACGCTCGACGTCGAGACCGGCATGTCGGCGGAGCGACGGCCAGTCTGAGCCATGAGACCCGCTCCGGATCGGTTCGTCGCCAACTATTCGCGGCAGTAGCATTCCGAAGTCCAGCGCCGGCGTCGGTAACGTGCAACCCTATCCCTCGGGAATTGCGACGTTCACAATGTGTTGGAGCTCCGTCACTGCGCGAGGTGGTGCTTCTCCCGTGGGACTGCGCCGAGCCTCAATTCCATCGCCGGCCAGAAAGACGCCTGCCAGTCCAGGGACGCGTGGCTCTATACGACGGCCGATTGGCGGGTAAGCGCGCGCAATTGAGAGCGCACCTCCAACGACGACGATGAGCCGTTTGACCGCAATAGCCTGGTATGAATACTGTCGTCTTAGCGGGCTGTGGTCACGGGTCGATGCGCCCGTAGGAAGGCGCGCACATGACCCAGCGCCTGCGAAATCTGCTCCTCGGACTCCTTCCAGGGGTACAGACTGACTTCGGCCCGCGGCGCGAGACGCACGACCTCCATGGCCACGGCGTACGGGTGCGCCGGCACATCATCCGGCAGTACCAGTATGGGCGTCTGGCAGTTGCGCACGAAATCGCGTGTCACGGTGAAGACGAAATCGGCTCTGGAGCGGTACATCGTGTTCAGGAATGCGTCGATCATGGCCATCGTGATTTCAGGCCGTCGGGCGCAGAGCGCTGGGCCCCAGCCGGCGATGTTGTTGGTGTAGGAGAGGTCGGGCGTTTCCCGGCGAAACCCGCTGGGCTGCGCCAGTACCGCAGCGACGATGCGTGTTGGTGCCCTGCGCAACAAGTTCCAAATGAAGGGGCCGCCGATGCAGAAGCCCATCACCATGAACTCCCGGATACCCAGGTGATCCATCAGGCCGAGCTGGTCGTCGGTATACGCGTCCCAGGGCCGCTCGATCTCGAGCGGGCCGGAGGACAGGCCGCCGGTGGCGTTGCGCAGGTCCATCGTGATGCAGTGGTACTCGTCCTTCAGCTCCTCGAACGCGTTGAACGGCGCGTTTCCAGTGAAGAAGGACAGTGTCGAATTCAAACCCCCGCCGGGGATGAGCAACAAAGGGAAGCCGTAGCCGGCCTCTTCATAGTGAAGGCGGACGTCACCTCTTTCGTAGAACGGCATGCTGGTTCTCCTCAGGAGCCCTGTTCGACGAACCGCCGCAGCGAGGGGCGCGGGAAGTCGTGGCCGGCCATGAACTCGACAAGGATCGGGCCGTCCTCGGCCAGCGCCTCGTCCCAGGCGGCGCCAATGCGGGACGGGTCGTCGACTCGGATGCCCTTGAGGCCGGCGGCCTCGGCCATCTTCACGTAGTCGACGTCGCCAATCTCGGTGGCGTACGGCTCGCGTCCGGCCATCGTCTGCATGTAATTGATCATCCCGATCCGCCCGTCATGGTGCACGCCGATCACGACCGGCAGCCGGTACTGAGCCAACGTAACCAGGTCGGACGACGACATCAGGAACGAGGCGTCGCCGGCCAGGCCCACCACCTTGCGGCCCGGGTGAGCGAAGGCGGCCCCGAGCGCGGCCGGCAGCGCGTAGCCCATGGTGCCCCATGAGCCGGACTGCACGTGCGAGTGCGGCCCGAACGTACGCAACTGGAAGGGCACCCAGAGCTTGACATTCGAGACGTCCGAGGTCACGACCATTTCGGGCGTCAACCGTTCGGAGAGCGCGGCGATCGCCGTGCCGATGTGCCACGGGCGAGTGTCGGCGTACCGCGCCATCTCCACCTCGAGTCCGCGAGCCAGCGAGCGCTGGGCTTCCGCGCAGGTCGCCCGCGCTGATCCGGCGGACGATGACGGGCGGACCGCAGCGGCGAGCGCGCGTAGCGACGCGGCCAATGACGGGACCGAGCCGATCGCCGGGCCGTACTCGCGGGTCGGCGCGTCGGCCGCATCGAGGACCAGCAGCCGATCGCCATAATCATCCTGGAGGGCACGGAACGGCTCGGTCCCGACTCGCACGCCGACGCCGACGATCAGGTCGGCCGCGCTCAGCTCGGACAGGACGGCGGGGTGGGTCTCCATGACGCGGTAGGGGCCGAGCGAGAGCGGGTGGACGGTCGGCATCGCGGCGTGCCCTTCCCAGGTGTGGCAGACCGGCGCCTCGAGCGCCTCGGCCAGGGCAATCAGGGCGGCCGAGGCAAGCGGGTACCAGGCCCCCTTGCCGGCCACGATGACCGGGTGGCGGGCTGCCCGGAGGCGATCGAGGGCCCGGCCCAGGTCCGGCGCGACCTCGGCCGACACCGCCGGCGCAGGCGCGGGCGGAGCGGCCTCGAAGGGGTCACCTTCGAGGACGTCGCGGGTTATCTCGACGTGGGTGGGGCCTGGGCGGCCGGCAACCGCCAGCGCGAAAGCGTCGCCAACTGCCCCATGGATGTCGGCGGCGCGGGTAACACGCCGAGAGGACTTGGCAATCGGCGCGAAGGCGCGCTCGGTGAAGTCGATCACGTCAACGCCGTGGAAGGTCTCGAGCGCGGCGCCAGAGGGGACGGCACCGGTCAGCGAGACGAGCGGCGCGCCCGAGGCCATCGCGCTGGCCACGCCGGATAGGGAGTTAAGCGCGCCGGGTCCGGCGGTCGTGATTGCGACGCCGGGTCGGCCGGTCAGGCGGCCGTATGCTTCGGCGGCCAGGGCGGCGTTGTTCTCGTGCTTGACGGTCACGTGGGTGATTCCGCCCAGGTCGGCGAGGCCGTCGTACAGACGCAGGACGTGGTCTCCGTTCAGGCCGAAGACCACCTCCACGCCGTTTGCCCTGAGGACCTCGATCGCGGCGTGGCCCGGCGCGACCAGCCGGCCAGTATCGATGCTGATCATCAGTGTCCCCCTCCTGTCGCAGGATAAGCGCCCAACGCGCTCACGTCCTAACGGGCAGTGGCAGCCAACGGTCCCCGCCCAGGCTCATGGCCGCACGCTACACGCAGCACTAAGCGGCCCCAGCAGCCCGCAGCATAAGCAGGCGGGCTCCGGATGGTGAGTAGTGGCGCCGGCGCAGGCGAGCGTTGAGCGCCACGCGCCGCCGGCGGCCAGCTTTGTCGGCGCATCGGTCCAGGCCGACATCGCATGGTTATGCCTCGGCCGACTGGCGCGCTCGACGCAGTGACCGGCGTAGCATCCCGACATGCCATTCAGTCCTGTAGACGAGCGGGCGGAGCGCTATATGCGCCAGTTGTCAGTTCGGCACGACGAGCCCGTGCTGCTCGAGATGGAGCAGCTCGGGCAGGAGCGTAACTTCCCGATTATCGACCGCCTCGTCGGCGAGCTCGTCGAGGTGCTGGCCCTGTCGATTGGCGCGACCAATGTGTTCGAGATGGGCAGCGGCTACGGCTACTCGGCGTACTGGTTCACGCGGGCAGTGGGCCCCAGCGGCAGGGTGATCTGCACTGACAGCGATCCGGCCAATCGCGATTTGGCCGAACAGTTCCTGTCACGGGTTGAGCGCTGGGATCGCATCGACTACCAAGTCGGCATAGCGCAAGACGTCCTGGCCCGGACGCCCGGCGACTTCGATATCGTCTACAACGACATCGATAAACACGACTACCCGCAGGCCTGGCACCTCGCTCGCGAGCGCGTCCGCCCAGGCGGTCTGTACATCTGTGACAACGTGCTGTGGTCCGGGCGGGTAACTGAACCCGGCAACCAGACTCCCTCCACACAGGCTATCCATCGTCACAACCAGGTCGTGTACGACGACCCGCAGTTCGACGTGTGCCTTGTCCCAACTCGCGACGGCGTTCTCGTTGCCCGCAAACGATCAGCCTAGAGGCGCCACCGGCTGCCGAATAGGTCCGCGATCTGGTTGGGATCGTTCATGAACAGCATGCGGTAGAGCTCGCGGCTCACGATCCAGCCGGGCTGCTGGAGGATGAACTTGATGGTGCCCAGCACCTGGTGCGTGTCGTTGGTGTTGGGCGCGGCGCATGCATCAGTGATGGAGCTCTGCTGGGCCTCATCGACCCTGCTCATCTTTTGTGCGCCGGTGTACGCGCCCATGATCTCCCCCGCACTCCTTCTGCCAGTGCTGCTCATGGCGTTGGTTGGTGCGCCAGCCGCGGCCATCACGGCTGGCTAAATGACGCTGGTGCAGACGGTCATCTTCTGATCACACTCGGACGCCAAGGCCCGGCGCGGCACATCAGCCTGGTGCAGGAGAACCCGTAGCGGATCGCATCCTGTCGGCGGGAATCTTCAAACTACTCAGGGCGCGATGCCGAGCAGCCTGCTGGCAGTCGCGCCGAGCATGGCGATCCGATCGTCGTCGGTGAAACCTTCCGCCTGGAGGATGTGGTCGACCGATGCGGGCTGCCAGGGGTACGGGTGATCCGTGCCGAGCATCAGCTGGCTCACCCCCACCTCGGCGGCCAAATGCCGCAGCGCCTCGGAGGTGAATACGAGCGTGTCGTAGTACAGCTGGCGCAAGTAGTCCGACGGCTGCTTCTTGAGCGCGACACCGGTGTCCATCTCCGGGTGGACGCGGAGGGCGTAGTCTGAACGCGCTGCGTACGAGGGCAGGTAGCCGCCGCCGTGGGCCGAGCAGAGCTTGAGCCCGGGGAAACGGTCCAACGTGCCCTCGAAGATGAGGTGTGACAGCGCGATGGTAGTGTCGAGTGGGTTGCCGATCGTGTTGGCCAACCAGCCGTTGCCTCGAAGCCGCCGCGCGACGTCGGGCGTGCCCTGAGGGTGTAGGAAGATCAGAACCCCGAGTTCCTCGGCCTTGGCCCAGAACGGGTGGAACTTCGGATCGGAGAACTCATCGTCAGCCACGGTCGAGCCCACCGCGGCGCCGCGGAGTCCCAGTTCTTTGACGCCGTGCTCCAGTTGTCGGGCCGCGAGGTCGGGAAACTGGAGCGCGACTGACGCAAACGCTACGAAGCGGTCGGGCGTGGTGGCGCAGTACTCCGCCAGCCTTTCGTTCTGGATGCTCACTACCCGTTCGGCGAGGTCGCGCTCCACCGTGTACCAGGTCGGGTTGATGCTCAGCACCTCCACGGCGATCCCCTGCTCGTCCATCTCGCGCAGGCGTTGGGCGCTGACCTCATCGATACCCCGCCCAAACCGGGTCTCGCGCGTGGTTACCCCCAGCAGCAGCTGGGCCTCTGGAATGACGCAGTGCGCGTGGACGTCGATCGTTTTGACGCTCCGACCGCCGACGATCACCTCACGCCGCGAGCCGCGCGGGCGCGTGGCGGCGCCCGGACCGCCAGTCTGACCACTCGCCGCCGCAACGGCACCCAGGTGACGAGGCGTGAACTGCATTGTTGCTCCCATCCCTTCTACGAATCTCGAGAACCCACATACCGCAAAGTGAAATTAGACTCTAATAGGCATGAGGGATTGAGTATCGATCGGCGCCAAAGCCCCATTCACCAGGGTCCCCCCACCAGCAAGGACGCCCCCGTAAAGGATCGGCGGTATGTGACCGGACAGTCCGCACTGACCTTTCACAACGTCCGCTTGTTCGTGGCGGGTCAGGGACTGTCCAACATTGGCACGTTCTCCCAGGTTGTGGCGCTCTCGCTGCTCGTCCTACAGCTCACGAATAGTGGTCTGGCCCTGGGAGCCGTCATGGCGGCTCAGGCTCTGCCGATGCTGTTACTGGCGCCCTGGGCAGGCTCCCTCCTGGACCGATTACCGTTGCGGCGTGTGCTGTTCGTCACCGCGCTCATGGGCGCCGTGCAGGCGGCCTGCCTGGCCGTCCTGGCTTTCACCGGCACGATCAATCTGGTCTGGGTGTTTGGACTGGCCATCGGGGCCGGATGCATTCAGGTGTTAGATCGTCCTGGCGGTCGGGCCTTCAGCGCAGATCCCGGACCGCGCCGGGCGATAGCCGGGGCCGTGGGCCTGGCTAGCGCGGCGCAGGCGATCGGCAGATTGTGTGGGCCAGCCCTGGCCGCAGTGGTGTACGCGTGGGCTGGGC
>JBPCIO010000145.1:0-5680 GCA_051006215.1 Chloroflexota bacterium
GCCTGGAGCAGCGCGACGTGGGCTTCGAACGGCCGGGGGTCCTTGCCAATCAGATGCGGCGCCAGGTGATCGATGGCTGCCGACACGCCCATGCCGCCAAATGACTCGTTGTACTCACTCCAGCCAACCAGCCCGTCGTCCGCCGTGATCTTCAAGAAATCAAACGCTCGCCCACCACCGTCGGCGTGCAGGGACTCTATGTGCGCAATCTTCATACGCCCGCCGAGTGTAGCCCCTTCACCCGCCGCGTCCTCGGGGCTATCCTGATGGGTGGGACAACCAGCACGTCAGTGAGGTCACACGACTCTTGGCAACAGACAGAGTAGCCCTCGTCACCGGAGGTGGCAGCGGAATCGGTAGAGCCTCGGCGCTCGCCCTTGGCAGAGCCGGCTTCTGCGTCGTGGTCGCCGGTCGACGCCGCGAGGCACTCGACGAGACCGTCAAACAGGGTGAAGCAGCCGGCGCGCGCATGCTTGGCGTGGTTACCGACGTTTCAGACCCGGCTGCGGTGCAAGCCCTGTTCGCGGCCACGAAAGAGACGTTCGGACGTCTGGATGTGTTGTTCAACAACGCGGGTGGCGGTGCGCCCGGTTTACTCGAAGACATGTCCCCCGAAAAGTGGATGGCGGTCGTCGGCGCCAACCTGAACGGCGCATTCTTCTGCACCCAGCAGGCGATCAAAATCATGAAGGACCAGGACCCCCGCGGTGGTCGCATCATCAACAATGGGTCGATCTCTGCCCACGTTCCACGACCCAACTCGGCCCCGTATACGGCCACCAAGCACGCCATCAGCGGGCTGACCAAGTCAACGTCACTTGACGGCCGAAAGTACGACATTGCCTGCGGCCAGATCGACATCGGTAACGCACTCACGGACATGACGGCCGCCTCGAATGCCGGGCAACTGCAACCGGACGGCAGCACGCGTCCCGAGCCCAGGATGGACGTCGAGCACGTCGCTCAGGCGATCGTGTTCATGGCCAGCCTGCCGCTCGAAACCAACGTCCAGTCGATGACCATCATGGCGACCAAGATGCCATTTATCGGTCGGGGTTAGGAGCCAGCCACCATGGCCAGCGCGCGAGGGTCAGGCTGCATCGCCGTCCAGGCGGCACGGGTCCAGGCCAGGTCGGGATCGTCAGTGCAGGCCATCGTCCGTCGGTCGCCAGCCAGCGCGTTCAGGTAGTGTGCATCGTAACCGTGGGCAGCCACAAAGGGGTGGTAGCCGTCGGTGACCAGCACCAGCTCGCCGTGGCGGACCGCCCAGGCGGCGTCGCGACGATCGCCGTCGCGGCGATACAGCCGCTGTAAAGCCCAACCCTCTGGCCGGCGTTGCTGGTAATAGTAGACCTCTTCCAGAACTGCCTCGTTCGGCATATCGTCCACGTCGTGTTTGTGCGGCGGCCAGCTCGACCAGTTGCCGGCGGGCGTGTACACCTCGACCACCTCCAGCCGGTCAGCCGGAAAATCCGGAGCGACGATGTGGTGGACGCGCCGCGTCGCGTTGCCGGCACCTCTGACCTCCACCCTTACGTCCTCGGGGCGGATAAGAATGGGCAACCTGGCGACTCCCTGCCGGCCAGAGATTGGCGCCTCGGCAAGAGCCACGAGCACGTGGGCACTGCCGTCGATCGGTTTCGCGGTCAGGTGCGCCTGCTTGCCGCCTGGCAGGTACGCAGCCCACGGCTTGCCGTCGAAGACAGTCCGCCGGCCCTCCAGATGCAAAGCCGGACCTGAGTCAGGTTCGACGATCAATCCGCCGCCAGCCAGGACGATGACCGCCGTTTCGGAACCCGAGCCACCCACCGCCACACGTTCGCTCGCCCGGACAGCCACTGCCCTGAAGCTCAGGTAGCGCCACCCCGCCCGCGCCGGATCGATGGCCAGGCTGAGCCCGTCGATGCCTGGTCGGACGCGCAGCTCATCGGCCGCGAGGTGATTCGGCGGAGCGCTGGGATGCAGCACGTCGCTCACGCCACGCCCTGCACGACTCCGTCGACGATTGTCGCGCCGGCCAGCACTGCGTCGACCTCGACCGACCGTGGCATGGCTGTGCTGCACGATAAGCGAGTCGCCACGATTGCGCCAGCCGCATTCCCCCGTTTGACGGCTTCCCCCAGCGGCAGGCGCGCCAGCAAGCCTGCGCCAAAGGCGGCCCCAAATGCGTCGCCCGCCCCGAGGCCGTTTACAACTGGCACCTTCAGGCCAGGGCTGTGCTCCTCCCCGCCCCCGCGAGTGAATATGGACACTCCGTCCGGACCGTGCTTCGCCACCGCCACCCGCGCGCCCAGGGCGAGCACCGCCGCGGGCGACAGCCCAGCCGCCCGAAACTCACTGTCGCCGCCGAGCACCACGTCGGCCAGTCGGGCGCCAATTCGCGCGAGCGCGCGGTACTCAGGCGTGCGGTCCCCCCACAGGCCAGGGCGCCAATCGAGATCGAACACCGTTCCAGGGCTCCCCGCTCGCCGTTCGAGAATCGCGAGCATCGTCGTACGACTGGGGTCACGGGCGAGACCCGTTCCGGTCACGAACACCAGTGGAGCTTCGGCCAGCGCGTCCATCGGCACGTCCTGCACACGCAGCTCCCAGTCGGGGCAGGTCGGGTCCCGATAGAAGGTCAGCGGGAAATTGTCCGGCGGGAAAGCTTCGCAGAAGGCGAGCGCCGTCTTGAGGGTAGGGTGGGTACCGAGCGAGCTCACGTCAATTCCCTCGTCGACCAGGAAACGTCGAACAAAACGGCCGTGTCCGTCGTCGCCGACGGCTGAGACAATTCCAACCGAGACCCCGAGTCGCGCCAGGCCGGTGGCGACGTTGCCTGCGAAGCCGCCGACGAATCGTTCGAATGTGCGCACTTCCTCGAGCGGGGTATTGATCTGTAGCGGGTACAAATCGGCACTCAGCCGTCCAATGACATAAGCGTCCACTTGAACGGGCATGCTACCAATGGCCGTATGCGGTTTGGCTACTTCATGATGCCGGTGCATCTCCCTGGCTCCGATCTCGGCGTGACGCTGCAGACTGACCTCTCCCAGATCGAGCGCCTCGACGAGCTCGGCTTCGACGAAGCCTGGGTCGGAGAACACTTCACCGCCGAATGGGAAAACATTCCGGCGCCAGACATTTTCATCGGCGCCGCCCTCCAGCGCACCCGAGCCATCAAGCTTGGCACTGGCGTCAGCTGCCTGCCGAACCACAATCCGTTTCACCTCGCGCACCGCATCGCCATGCTGGACCACCTCGCGCAGGGTCGATTCTTCTGGGGGATCGGATCGGGCGGTTTTCCTGGTGACTTCGAGGTCGCTGGAGTCGACCCGAAAACGGGCATTCAACGACAGATCGCCGTGGACGCGGTCGATGCCGTTCTGGCGCTGTGGGAGCATCCGGAGCCCGGCAGGTTCCAGAACCACAGTTGGAGCTTTACCGTCCCGACTCCTGATCCGCGCATCCGAAAGCATGTCTGGCTGACGCCGTACCAGCAACCTCACCCGCCTATCGCGGTGGCCGGCGTTACGGAGAGGTCGGAGACCCTCGGCCTGGCCGGCGAGCGTGGTTGGATCCCGATGAGCATCAACTTCGTGACTCCGCGTGTGCTCAGGGGACACTGGGACAGCATCGCCGCTGGCGCAGCTCGAACCAATCGCACACCCGAGCGTCAACAGTGGCGGATCTGTCGAGCCGTCCACGTTGCAGAGACCGACGCGCAAGCCCGCACCGAAGCGCTCGAGGGGGCGCTCGGCCGCGACTATCGCGATTACTTCCTGCCGCTGCTGGGCCTGAGCCGCGGTCTGGGCGGCTTGAAGCTCGAGGAGTCGATGACTGACGCAGCGATCACCCTCGAGTACCTGTGCGACAACGTCTGGCTGGTCGGCAGTCCCGAGACGGTCGCGCGGAAGATCCGCGAGCTGTACGCGGCTGTGGGCGGTTTCGGGGGCTTACTGATTGGCGCCATCGACTGGCCCGACGCGAGCATCTGGGAGCGCTCAATGCGCCTGTTCGCCACCGAGGTCATGCCCCGCGTAACCGACCTGGGCGGCACCGCCGAGCCGGGCCTCGTAGCAGTAGGCCAGCACCAGAGGGATGACGATCGGGTATAGCGTCGTCAGAATCCGCACCTCCCGCCACCAGCCCCAGACAGCGAAGGCCGCAGCATAGACCGGCACGACTCGCCCTACGCCCCGCACAAACGGCGGGGCGCGTCTCCAGCCGCTTGCGGCGAAGATCCAACCGACGCCCAGGAAGAGTGTCAGCAGCATCGCCGCGGCCTCAAGATTGTCGGGTTGCAGATTGCGGACAAACACGTCTCCTAACGCGTCCACCTGCGTGGCGCTGCCACGCAGCAGTCGGAGTTCGCCGAAGATGGCAGCAGACATCAGTACGTACGCCAGCGACCAACGCGTCTCGTCGCGATTCAGCGCTCCGCGAACAGATGCACTATTCAATGGATGCCGCACCTGGATGCTGCCGAGCAGCAGCGCCAGCGGCAGGAAGATTCCCGTCTCGCGGTTGAGTGACGCGAGCACCACCACGATCCCGACCCCGCGCCAGCGGCCGCGAAAGGCGAGCAGGAACCCCACACTGAAGAACGTCACTTCCAGAATCGACCACGGCTGGTAGGTGAAATACGAAAAGCTCGCCAAGGTGATCCCGCTCGTAAATGCGACACCCACCAGCGCTTGCGTCGACGAAAACCATTGGCGCGTGAGCGCATACAACGCCAGCAGCTGGGCCACCAGGCCCACACAATCGTAGACAGCGGAGGCGTGCAGGAAGCCGATCTCGCGAGGCTCGACCGAGCCGAATGCTCGCGTAAGAGACTCGAGCAGGATCGGCACCAGCACCCGATAGCGGTACGGCGAGCCCGCCTCACCGGAGATAATGCGCTGGTGCAGCCCGTAGCTGAAGGCTGGGTCACGTAGGTCGATCGAGGCAAAGTACAGCCCGCCCAGGATCAGACCCAATACGACGATCAACACCGCCGTACGATCCGCGCGAGCGCGGGCAGCCCGCACCACCGTCACCAGCTCAAGCTGGACCAGCGGCTCGAAAGACCACCCAGACGCACGCGCCGAGCGTCGCGGCCAGCGGCACGACTGGCGTAAACAGCAGCACGGCCGCAGCCGACGGCTCCGGCGCGAGCGTCCGCCTGAGCAGGGCGTACAGGCCGACCAGCCCGGCCACCATACCAATCACCTGAGCCGGCGCCTGGGGCGACAAGTTGAACCAGTCGCGCTGAAGCTCGTCGACCAGGCTATGGAGGACCAGCGCTCCGAACGACGGGAGCGATGCGCGCTGGAGGGTGAAACCAGCGCCGACCGCATTCTGGCGGATCGTCGCGAAGCCAAAGTCAGACAGGAAGCGCAACCCCACCGCAGCGCCGGCCGAGACGATCAGCCCAACGTGTTTCAGGTCACCGGCTGCCAGCACGGAACCAGTGTACTTATGGACCGACTGCCCGACTCGCGCTAACTGCGTCGAGCGCACCCGACGCCACTCAGCACGTGCTATCCGCATTACGTGATGCGTCTACTCAGCAGCACCAGCGCCTGCTTCCGCGTCTAGCCGGTGATCTCACGGAGTCGTCCAGGAACTCGCCCTTCTGGCGTCGTGCCGACTGCTTGTTGCACCGCCTCATCGCCGTTGCCTCCGGTCGATCTTTTTGAGTCAGACCCCACCGACT
>JBPCIO010000146.1:0-8485 GCA_051006215.1 Chloroflexota bacterium
ACCAAATAGCGTTAACCAACGGGTAATCTCAAGCGGTGGGTAACCTCAAAGACTGCGCCATCGCAGCAGGCGTATCCGCCCCGGACTTCGGCGTCGTCCGGCTCAAGGTGCTGCTGGCGTTACATCGCGCTCCCGAGCTCGACGAGCCGGGCTGGTCGGGTGCTTTCACGGCTTCAATCGGGAGTAACTCCCAGGTCAAAGCTGCCGCGCAGCATGCACTCCAAGAGGTCCGGCTCGAGGACACCCGTAGCGCCTGATTGTCCTGCGCGTTTTGACGCCTCTTACGTGTTATCCTTCTGACACCTAGCGCCCTTCGGGAGTACGCCTGGCCCTCGTGGCCACGCGATGCACCACGAAGGGCCTTCTTGTTTCTGCCGCTGGGGCTCGAGAGATCGAGGAGGTCCGATGGCAACGGCAGAGCTGTTATCGCCCCAGCAATTGGCCGCGCGTTCTAACGGCGTGCTCAGCGTTGCCACCGTTCGCCGCCATCTTGCCGCGGGGCGCGGCGGACCCGGTGTCGTCAGGACGCCCGGTGGCTGGTTCAAGGCACCCGCCGGCGTGCTGGATCGATTGCTCACACCGGTCTCGCCCCTGCCGACGGGGAATGACCACCAGGTCGGCGAGGCCGGCGGCTGAGTCACAGCAAGTGGTGACCTACGTCAATCCCAGCACGCGGCCACTGCGGCTGGTCACTCGAGGACGGCACTGAACGCACTGTGGCTGGCTGGAGTTCACATGCCCTTCAACGCACCCGGAGTTCCAGTGCTGGGTCAGTCCGGCAGAGACGGCTGGCCAGTCGCGTTGGAGATTTCGGCTGAAGCCGCGCAGCTCTGGCGGACCCGTGCTGTGGACTGCGGCGACCCAGTTGTCCAACTCGCGGCCACCGGGCCGCTCACGGACCAGACGCAGGAACTGCTGGGCTAATTTACGCGCCCTGACCAGTTCAGGACTTCGTTGGCAAAGCTCCTGCAGCAGATGCTGCTCCTTCTCGTCCAGATCAGAAGGTCTCCGGAGCAGCAGCCAGGCGAGCGTGCGCGGGCCGGGGAGCAGGGCATGGGCTGGGGGTGGTGGCTCGGCTGTGCGCCACCGGAGTAGACGCTTCCTGACCGTCCGCGCACTGCCCCGATAACCTTGTTGTTGAATCTCCGTGAACAGCACTGCCGCCACGTGCTGGCCATCCCCCCAGCGCTCGGCAAGATACGGCAGGAACGGATCGAGCTTGCTCGTGTAATGCTCGCCGCGGCTTACGACCTGGGCGGCAACTTGAGCAGCGCCAAACTTACGGACCGTCCTCCGGTCCAATTTGAGTCGACGGGCAATGGCGCTCAAGCCCATGCCTTGAGCCAGCAGCGCGTGGACTTCGGCATGCCGTTCCCCCGTCCGGGCCGCCGGCCGACGTCGCGCGAGAGGCGGCGGGATGAATGGCGAAGTAGTTGGTGGTACTTCCTCCGCCTTCAACTTCGTGCGCAGCATGGCCAGCGCGCGCGCCGAGAAGCGTTCCAGTGCCTCCGCAAGATTGTGCGCGAGGTGCCAGCGATCGGCTACTTGAAGGGCACGGGGTGCGCCACGTCGTGCAGCGTTGGCATACACACCACCGCGATCGCGGCAGACCACCTCCACATTGGCATGCGCATGGTCGCCGAGCCAGTTGACCAGGGCGTCAGCCGAGGGATCCTCCAACAGGTCAATGACGCGGTGAGCCGCGGCATCCACCAGAATCGTGCCGTAGCGGCGTCCGCGGCGAAGCGCAAATTCGTCAACACCGAGCACCTCTGGCGCCTCGACAGGTTGCTCCGGGAGTGCCCGCACCAGACGCACCAGCGTCGTGCGGCTGGGCGGCATCGCGAGACGCTCACAGTGCCGGCTCCCCGGACGACCGCCGAGGGCAATGCCGACGGCTTGAAGCATCGTCCGGAGACGGAGCGTTCGATGCGCGTACCGCTCGGCCAATACGCGCGCTTGTTCGACGAAAGTCTTGCGCGGGCACTCTAACTGATAGCAGCGAAAGCGGCGGACCCGTAGGTCGACAACAGCCTGCCGACCGGCGATCGGCAGATCGCCAAGGTGACGCTCGTAGCCGCTGTGGAAGGCTTCCGACCAGAAGCCACAATCCGGGCAGTTCGCGCCCGCCGCCTCGCAGCGGACGGTGAGGTGGATGATCTCGCCGCACACCTGTACCTGCTCGACAACGAGCCCGGCGCCAGGCGGCAACAGCACCTGCGGATCCACCGTCCACCTCTTGGGTGGCCCGGCGATCCGCCAGGCCGGATCCGTCGTGGTGCAATTCGCGCGGGCAAATCTTGACACCCCCGCTCGCCGCAGCCAAGCGGTCTGGCACACCGACACACTTCAGAACCCGAGTCATACCTCTACATCGTGCTCTTCCGACCGTCTGCTGATTGACCAAACAGTCTCCCGATGCAATGATGCGCGGTGCTATGAGCTCGGCGACTTTGCGGGTAGTGATCGTCGGTGGGGGCATCGGAGGTGCTGCTGCTGCTAACGCCCTGCTCCAGCGTGGCCTCGACGTCCAGGTTTACGAGCAGGCCTCAGCGCTGACCGAGGTCGGCGCGGGTGTTGCGCTCCAGCCGAACGGCCTCCGGGTATTGAGGCAACTGGGCTTAGGTGACGAGATCGCCCGCTACGGCGCACGCTGGGCCGATGCGCAGTACCGTCGCGCGGATGGCACCTTCATTTTTCAACAGGCCAGTGAGATCGAGTTCTATGGCATGCATCGCGCAGATCTGCTTGGGATGCTGGTAGATCGCCTGCCGGCCGAGATCATCCAGACCGGCCAGCGCTGTGTCGGCTTCGCGCAGGACGGCGAGCAAGCAACCGTCACCTTCGCTAACGGCGCACGCGTCGCAGCCGACGTCGTCGTGGGGGCAGACGGTATCCACTCCGCGCTCCAGCCGTATGTCGTCGAACGATCGGCGCCAGTACCGTCGGGCGCCATGGCGTATCGCGGCGTCATCCCGGCCGCGAGCGTCAACTGGCCGGCCGGCGTGATGCGTAATTGGCTGGGTGCCGGTAAGCGCTTCATGGTCTACCCAGTGCGGACCAATCAGCTGATCAACTACGTCGGCTTCGTGCCAACCGATGAGCAGCCGAAGGAGTCGTGGTCTGCCCCAGGCGATCCGGCAGCTCTAGCTGCCGAGTTCGCGGGTTGGGAGCCGCTGGTCGAGGCGATCCTGGACCAGGTAATCACCTGCTTCCGCTGGGGTCTGTACGATCGTGAGCCGCTGCCCAGGTGGAGCCGGGGTCGCCTCACCCTGCTGGGAGACGCTGCCCACCCGATGCTCCCCCACGCCGGTCAGGGCGCGAACCAGGCGCTAGAGGATGGTCTCGCCCTCGCCACGATCCTGGCGCAGGCGGACCACGCATCAGCCCCCGAGGCGCTGCGGATCTACGAGTCCGTCCGTCGCGAGCGCACAGCCGGCGTTCAGGCGCTGTCACGGGCGAACCGGACGGGCTACGAAGCCTCGAGTGATCTCGACACGCGTGACCAGCAGCTCGGTAGCCGGACGATGGACCGCGCCTGGATCTGGAACTACGATGCGGAGACCGAGGCGGCTGCCGTTTTGGCCGCCCACTGACTGTCAGCGGCGGGGCCTACCCGTACGGCCGGGTCAGTCCGGAAGGAACCTGAGACACACGAGCGCGCAGGGGAGGCGGAGCAGGCCGAGCAACACATTCGACCGATGCTCCTTGCGGATGCCGAGTCGTCGGAATCCCAGCAGCCACGCCAGCAGCCACTTCAACACTGCACTAAAGTCGCACCAGAGCCATCGAACTGGGCCATTCCGGCTTGCCAAAACCACCCTCAGCCGTGCGATGGTCGCCACGCTCACGTCAGGCGAGATGGAGCAGCGCATGCGAGACCTGGAAGGAAGGCTCGATGGCAATCGCCACTCGGCTTGACCGCATCGAGGCCTCGATGGTCACGTACGCGCCGCGCGTTGCCACAGCGGTGCTGGCCCGCTATCGCAACGACCCTGTTCTTTTCGTGCGTGAGTGTTTCGTCTGGCGGGCGGGTGAACATCCGACGGCCTACCAGGAGGACGTGCTGCGTCGTCTGGTCGAGCACCGACGCATCGCTGTCCGCGGGCCCCACGGGCTCGGCAAAACTACGGTGGCCGCTTGGGCCATTCTGTGGTTCGCCCTGACGCGCGACGGCGAAGACTGGAAGATCGCCACGACGGCGAGCGCATGGCGCCAATTGACCCACTTCTTGTGGCCCGAGGTCCGCAAGTGGTCTCGGCGGCTGCGCTGGGACCGGCTGGGGCGTGAGCCGTTCGACTCGCGCACGGAGCTGCAGGCGCTCGGCCTCAAGCTGGCCACGGGCGAGGCGTTCGCGGTCGCCAGCGACACGCCCGAGTTGATCGAGGGCGCCCACGCGGACCACCTGTTCTACGTCTTCGACGAGGCCAAGGTCATCCCGGTGGCCACCTGGGACGCGGCTGAGGGCGCCTTCGCCGGGGCCGGCGCCGACACGGCGGCCGAGGCGTTTGCGCTGGCCATCAGCACGCCCGGGGAGCCGAACGGCCGCTTCTACGAGCTGCACAAGCACGCGCCCGGTTTCGAGGACTGGACGTCGCGGCATGTGACCCTCGAGGAGACCGTCGCGGCCGGACGGGTGAGTCGGGAATGGGCTGCCCAGCGCGCGCTGCAGTGGGGCGAGCAGTCCGCGGTCTATCAGAACCGCGTCCTGGGCGAGTTCGCCGCCAGTGACGAGGACGGCATCATTCCGCTGGCCTGGGTCGAGGCAGCCAACGAGCGCTGGCGCATCTGGAAAGAGTCCGGGGCCGACACGTTCCAGCTCACCACGATCGGGGTAGACCCTGCTCGCGGGGGTGGTGACAAGACGGTGCTCGCGCTGCGCCAGGGCTCGGTGGTGGTGGAGTTGCGCCGCTACTCGCTCGAGGACACCATGGCCACCGCGGGGCGAGTGGCCGGCGTGTTGCAGGCCAGCAAGGCGCGCGCCATCGTCGACGTCATCGGCATCGGAGCCGGTGTATTCGATCGGCTACGCGAGATGAAGCACCTGGTCAGTCCATTCAACGCCGCGGAACGGACCGACGAGCTCGATCGTTCGGGCGAGCTGGGATTTACCAACCGGCGGGCGGCGGCCTGGTGGAAGCTGCGCGAGCGCTTGGACCCGGCCAATGGTGATCGGATCGCGCTGCCGCCGGACGATCTGCTGACAGGTGATCTGACAGCGCCCCACTGGCGGGTGATGAGCGGCGGCAAAATTCAGGTGGAGAGCAAGGACGACATCCGCCAGCGGTTGGGCCGGTCGACGGACGATGGCGATGCGGTGACGATGGCGTTTTACGACCCCGGCGAAGTCGCGCGTCGGAATGCTGGTGGCCTGGCCGAGATGATTCGTAGTGGGCAGAGCATCTCGTACAGCCCAGGCGTGGATCCGACACCGCGGAACGGCACCCTCGAGTGGCTGCGGAGTATCAGGTCATGACGCGACTGACACTCGCCGAGTTCACCAGGTGGCCCGAGCACCGATGCGATGAGGCAGCGCACGACGGCGACCCGTGTAGCGCCGAGAGCAGAGGAGCGCTGGTCCTGCAGATAGCACGAGCGCTCGGCCACCTGCTCCGCGGCGGGCATCTGGAGCTTGACCAGGTGACGTTTGTCTTCGACGAGCTGGTCGCCGAAATCGAAGTACGAAGGAAATCTAAATACTGATGAACACACAAGTAGTACCGGATCAACAGCAGCTCGACGAGATGGCTGCCGCGTTTGGGGCCAAGACCCAGGCTGAATTTGATCTTGTACGTGTTGTCTGTACCGATCCGGAAGCCCAGCTCGCGACGTGGTTGCATCTGTTCGGAGTATCCGAGCCTGAGCCCGAGCCCACACCCGTAGGAGAACCCAGCTAATGCCGCTTACGCCGTTTAGCCAGGTCGCGACCGTCGATCCCGCGGCTACCGATTCAGCGACTACCGCGGCTGCAGCCAATCCCGCGGTCAGCGATCCCAGCATCACCGATCCGACGATGCGACGCATCGCTGAGCTCGAGGGCCAACGAACGCAAGCACTCACGATTGTGTCCAGTACAGATCCCAGCGTGGTATCTCAGAAGCGCGTCGCGCAGGCCACGATCGCCAAGCTCGAGCCGCAGCTGTCGGCGGCGTATCGGGACGCGGCCGCGAACGAACGCGCGGCGGCCAAGGTCGCCCAGGTCGGTGGTGCGGGTGGGTCGACCCCGGCGCAGATGCTGCAGGCGGCCGCGGCGACCGCGCGCGCCGACGCCATGACCACCAAAGCCGATGCGTACGCCGAGGGGACGTCCAACAAACGAGCCCAACTCGAGGCTGATGCACGGCTGAAGGACGCCCAGGCCGCTGAAGCCAAGGCCAAGGCCGACATCGTCACGTCGACGTCTCCGGATGCGGTAAATGCAGCCCACGTTGCCCTGACCCAGGCCCAGGCCAGCCTGCAATCGACGCAGCAGGACAACATCACCAAGGGCCTGAACAACGACGTTCTGAGCGCCAAAGCCGCGACCGCTGTGCCGACCGCGGAAGCTGAGCTCGCGGGCACGCAGGCCAAGGCAAGCTCGCTGGGCTCGCAGGCGCAGATCGACTCGGCTAACGCCGCCAACGCCGTGGCGGCCTCGGCCGCTGGTCTCAGCAAGTCCCCGAGTGACGCGGGCAAAGCCCAGACCAACTACCAGGACGCGCTGGCCAACTTCAACGCGCTCACGCCAGAGATGCGGACGCAGGCGGCCCAGGACGCGCTGGCCACCAAACGCACGGCGCTGGACCAGGCGCAGCAGAATCTGCAGTTTGCGCAGGACGCGCACCAGACCAACCTGCAGCAGGGCCAGGCCACGCTAGCCGAGACCCAGGCCAAGACCCAGGCAGGCTTGCTGGGGCCGCTGTACGGGGCACAGCAGAAGGTGGCCGAGATCCAAGCCATGCTCAAGTCGGGCACGCTCACGGACCCCGCCCAGGCCCAGCAGATGCTGCTGGACTACACCACGTCCGCGATGCGGGGTACCACGCCCTACCAGCAGCAGCAGGACGCGCTGGCCACCGAGACGGCCCGCCGCACCCAGGACGCGACCGTGAGTGGTCAGCAGGCGAGCCTGTTCGGCACACTGGGCGACCAGGCGCAAAAGAATTTCAGCGACATGAACAAGTGGGTCCAGCCCGGTTCTGACGTGGGTGGCAGGGCGTACCTGGCCATGATGGGGATGGCGTCTGACGCCGCGCGTGGGTTCGGGCTGCCAGCCAACCAGGGCGGTGGTCAGAACCAGAGCCCGCTTCTGCAGAGTATGTCGACAGCCGGTGGCGTGGCGCCGCAAGCGCCGGCGACGGGAGGAACGCCCCCGTCGTTTGCAGAGCCAGCGTCGTGGGCAGCAGCAAGGCTCGCGGCTCAGCCACCGGCCGCAGCACCGGCCGCGCCTCAGCCAGCGGCTACGCCTGCCGCACCAACCACAACTATCGCCCCGGACGGGTCGGTGACCATTCAGCACACGCCGGCCGTGCCGACGATTGGGCCGACGCCCACCATCCCGCTTTTGGGACCGGACCAGGCTGGCATGGGCGGCGATCCGTCGAACGGGGGCTCGCAGACCCCAGCCTTTCTGAGTGGCATGGGGCTGGCCATGCCTCACCACGTGGATGCGCTGTGGGCCAACGATCCGAACCTGAGCACGTCCGGGTGGGGCCCGGCAGGCCGCTAAGAAGGCACGCCCATGGCACTGACGCAATCGCATCTGAGTGGCATGGGGCCGGCCATTGCCGCACCACGTGGACGCGCTGTGTGCGAACGATCCCAACTTGCCCATGCCTGACGACGGTATTTATCTGTCGAATTCCACCTACAAGCAATTTCAAGGTGACCAGTTCGCGCAGGACGCCCGCGGAGTCATTGCTGACCAGTTCGGTCAGCAAGCGCAGGCCGCCCTGCCAGACATGCTCGCCCAGGCGCAGCAGGCCGAGGCCGTCCGTCAGGCGGCCGAGCAGCACGCGAGCGAGCAGGCGCAGCGTGACGCCAACGCAGCCGCGTTCCAGCAGACTGCGGCGCCGGTGCTGGACGGCCTGGCCCAGCACCTCGGCGGCGCCGCACCTGCACCTCCAGCAGCACCCGACGCCGCGGTGGACACGCTTCCCGCTGCCGCGACTATGGACACCTCGGCGCCGTCGCCGAGTGTGCCGCCAGCAAGTGCGCCCGACCTGCCGCCCACGCCTACGGCCCCGCTGGTAGCACCCGAGGGCCTGACACAGCCCGCGTCGCCCGTGGCCACTGCACCACCGGCCGATGCGCCCGCTGCCGCCTCAACTGCTGCCCCCATCACCCCTGTAGCTGCCACGCAGACCACGGCCGGGCTTTCCGGTGGGGGTGAACTGTCGGGCCGCGTGGGTGCGACAGGCCAGGCGATCATGGCCGCTGCGGGTGATGCCGCGTCGTGGTTGGGCGACCAGGGCCAGAAAGCCTTGCAGGCGGTGCTGCTGACGGA
>JBPCIO010000147.1:0-2542 GCA_051006215.1 Chloroflexota bacterium
CCAGTAGCTAACCCACTCGACTCCGGCGGAATGCACGGGCAACTCAGAATACGCTGCTGATACGCCGCGGTCCCCTGCAATCTGGGCGCAGCTCTTGTTGCCGCACTTCTCTCCCTTGAAGTCCCCCAGTCAACAAGGCAGTGGCGTGACGGCAATTTTCGCTCCATCGAGTGATCAGCAATTCGGTATCTGGCCAGAAGCTATAGCCAGGTCACGGGACTGAGCTGTCTGGCGCCGGCATCGCTCCCCGCTCACTTCGATCACTCCGTGTGAGACATAACGCCCCGCAAGCCCGTCCGATCCGTCCGGGCTTCCACTGCCTATTCCCCACCGACCGACCCACGCCGGGTCACAGGAGGTCTGTATGCACTCACCACTTGACCTGCCCACCGTGCAAGCTTTGGGCGAATTCAGTTCCTATCCCAGCGTCCAGGCAAGCGCCAACGCCTGGCTTGCCGCGTACCGGCTGGCGCACCAGCTTGCATTCACCGAGGCGGTGGCCCTGCGCCAGGCCAACACAGCCTGGGATCTAGCCGCCGAGCTCTGGCACCAACTGCCATGGGACGGACCCGTCTATGAGCTGACCGAATCGGGCCGTTGTGCGATCCAGGTCAGGTGCTGAGCAGGTGCCCCCACAGCCACCGGCTGGGACCAGGCCCGTGCCTGATGCCGTCTGGATGCTCGTCGATCACATCGATCGCCTTACGGACGCTGTCTACACGCTTGCCGAGGCGCAGATCGCGCTTCACGAGCATCTCCCGCCCGACCAAGCTGCGCTTCGGTTAGCGGCACAGCGGCACGAAGCGCGGAATGCGCTGGCCACGTGGCGCCCACCCCGCGACAGCTACCGCGCCGCGGATCTTCCGAGGTGAGCACGACGTCGCGCGTGCCACTCCAGCTCCCACTGCTACCCGCCTCCGACTTGTGCCAACGTTGGCGCGAGCAACGCGTCGTGTGGAGGCACCGGCACGCCGCTGGCGAGACCTTCATCCCGCGCGGTTATGAGGTCGCGCCGATTGGCAGACCCCAAACCGCCGAGTTCCTCCGGGACCACCACTACCTCCACAAGCTGCCGGCCAACCGGTTCCGATTTGGCCTGCTCCACGGCGTCGACCTGGTCGGCATCGCCGTGTTGGGGCCCGGCATGCCGCACACCCTCCGCGCGCTCTTTCCCGACCTCGAGCCGGCCGAATCGCTGGTCCTGGACCGGTTCGCGCTGCTCGACGACGTCAGGGCGCTGGGAGAGACCTGGTTCCTGGCGCGTGTGTTCGCCCTCCTCCGGTCCGCTGGCATCGAGGCCGTCGCCACATTCTCCGACCCCTGGCCCCGCCGCGATCGGCACGGCCGGAGCGTCCACGTTGGGCACATCGGGACGGTTTTCCAGGCCGCCTCGGCAATTTACACAGGACTGACCGCGCGAGAAACATTTCACCAGCTACACGACACCGGTGAGCTGGTTCACCGCCGTGCGCTGAACAAGTTCCGCAACGGCGAGCGCTCCAGCCACTACCTCGAGACGGTTCTGCTCGATGTCGGCGCTCCGCCGCGGTCGCCGAGCGAAACGCCTGACGCCTGGCTCGCGCGGGTGCTGCCGCTGGTCAGTAGCCCGTATGTCCACGGTGGCAACCACCGCTATGCGTTCCTCATCGGCCGCCATCGCCGCCGCGTGCGCATCGGCACGTCCGCTCAACCCTACCCAAAGCAACGCATCCCCAATCTGCGTGTCCGCTAAAGAGCGCCGCATATGGACTATCGCGAGGAAGTCGAGTCCGCCTTAGCGGCCGCTCTAGAGAGGCCCACCCGCATCATGCTCGACTCGGAAAGCGTCGCCACTGTCTTCGCAGTCATGGGTCCTGACGGGACAACCGAGCTCGTCGACCTCCTTCCCGAGGAAGCTGGCGGCTGGTCCCGAGGCGATGGCCGAGATCACCGGCTCGCACGTCATCCTGTCTCTCGGCGCCGGACCAATCCACCACCCTCGCGCTGATGGCGGCCCGCGGCGACCTGTCGCGGGGGTTTCCTCAACCGATCAAGCGGACCATCCGTGAGCGTCGCCTCCAAACCCGCCGGACAACCGGGGCGTGTTCGACGCCCGGCATGTGTCATCTCTGACGCCTCCGGTCACAACGCGGGCGCCGGACCTGAAGCCGGAGCGCACCCATTAAACCGTCCACCAGATGGCCAGCGCGGTGCCAACGAGCCAGACCACACACCTGCTGGCCAGTGATCTCGGCTTGAAACGGCCGGGAAAGGAAGACAAATGAGAACCGGAAAAACCCTCGTGGAACTCGCTCAAGAAATTCAACGTCAGGCCGGTGCGAAGGCCGACTATGTCGCGCCCGTACAGGCGCTCTCCGTGAGCACCACCTACGGCACAACCATCGAAGTCGCAGATCAGGGCCGATACGCACTCACCCCGGTTTCCCATCGTCAGATCGGCAGCCACCTCGGTGTCCCCGCCGACTTTTACGATCGGCTCCGCACGGCCGCCGTTGATTTGCGAGATCCGTACGACTCGACCCATTCACTCTTTGAGAAGACG
>JBPCIO010000148.1:0-10075 GCA_051006215.1 Chloroflexota bacterium
CGGCCCCGAGCTCGAGGAAAAGGAGCGCGTCTTCGACGCCGTCATGCGTTTACATGAGCAGAATCCAATGCTCGGCCTACGCGGCTGTCGCCTCGGCCTACTGTTCCCCGAAATCGTGGAGATGCAAGTCAAGGCTATCGCTCCGGCGGCTGCGAAACTCAAGTTGGAGGGCCTTGATCCGACTCCCGAGATCATGATCCCGCTGGTCGGCACCAGAAATGAGATGGCCCTGGAGCGAGAACGCCTGGAAGGTGTCGTCAAGGGCGTGTTCGAGGCCCAAGGCGTCAAGGTTGCGTACAAGTTTGGTGCCTGCATGGAGCTGCCGCGGGCGTGTCTGGTAGCCGGTCAGATCGCCGAGACCGCGGAGTTCTTTTCGTATGGCACCAACGACCTGACTCAGACCACCTACGGCTACTCGCGCGATGATGCAGAAGGCAAGTTCCTGGGCGAATACCTCAAGGAAAAGATCCTGCCCAGCAACCCATTCGAATCGATCGATCGCGAAGGCGTGGGCGAGCTGGTGCGAATCGGCATCGAACGCGGTCGCAAGCAGCGAGCCTCTCTTGAGGTTGGCATCTGCGGCGAGCAGGGCGGTGACCCGGCCTCCGTTGCGTTCTGCCACGAGGTCGGCATGAACTACGTGAGCTGCGCGCCGAGCCGCGTTCCTGTCGCGCGTCTGGCAGCCGCCCAGGCAGCATTGGGGTTCACGCCAACAGACCGTTGAAGCCCTTCGACTGGGCGGCCAGATCGCATCCGGAAGTTCGTCGGCGCACGGAGGAGCGGGAAGAGCTGCTCTCGAAGTTCGCTGCCCGTTCGCGTGAAAGTCCGGATCGCGATCGGCCGGAAGAGCCGGATCCGATGCGGACGGCATACCAGATCGACCGCGACCGCATCATTCACTCCAAGGCGTTCCGTCGACTCAAGCACAAGACCCAGGTCTTCATCGCGCCGCTCGGCGATCACTACCGCACCCGCCTTACCCACACGATGGAAGTCATGCAGGTTGCACGCTCAATTGCCCGCGGCCTGAACCTCAACGAGGATCTGACCGAAGCCACCGCACTCGGACACGACCTTGGCCATACACCGTTCGGGCATGCGGGCGAGTACGCCCTGGGAGCCTGTCTGTCGGGCGGCTTTCGGCACAATGAGCAGAGCGTGCGCATCGTCGAGATACTCGAAAAGGACGGCCAGGGGCTAAATCTCACCCAAGAAGTTCGCGACGGTATCCTGAAGCACTCGAAGCTGCGCGAGAGTATTTCGGCCGAGGGGTGGGGCATTGCCAGAACCCTGGAAGGCCAGATCGTCAAGATCGCCGACAGCCTGGCGTATCTCAACCACGATATCGACGATGCCATTCGGGCGGGGGTCATCTCTGTTGAGGACTTGCCCGAACACGCCAACGCGGTCTTTGGCACGACCTCGGGCTCGCGAATCACGGCTTTTGTGACCGATGTCGTGGACTTCAACTGGCGGGTTGCGACCGGCGAAGCGAACGCCTGGCAAGACGCCGTAGGCAATGGGGTGGCGATCGGCATGAGTGCGCCCGTGCTCGAGATCGTGGACGAGCTGCGCGAGTTCATGTTCAGCCGCGTGTACACGGACTCGGTGGCCAAGGAAGACGACCCCAAGACAGATTTTCTGGTGCACAAACTCTTCGAGTACTTCTGCGCGCATCCCCAAGATCTGCCCGCCGAGTTGCGCCATAATCCACGCAACGACCCGACTCAGCGCAGAGTAGCCGACTACATCGCCGGTATGACCGACCGATACGCTATCCAGGTATTCGAGAAGTGCTACGTGCCCGGGCCATGGGCAGTGCTGTCTTCGCCTGCTGCAAGCCGTGCCCGGGGCCCTTGCCCCCTACACCGGGCCGGCATACCGTTTGACAGAACGCGTGTGAGCAGCGTCACCGACGACATAAAGGCACGCATCGACCTGGTCGACCTGATCGGCCGCACGGTTGCGTTGAAACGCGCCGGCTCGCACTTCCGCGGACTGTGTCCGTTCCACGCCGAGAAAACGCCTTCGTTCTACGTGCGACCACAGACACAGTCGTGGCACTGCTTCGGGTGTGGCAAGAGTGGCACAGCCTTCGACTGGCTCATGGAACGCGAGCACCTCGAGTTCGGCGAGGCGCTGCGCTCCCTCGCCAATCTAGCCGGGGTTACCCTACCCGAACGCCGTGACCCCGACGCCGACGACCAGGCTCGCCGGTTGTTCACGATCCTCGAGCGTGCCCGGACCTATTACCAGGGGCTCTTGTGGGGCGCGGGTGGCGGCCGAGCCCGCGCCTACCTGGCAGGCAGGGGCCTGGTGGACGAGACGCTACACAGCTTTGGCATGGGCTACGCGCCAGCCGGCAACGGGCTGCTGGGTTACCTAGAGCACGATGGATTTTCAGAGCAGGAGCTGCAAGCAGCTGGCGTGATCGGTATAACCGACGATGGCCGCCAGTTCGATTTCTTCCGTGAGCGGGTGGTCTTTCCAATTCGTGACGGTCAGGGACGCACCATCGCCTTCGGCGGGCGTTCACTGGAGGATGGTGTCACACCGAAGTACCTCAACTCACGAGACACCCTCCTGTTTCACAAGCACGAGACCCTGTTCGCCTTTGACCTGGCCCGCAAGTCTTTGGCTCAGGAACGCCAGGTGGTAATCGTCGAGGGGTACATGGATGCCGCCATGGCGCACCAGCATGGCTACCGCAACGTGGTGGCCACGCTGGGCACGGCTGTTACCGACCGTCACCTGCGGCTGCTGCAGCGGCATGTCACAGAAATTGTCCTGGCCCTCGATGCCGATGCAGCCGGCAACGCCGCCACGTGGCGTGCCCTTCAGGTGGCCGACGAAAGCCTCCGCTCGGGTCTGACTCCCGTCGTCGGTCCAAACCGCCGGCAGCAACGTTTTGTGGCAGATCGGTCGGTTCGTCTGCGCATCCTCGCGCTGCCCAACGCGAAAGACCCCGACGACTTGATTCGGTCTGATCCGCGCGCCTGGCCGGGCCTGGTTCACGCCGCGACGCCAGTTGTCGACTTCGTGCTTCAACAACTGGAGGCACGCCATGACCTGAAGACCGCGCAGGGCAAAGCCGCCGCTGCGGAGGAAATCGCGGCGGTTCTGGCCGGCATAGCTAGCCCTATCGAACAGGACCACTACACCAACGAGGTCGCCGCTCGACTCAACGTTGAACCCGCTGCGGTCCGGCGCCTGCTGAGGTCCAAACGCCAGCCCAGCTCACCGACACTTCCACAGGCGCCTGCAACACCCGAGGTCCGCGACGTGCCTGGGGATACCGACGACGACTATTTGCTCGCACTTCTCATGCGGCTCCGAGAGGTGCCCGGCCTGCCGCCGCTCAACGGACCGATCGACTTCATGCTGCCTGAGAGCCGGGAGCTGTACCACACGCTTGGCGGCGAAATCTCCGCTGACCTGAAACCATACGCAGACCGGGCACGCCAACGCCTCGCTGAAGTCGAGCTGCTTCCGTCGGACAAGCTTCTCGACGGGATTGAGCTGAAGCGGTTGCACATCCGAGAAAAGAAACTCGAAGCTGAACGTATCCACGTCAGCGCCTTGATGAGAGAGGGCGCCATCGATTTGGAGGAGGCCGCCACGCTACTCGACAACGTGCGTCATGCAATGGGCGATGTGGCTCGGCAGCTTCCCCCTGAGCGCGAAGGTGCAGGCAGCAGGTGACCACCAGAGCCAAGTCTGTCGCATCCGGAGAGCCCGATAGGGGCGACAGCGGTTCCGTCCAGATCGGGCGGACAGCGCTGAACAGCGCCTGGCTCAACGGACCGCCACCCGCTGCGCTCGCAGAGATCGAGGTTCTTGAGGACAACGAGCCGACGGTTGCTGCTCCTCTGCGAGTCGAGGCTGGGGATGCCTCCGAAGACCAGGTGCGCATGTACTTGCGCGAGATTGGCGCCGTGCCGCTACTCACCTGGGACGGGGAAAAGCGTCTGGCCAGGGCTATGGAAGCTGGCACGTTTCTGCATCTGGTCATCCGCCGCGATGCCGAGGCGGGCGGGTCGCCGAGCGTGCGAGCGATTTACAGTGACCTCTATCGCCGATTGTGCGCGGTGTACCGGTTTGCGCTAGCGGATGCGCGCGTCGACACCCCCTCTGCCGGTGCCTGGGACGCGTTGGTGCGCTCGGCGCGACTCGCCGATATTGACGCCGAACACCTACGTCGAGTGGCTGAGCTGGCGGAAGCCCCACTCGACGTAACAGAACGGGGACTGGTCGCCGCCTCGATGATCAGCCATATTCTGCCCCCCGAGCTTCTGCGCTGGTCCGCTGACAATGCGTGTGACGGGGAGCTGCCTCAGGTCAGCGCGTTCGAGTCGGATTGCATGGGCTCGGCCGATCCGGATGTGCTCGACGATGCCCTCGAGCAGGTGGAGTACGCGTCGATAAAAGCCCGCCGCGACCTGATCGAGTCCAATTTGCGGCTGGTCGTGTCGGTGGCCAAAAAGTACGCCGGCCGCGGCATGTCGCTGCTGGACCTGATCCAGGAGGGCAATATCGGGCTGATGCGGGCGGTCGAAAAGTTCGAATTCCGCAAGGGCTACAAGTTCAGCACGTACGCCACGTGGTGGATCCGACAGGCCATTACCCGCGCCATCGCCGATCAGGCGCGCACCATTCGCATCCCCGTACACATGGTCGAGACAATCAACAAGCTGTCCCGAATTTCGCGGCGGCTCGAGCAGGACATCGGGCGCGACCCCGCGGACGAGGAGCTCGCGGCTGAGTTGGATCTCGCCGCGGAACGGGTGCGGGAGATCAGGAAGGCGGCCCAGGAGCCGGTGTCGCTCGAGATCCCGGTTGGCTCGGAGGATGATAGTCATCTCGGCGATTTCGTGCCCGACGAATCCTCGCTCAGCCCAGTCGACGTGGCCACGCGGCAGATGCTGAAGGAACAGATGGATGACGTCCTCGACTCCCTGTCCAGCCGTGAGCGGCGAGTCCTGCAGCTCCGCTTCGGCCTCGAGGACGGACGCCAGCGTACGCTCGAAGAAGTCGGCAAAGAGTTCGGCGTCACCCGCGAGCGGATTCGTCAGATCGAAGCCAAAGCGCTACGCAAGCTGCGCCACCCCACCCGCTCAAAGAAGCTCCGAGACTACTTCGACCACTAGCCCCCTTCCGGTCAAGCGCCTGTGCGCAGTAAGATCGAGCCACGCATGCGGGTGTGGTCCTTTGCCTCAGGCAGCGACGGAAACTGCTACCTGGTCGAGAGTGAAGGCACTACGCTACTGGTCGAATGCGGCCGGCCGTACCAACAGGTCATGCAGTTCCTGGAGTCGGTCGGCTCAGACCCTTCGGGCGTGGCCGGAATTCTGCTCACGCACGCTCATGGTGACCACAGTCGTTCGGCGCGTTACTTTTCGCGGCAGCACCGGGTACCCATTTATGCGTCACTCGGGACGCTCGCCGCGCTCGACCTGTCCGACCGTTCGCTAGCTCGGCCTCTGCAGTCCGGCAAGACGTTGCCGATCGGCCAGATGGACGTCCAACCGTTCGCCGTGCCGCACGACTGTCGCGAGCCGCTCGGATTCCGATTCGAGACCGGCACCGGGCGGGCGTGCATCACGACCGATCTGGGTTGGGTGCCCTATAACGTGGCCAGGCACTTCCGCGACGTGGACCTGCTGGTGCTCGAGGCGAACTATGACCCGCACCTGCTCGAGAACGGCACCTACCCTCACTTCCTGAAGCGTCGTGTTTCGGGCACATACGGCCACCTGTCCAATGCCGCGGCAGCCGAGGCCATTGCCAGCTGCGGTGACCGGGCGCCCCGCGCGGTGTGGCTGGCGCACCTCAGCGAGCACAACAATTCGCCCAAACACGCACTCCAGACAGTTAGCCGAATACTGAAGCGACACGGCCTCGGCCACGTTCCGCTCAAGCCGGCCCAGCATCGCCGCTCGACCCTGCGCTGGACCAGCAACGTCGGTCGCGAACGCCAGCTGCCTCTATTCGCCTGAGGCGCGGGCGCCCTGACGCGCTAGCATCGTTTGAACTACGTCATGCCTCCACGCTCAAGTGACGAGATCCGTGCGGACTTTGTCCAGTTCTGGCTGGCCAGGGGCGGGCATCTGCAGCCTTCGTCCAGTCTGATTCCGTACAACGATCCCACGGTCCTGCTGACGACGGCTGGGATGCAGCAGTTCGTGCCCGTGTTTTTGGGGAAGGAACGCCTGCCCCACCAGCGCTACGTGTCCATTCAGAAGTGCTTTCGCACCTCCGACATCGACGAAGTCGGCGACCGCAGTCATCTCACGTTCTTCGAGATGCTGGGTAATTTCTCGATAGGTGCCTATTTCAAGGCCGAAGTCATCCCGTGGGCGCTCGAGTTCTCGACCAGCAGGCTGGGGCTCGACCAGGAGCGTCTATGGATCACCATCCACGACTCTGACGACGAGGCGAACGAGATCTGGCTCGAAGCGGGGCTCCCCCAGGATCGCATCAAGCGATTCGGCGACGAACACAACTGGTGGGGACCGCCCGGCAAGAGTGGACCATGCGGACCGAACACCGAGCTCTACTACGCTCAGGGCCCTGGCTTTGGGTGTGGATTTCCGGACGACCCGCCAGGCTGCGAGTGTGGCCGCCTCGAGTTCTGGAACCTCGTCTTCATGCAGTTCAATCAGAACGACCAGGGACTGCGTACCCCGCTGCCCGCCAGGAACGTCGATACGGGTATGGGGCTGGAGCGGGCTTCTGTCGTAGCGCTTGGCCTGCGGTCTATCTACGACACGGACCTGTTCCAGCCCATCCTCCAGGCCGCCGAGCGCATCGCCACCGTCGAGTACGGCCGCGATCCGAGCGTCGACTTCGCCCTGCGTGTGCTGGCCGATCACGCCCGAGGAATGACGCTGCTTGCCCTGGATGGGGTGGTGCCCGGCACCGGTGGCCGCGAGTACGTCCTGCGGCGCATCGTGCGGCGCGCCATACGGTACGGGCGGAGCCTGGGCATAGACCGTCCCTTCGTAGTCGATCTCGTGGATGCGGTAGTCGACCGTATGGGGGCCAACTACCCGGATCTGGTCAGCGATGCCGCTCGGATCTCGCACGTCCTGACCGACGAGGAGGAACTGTTCGGCCGCACGCTTCAGTCAGGATCGCTGCAGATCGAGCGCCTGGTATCTGAAGCGCGATCGGCTGGAGTCACACTGATCAGCGGCGAGCGCGCGTTCGACCTGTACCAGACCCATGGATTTCCGGTAGAGCTCACCGAGGAGATGCTCCGCGAGCAGGGCTTCGAGCTCGATCGAGTCGGTTTTGAGGCGGCACTGTCGCATGAGCGCGACCGAGCACGGTCGGGTGGCCGCTTCGCCCTCGATCAGCGTGCCGGAGATGCCGAGTTCGGTGATCTGCCCAAGACCGATTTTCTGGCGTGGACCGACACCCAGACCGAGGCCAGAGTGTTGGCCGTCACATCCGACGGCGATTGGGCCCCGGAGCTGGGGTCCGGCCGTGCCGCGCGCTTGGTGCTCGAGGCATCACCGTTCTATCCAAAGGGCGGCGGCCAGGAAGGTGACGTCGGCTGGATACGTACTCCGGGGGGGCTGTTTGTCGTAGATGACACGCAGTTCGACGCCGCCGGCCACATCGTCCACTACGGCCGCATCCATGAAGGCGTGGTGCGCATGGGCGAGCTTGCGCGGGCCGAGGTAAATGCAGGCGTGCGTGACCGATCCCGCCGCCACCACACGGCCACGCACCTGTTGCACCGCGCGCTCAAGGATGTCCTTGGCGAGGGCACCAGTCAGCAAGGCTCGTATGTCGGTGCCGACCAACTGCGCTTCGACTTCAACTACTCGCACGCGCTCGACCGCGATCAACTCCAGGAAGTCACAAGCATCATCAACGATCGCGGCATGGACGACCTGCCAGTCCACTGGGAGATCATGCCCATGCACCAGGCGCGGCAACTGGGTGCCATCATGATGTTTGGTGAAAAGTACGGGGACCAGGTACGAGTCGTCTCGATCGGGGAGTATTCACGCGAACTGTGTGGAGGCACGCACACTCATCACTCGGGTGAGCTTGGCGCGGTCGTCATCGCCAGCGAGTCAGGCATAGGTTCGGGCAAGCGCCGCATCGTTGCGTACGCCGGACGAGCAGCACTGGCCTACCTGCAGGCCAGGCTGAGGCTACTGGAGACCCTGGCCGAACGGGTTGGCGCCCATAGTGCCGAGGAGGTGGAGGGCCGCCTGGACGCCCTGTTTCAGGAGATTGACGGGTTGCGGCGGGACGTGCAGCGGCGTCAACAGCGCAATGCCAACGACGCAGCCGCTATGCTCGCTGCGCATGCCCGCGACGTGCGGGGTATCAAGGTTGTGGCGGAGGCAGCCGAACACGCCAGCCGAGACGACCTCGAGCGTCTGGTAGACGCCATTCGTCACGAGCTCGTCTCAGGTGTGGTCGTGTTGGGCAGCGTCGACGACGGCAAGATCCAGTTCGTGGTTGGCGTGACAAAGGACCTGACCGCACGCATCAAAGCCGGCGACGTGGTGAAGCAGGTCGCCGGGCAGGCAGGCGGCGGAGGCGGCGGTCGGCCCGAGTTTGCTACGGGCGGCGGCACACAGCCTGCAAAATTAGACGTGGCATTGCAACACGCGTTCACCGTCGTCGACAACGCCCTGCAGATGGACTGAGGACTGCCGCCAGATGCTCTTCAGACGCGCCAGGATCGCCCCACGCTCGCAGGAGTTGGTCTTTCTTGACGCGGACGATGACCTGGGCACCATCCGCTCGAAGCTGGAATCGAGCAGCGCGGAAGAGATCTACCTGGTCATCCCGCGACGGTCATCGGTGCTGCGCACGCCTTTGGAGTTCCGCATGCTGGCGCGGGTCGCCAACGAGATGTCCTCAGAAACCATCCTCGTTACGCAGGATTCGGGGCGCCGACGTCTGGCTGATCAAGAGGGTTTTCAGACTCGTCGCGGGCTGCGCAGCCTCAAGCACCTCATGCTTCGACCCGGCCAGCGACCGCCGCGCATCGTCCTGCCCGACTGGATCTCTCTGCCGAGCATATTGTCGCTGTTGAGTTTCATCGCGGTGCTGGCTGTCGCTGCGGCTGGCGTGTTGGTTGCCTACCCCCAGATGCATGTCACGCTGGTGCCGCAGACCCGCAACGTCAGCCGATCTGTCGACATCACGATCGATCCTGATGCAAAGGCTGCGGATGCATCAACCGCCACATTGCCGGGCAGCTTGCAGACGCTCCAAGTCGATGTGTCGGACAGCCTGGCCATACCATCTGACCGCACGATCGGCCAGAACAAGGCGCATGGTGAGGCGCTCGTGACCAGTCAACGCGATGCGCGTTTCACCTTACCCAAGGGGTCTACGGTTCGAGTGGATGGTGGTCCAAAATTCGTGACCGACCAGGATCTGGCCGTACCTCCGAAAGTGCCGGTGCGTATCGGGATCACGGCGGTCGATCCTGGCACGGCGGGCAACATTGGGCCGGCCCAGATCTCGATGTTTGACGGCAGCGGTTTCGATCAACTGGATGTCACCAACCAACGCCCGACATCCGGCGGCACGGACAAGCTGGCCAAAGTGGTGGCTGAAGAGGATCGAAAAGCACTCGACGAGAAGCTCAAACAGGCCGCGCGGGACAAGGGGCTGGTGCAATTGCGGCAGAAGGCTGGTCCCGAACAAACATTGCCAGACAGTTCGGTGTCGGTCGAAAGCAAGGCAGAAAGTTTTGACCAGGACGTGGGCGCGGAGAGCGATCAACTGACAGGGCGGCTCACGGCGACCGTGTCTGGCACGATGTTCCAGAATCTCGCGTACAACGACCTGGTCGGCAAAGTTCTCGAAGTGGGCGGCGGTTCTGGAATGCTGCTGAGTGGACCGGCAACGGTTGAGACGCCTGGTGTGTTGAAGGTCGACGGCCACAAAGTGGTGCTCCGCTGTGACGCACGCGGCGTGCTGGAGAGCTCAGTGGACGCTGACGCTATCAAGCGGGCGGTGACGGGTACCTCGGCTCAAGACGCACGCGCCTATCTTGCGCGGCTGAGCGGGTTGGCCGAGGCACCCAGCGTAGACG
>JBPCIO010000149.1:0-20515 GCA_051006215.1 Chloroflexota bacterium
GTCGGGAAAGAGGTCTGTCACGCACACCGCCGCGCCCTCGCGAGCAAACAAACGCGCCTGAGCGCCACCGATGCCGCCGCCACCGCCGGTGATCAATGCGACTTTGCCCTGAAGCTTCATGTCCTAGTCCCTACTGTAAAAGCGTGACTAACTCGGTCGACTGGATCGACGGCAAGGCCTTGTACAGGTAGCAGGCAGTGGCCCGCTTCGGCTCAGTGAGATAAAGTGGCGGCGCACTCTCACGGCATTGAGTGGTGACGTGCGGGCAGCGGTTCGCGAAGTGGCAGCCCCTGTCCCCGACGCCGGGCTCGTCCTGCGAGACATCGAGTTTATCGCGGCGCAACTTCGGATTCGGCACCGGGATGGAGCCCACCAGCAGGCGTGTATAGGGATGCTGGGGCGCCTTTATCACTCGCTCGACGTCTCCGACTTCGGCCATGGCCCCCTGGTAGAGAGTGATGATGTTGCCACTCAGCTGATAGGCAGTTGTCAGATCATGCGTGATGTAGACCAACGAGATGCCGAGATCGGTATACAGCTTGAGCAGACTTTCCAGGATGGTCGCCCGCAGCGACGCGTCGACCATCGACACCGGCTCGTCGGCGACGATGATGCGCGGCTTGAGCAGGAGCGCCCGAGCAACCATGACCCGCTGGCGCTGCCCACCCGACAATTGATGCGGATACCGGCCGAGCGTCTCCTCCGGCCGTAAGCCGACCGTGCGGAGGGCTTGCTCAATGAGTTCTTGGCCTTCGCGCCTGGACTTCGCCAGACCAAACTTCCGGACTGACAGGACCAGCGTGTGGTCCACTTTGTAGAACGGGTTGTACACCTCGAACGGGTCCTGGAATATGGCTTGCACCTCGCGACGAAACGTCCGCCACTCACCGCGATCCATGCTCCCAACGGGCTTGCCGCTGTACAGAATCTCGCCGCTCGACGGCTTGACGATGCCAAGGATTAAGCGCGCCAGTGTCGTCTTGCCACTCCCGCTCTCGCCGGCAATAGCGGTGATCGACGGCCGGTCAGCGCTGATTGCAAAGGAGACGTGCTCAACAGCCACGTGGTGTTTCTTGCGAAGGAATCCACCCGCGTTGAAGACTTTGCCCGCGTCGCGGACCTCCAGCAGCGGCGTCACGCTACAAGATGGCAGGCGGCCCACCGACCTGGGCGTGCCTCCCGGTACGCTGGCGACTCGTCCGAACAGCGATCGATAGCCCACGGGCAGCGGGGGTGGAATGTACAGCCGGTCGGCGGATCCAGTGGCGACGCCGCGATGCCCGGGATCCCTCGAAACGCGCTGCGGACTTCAAGCGACGGCAGGGTAGCGATCAGCAACCGCGTGTATGGGTGAAGCGACTCTTCGAAGACCTGCTCGATCGGGCCGATTTCGACCAGCCGGCCGGCATACATGACCGCGATGCGGTCGGCGAATTGGGCCATCAGGCCCATATCGTGTCCGACCAGGATCACCGCCGCCCCGAGCTGAGCCTGCACGGCGTCCAGCGTATCCATCACCTGTCGTTGGACCACGACGTCGAGAGCGCTCGTTGGCTCGTCGGCGATGATGACCTGTGGGCGCAAGCAAATGCCCATGGCGATGCAGACGCGCTGCTTCATCCCACCGCTCAGCTCGTGTGGGTACATGTTCGCGACGCCCTTGCGGAGTCCGACCCACTCCATCAATTCGGCGATGCGCGCGTCGGCGTCCTGAGGGACGGATCGCGGGTCATGCGCGCGGATCGTGTCGCCGATCTGATGCTTGATGCGCATAACTGGATTGAGCGAATTCATCGCTCCCTGCGGCACCAGTGAGATTCTGGCGAAGCGGGTCAGCCGCATCTGCTCATCGGAAAGCGCGAGCAGGTCACTGTCGCCGAGCAGAATTTGTCCACTTTCGATCCGGCCGGGCCGCCTGATCAGCCGCATCAACGCCAGCGCAATGGTGGACTTGCCTGATCCGGATTCTCCCACCAGGCCGAGCTTCTCACCCTGTCGCAGGCTGAAGCTGACGTCTTCGACGGCTTTCACCGTGCCGCGTGGCGTGTGGTACCTGACCCGCAGGTCCTGCACGCGGAGAACCTCGGCAGTCACACCCGCGTCCGCAGTCTCGGGTTGGCAATTTCGTCCAGCCCGGCGGATACCAGAAATAGCCCGACGAACAAGAACACAATGACGAAGATGGGCGGTCCCCACCACCACCACATGCCCCGGATGATGGCACCGTTGTAGTTCGCCCAGAAGATGGTCATTCCCATCGTCGGCTCGTTCTGCGGGCCGAGACCCAACGCCTCCAGTCCGATGGCGGCCAGGATCGAGCCTCCCACCGCGCTGACGAAGCTGGCGCCGAGATATGGCAGCAGGTTGGGCACCAGTTCGCGGACGACGATCTCCGGTCCACCCAGTCCGCACAACCGAGCGACTTCGATGTAGGCTCGTTCGCGCATCGTCAGCACTTGAGCGCGTATCGTGCGGGTCGGCGACATCCAGGCCAGCGAAGCGACAATCAACCCCATCGAGTCGGGTGTCAGCGCTTTTGTCAGCAGCGACGCGATCACGACGAGCACCGCCAGAGCCGGGATAGGCAGAATCGTGTCGGTAATGCCGCGGATCACGGTATCGACGGTGCCACCGAAGTACCCCGCGCTGAAGCCGAGCACAATGCCAATGGCGATGCCGATGGTCGCCGCGATCAGTCCGATCCGCAGGGTGATCGGTGTCCCGACGATCATGGCTGCCAAGATGTTGCGACCGGCAGTGTCGGTGCCCAGTGGATACTCGAAGGAAGGTTCCAACTCCGGCTGGGCTGAGAGTGGCCTGGCCGTTTTGACGTTCACCAGCACGGAGCCGAGCGTCCAGAACAGGACAAGCGCGCCGAGCATCAACAAACCAGCAACCAGTTGCGGATTTCGTTGCAGATAGCCGAGCACGCTGCGCAAGCGGCTCTGGTCGGGAACCCTGGCGACGACGAGCGTGGTAGCCGATGTAGTGACTGCCATAGCCGAGTCAGGCCCGCTGATAACGAATGCGGGGGTCGAGCAGCGGGTAGATGACGTCCAACAGCAGCGTCGCCAGACAGATGCCCACGACGATGAAGTAGACCACGCCATAGATGGTGAAGTAATCGAAGTAGACCACGCCATAGATGGTGAAGTAATCGAAGGCAGTCACGGCCCGGTACAGCAGGGTGCCCATGCCCGGGTACCGAAAGATGATTTCGACCAGGAGCGCGCCGCTTACCAGGTGGCCCAAGGAGAGCGCCAGAGACGTCGTCTGCGGCAGCAGTGCGTTGCGCATGCCATACCAGAAGAAGATGCGTCGTGCGGGCAAGCCTTTGGCTTCGGCCAGAATCATGTAGTCTTCGCCCATTGTCGTGACCATCATGCCGCGCATCGCCAGTGCCCAGAAGCCGAGGGCGGCGGCGACAATCGACAGCGACGGCAGGATCGAGTGGTACAGGATGTCTACGTAGTAGTAGGCGAGGCTGACGGTCGGCATGACGCCGAACGCAGAGCCGCCGCCTAGCGGAAACACCTTGAGGACGAAGGCGAAGACGTACACTAAGATGATCCCGAGCAGGAAGTATGGAATAGCCGACAACGTCACCAGTGGCGGGATCAGGTAGCGCAGCCAGCGCGGTGCCCTCGGCCAGGCGAGCAGGCCGCCAAGCAGGCTACCCAGGCCGAACGATATCAGCGTCGTCATCGTGAGCAGACCGATCGTCCAGGGCAGCGAGATTGTGATGAGGTCGATGACTCTGGCGGGATACTGTGCGAGTGAGTAGTTGAAGTCCAGCCGGACAATGTTGCCCAGGTACCTGACGTACTGAACATACAGCGGTTGGTCCAGGCCGAAGTTAGCCTGGTAGGCCTTGACCATGTCGGCGATATTGGCTGAATTCGCGCCGCCACTGGCTGCCATCATGGCCATGCGATCCTGAATTGGATCGCGCCCCGGCGCGAGCTTGGGGCAAGAAAAAGATCAGCGTCATGGCCGCCCACATCACGAGAAAGAAGACCACGACCCGCCGCAGCAGGTATCCCGCGCTCATCGGTTCTCAGGCCGCGACTGGCTGGAGCCCCTGGACCTGGAGCGCCGCGGTGCGATGCCAGAATCCTTCGTGGATGTAGTAGTTCTGTGCGCTCGGCCAGTTGGTCCAGTAGCTGGTGTTCATCGGCACGGCGATCACCGTCTGGACGAGCTGCGGATCCGGCAGCTCAGCGAGCCAGATCTCCATCGCCTGATGGAACAGCTCCTTCATCTTCGGGTCGTCGTATTGGAGCTGGCCCATCTGATCGACCAGATCACTGAACGGCTGATTTCGCCAGCGGTACAGCCCGAATCCAAGGTTGTCCGTCCCTGTCGGCTTGTACTTATTGATGTGGTAAAGGAAGTCCATCGTCTTCCACGGATCGCGCATGCTACCGCCGTGGCCCCAGACGAAGGCCGCTGCCTGGCCGGTACGTGGCCGTGCGGCGAAGTCCGCCGGCAAGGAGAACGTGGCGTCGAAGCCGGCCTGGCGGAGTTGTTCGGTGACAATCGGAACCGTGGGTGTGCACGACGGATGCTGAGGGAAGGTAATGATGTCGAAGGTGATGCGCTGGCCGTCCTTCTGCCACATCCCGTCGGAGTCTTTCGCGTAGCCCTTGCCAGTCATGAGCTGGTCGCTCATGTTGAGGTCGTACCTCAACGTGTCGTATTTCTGGAGGAGGTCCTTGACGCTGTCGAAAAAGGGCAGCATGCCCGGGTACGGTGGGAAGGGCAGCGCGGACGTGGAGGTGAATCCAGAAAAACCGAACTTGACGATCTGGTCGCGATTGATGGCGTAGCTCAAGGCCCAGCGGATGTCTTTGTCGCCGAACGGTGGGACATCGTGGTTCAGTCCCAACCCGATCGGCCACCAGTCCATATACCCATACGGTGGCTTGTCGTTGCTGGTAATGATTTTAGGATTCTGAGATTGCACCAGCTTCATGTTGCCTGGTGTCAGCGAGAACGCCTGGTCGATCTCGTTTGTCACCAACAGCTGTGCCATGGTGATCTCGTTCATGCCTGGGAGGAAGATCAGCCGCTCGGGCTTCGGCAAGGGCTGGAAGCCGGTTTGCGCCGCCCACCAGTTCGGATCCAGGTCCCAGATCTTCTGCTGGATCGTGGCGCCAACCAGTCTGTACGGCCCGGTGCCAATGGGCCAGCCCTTGTCGGGATCGTAGAACTTGAACGTCTTCGCATCCTGACCCTGCCACACGTGCTGGGGCATGATGTGCAGCCCGACGTCGGCACGGAACGTAAAGATGTCGAACACGAATTGCGGATCGCGATCGTTCAGAGCAACGGTAAAGTTCTGATCGTCGACGACGGTGACACTCTTGACGCGCTTCTTGAGGTCGCCCGCCAGCGTCAGCTCGGGTGTAACCAGGTGGGTGTTGATGGTGAACGCGATGTCGTTCGACGTGAAAGGCGTGCCGTCGCTCCAGGCAACGCCATTGCGGATCTTGACCGCGACCTCAGTAAACTCCTGGTTGTACTGGTAGCTCTCTCCGTTCCAGTAGATGAATTCGTCCTTCATCATGTTGTAGTAGAAGAGCGGCTGAGCAGCGACGTTCGAGTACCCTGCGCGCGAAAAGCCCGGCACCCAGATGTTGTAATTGTCGGCGTCGGTGAAACCCGGGCATTTCGCCGCCGAGGCCAGCCATAACGAGCGTCCGGTTCCGCGGCACATCTCTGAGTTGACCGGCCTGCGCCGAAGCTGGTGCAGCCGCGGCGGTTGGCGGGCCCGTGACGGCCAGAAGTGTCAGAGCTGCGCCCGCACCCGATAGTTTTAGGAACTCCCGGCGGCTGGTGAGTTTCCACTGCATGGTGAAACTTCGCCTCCCCTACGGCTCTCAAAGGGAACTCTTCCCCCGCAATCAACGCCAGAACGTGAGGATTACCCCATCGTGTTACTATGGATGACCCGTCTCCTGCTGCTCAGTCAAGCGCTTGCCTTTGTAGCAGCGACCATGTCACGTGTCAAACGTGGCATGGCGATGCACCGTCGGTGCGTCGAAGTCACGCGAGGATAGGCAAGCGCTTGCGCAGCTGGTACAGGGGCACCCTCACGTTATGAATCCGACTCCAGAACTGGTCTTGCCAGCCTCGACCCTGCCGGACACCGGCCCTGACGTGCAACAGCAGGGCGATTTCCGGCGCCAGAACTGATCCTACGTCAACTCTTTTGCTGCTCGCCGACAAGAAAGCCGAGGCGCCGGCTGAGATAGTCGCCGGCCGTCTTGATCCGTTCCGCTAGCACCTCCAGGCGCTGGCCCTCGACCTTGGTCGACGTTCCGGCGATGCTGATCGCCCCGACCGCGTGGCCAGCGAAATTCCGAATCGGCACCGCGATGCAGTGGACGCCGAGGATGATCTCCTCATGGTCGAGCGCGTAGCCGCGCTCGCGAATGCGCCCCAGCTCTAGACGCAGCATCATCGGGTCGGTGATGGTGTGCGGGGTAAACGCGCGGAACTCGCTGCCGGCCAGGAACTTTTCCTGCTGGGCTTTTGGCAGAAACGCCAGCATTGCCTTGCCCAGTCCGGTGCAGTGCATTGGCCGGCGGGTACCAAGCTCGGCATTCAGCTGGAGCTGGAGATCGGTCTGGACCTTGTCCATGTAAACGATCTCGTCACGGCTGGGAACAGCCAGGAAGGCGGTCTCGCGAGTGTCCGAAGCCAGTTCCTCGAGGACCGGGCGCACCAGCCGGGGCAGCTGGACGCGCTCGAGCTGCACGCCCACGATCTCCAGCAAGCGGTATGACAGCTCCCATTCGCCGCTCGCCGTACGCTCCACCACCGACTCGCCGGCGAGGTCCAGCAACAAACGATGCGCCGAACCGAGCGGCACCTGGAGAGCCTGACTTATGGCCCGTACGCCGAGCGGCCCGCGCCTGGCAAGCAGATCGATGACATGGATGACGCGGGGGGCGGTGGCCATGGGAAGCAGAGTTCCAGCACTGGAACTCTTGATGGGCATGCTACAGCGGGTCACAGGGCAGTCGGTTGACAGACCGTAGAGAATCGGCTGAGGGGTGTAACCGACTTCGGTCCCTGATCGGGCCGCTGAGGGCGCAACCGCGTCCCTGAGCAGAGTGCGGCACGGGAGCAACGGCCCCCGCGCTCGGGGCCCGGGGACCATTTCCGGTTGCACCCGGCTGAGGGGCCCGCTTGACAGGCGCAAACGACTGGGCTAGCCTCCACACACTCAGATAGAGAACGCTCGTTCCATATCTGGAACACTTCGCAAGGGGATAGTGGCACATGACTGACGGCACGCTTTTCACGCGGCGCAGGTTCGTCTTCGGATTGACTGCTTCGGCTGGCCTGGGCTTGGTGGCCGCCTGCAGCCCCTCGGCACCTGCAGCGACTGCTCCGACCACTGCCCCGGCCGCGGCCGCCCAGCCAACTGCCGCTGCCCCAGCCGCGGCCGCCCAGCCAACTGCCGCTGCGCCAGCAGCTGCCGCGACCGCCAAACCGGCCGCCGCCGCGCCAACTGTCGCCGCGCCAACTGCGGCTGCGCAGACCGCCCCTGCCACAGGCTCGGGCACGGGCAAGCTGGTGGTCTGGAAGTTCGGCGGCTCAAATGAGGAAGTCCTTTACTTCCCAAAGTGGGATGCCGAATTTACCAAGCGCACCGGCATCCAAATTGAATACTCCGACAACGATTGGTCCACCAAGCGCGAAAAGATCCTGGCTGCGTTCCAGGCCAAAAAGGTTGCCGACATTCTGTTGATGGACGGTCAGAGCATCCCAGACCTGGCCGCGCTCGGCATCATCGACGCCTACGACGATCTCGACAAGTCGTTCGCTTCCAGAAATCAGCCGAACTTCGTGCCCGAAATCTGGAACGCGACGGTCAGCAACGGCAAGTTCTATGGGCCGTCGATGTACGTCGACATGGGCACGTTTCTGGCTTACAACACCCAGATGTTCAAGGACGCCGGCGTCACCAAAGTGCCCGAAACCTGGGACGAGGTGCGCGAGGCGGCCAAGAAGTGCACCAAGCCAGACGTCGCCGGTATCACCATCTCGGTCGCGGTGGACACCAACGACGCCAACACCTTTGAGGGTATCGCCTACGCCAACGGCGGCCGGTGGCTGGACGAAACCGGCAAAAAGGTCATGATCAACGATGCTGGCTTTATCGATGCGCTGCAACTGTACACCGATCTCGTGCAGGACAAGTCCGTGCCCCAGGGCGTGACCGAAACCAACTTCGCGTCGTCCGGCACGTTGTTCTTCCAGGAAAAAGCGGCAATGTGGGCCTCCCTGTCGTACATCGGCGCATTTCAGACCGGGTTGAACGCACCGGCTGATTTTCCGGTCGCCAGCACGCTGTTCCCACGCCAGCCCAAGCCGACTGGCTTCACCAAGCCGGCGGCCAGCATTCTGACGCCGACAGCGGCCATCCTCATCAGCAAGTCCTCTCAGCAAAAGGACGCCGCGCTCAAATATGCCGACTTCTGGTCGCAGCCCGAGGTTCAGGTGGGCTGGGACGGCTCTGAGATTTCAGGCCGCGTCCCGGCGCTGAAGAAAAACTGGGAGACGGAAACCTTCAAGCGGATTCACGCCGACTGGTATGCCCTGTACAAGGCCGGCAAAATGTTTGACGGCGCACAGCCGATGCCGTCCTTTCCCGGGCTCGCCGAGGCCGAGAAGGCGCTCAACAGCGCGATGCAGAGCGCGGTACTCGGCAAGATGTCACCCAAGGATGCAATGGCGGCCGCTGCCAAGCGTGCTCAGGCGGTTGTCGACGAGTTCAACTTCTAACCAATCGGGCTCACTCCGACGTACCCGCGGAGGGGAAATGAGAATTCGCAAACACGATCTGTTCGGCTACGCACTGGTCACGCCGGCGATGCTACTGGTGCTCGGGTTCATCGTCTACCCGGTCGTTGAAGTCGTCCGCCTGAGCTTCACCAACACCAGCCTGCTGGTTGGCCGGAGTGACTTCGTCGGCTTCCAGTCATACCAGCGCATCGTGGCGGACCCCCTCTTCGAGACCGTCGTGCGCAACACCGCGGAATGGGTGTTTCTGGGCACCGCGTTGACCATGCTGCTGGGCCTGGCTGTCGGCTACTTTCTGAGTTTCAACTACAGCATCAACCGCCTACTGCGGGCGAGCATCCTGATTCCCTGGTTGCTGCCGGCGGTGGTGTCTGTGGCCGCCTGGCGCTGGATGTACAGCGCCGAAGAGGGCGTCATCAACGACGTCCTCAAGCGCACCGGCCTGATCGAGCGCGGCATTCCCTGGCTGGGTGATCCGTCGCTGGTGATCCCGGCACTCATCGTGGTGGCGGTGTGGCGCCTACTGCCATTCGGCTCGCTGGTCATTTCGGCAGCTGTCCAGGGTATTCCCAACAGCTATCTAGAAGCCGCCACCATCGACGGGGCTAACGGCTGGCAGAAGTTCCGCTACATCGTCATGCCAGAGCTCACGTATTCGTTGACCGTTGTCGGGATTCTGGCGCTGATCTGGAACATGAACGACCTGATCACCGTGTGGGGCTCGACCCAGGGTGGTCCGGCAGATGCCAGCCAGATCCTGTCCACCTGGATTTACTCGGTCGGCTTCAATTCGTTCCGCTTCGGGCTCTCGTCCGCTCTGTCGGTGATCAACTTCATCCTACTGCTCGCAGCGAGCATCGCCTACTTGCTCCTGCTGCGACGGAGCTGGGGGGTGAACCGATGACCCAGGTCACCCTTGGTCCCGCCGCCGTTGCCAGCGCGCGCCCGCGACTGGCCCGTGCCGAACGGGCTGTCTGGGTCCGCAAATCACTGCGCGGCGTCGTGCCAACGGCACTTGGGCTGGTCATCTTCGTCGTGTTGGCCTTCCCCATCGCCTGGTTGGTGGATACCTCGTTCAAAGACGCCTACGCGTCTCGCGCCATCCCGCCCCAATATATTCCCCTCCATCCGACGCTGGAGGTGTACCAGGCGTTCTTTGCTGGGGAAGCCGGGGCGGCCACGACGCGCGAATTGCAGTTCTGGTATGTGATGGTTCTGAACAGCTTGTACGTGTCCATCCTGCCGGCAATTCTGGCGACCGTCATCGGGACCCTGGCCGGCTACGGGTTCGCCCGATTTGCCTTCCCGGGTGGCATGATCCTACTGACCGTGCTGTTGCTCGGGCAGATGTTTCCTGGACCGTCGCTGTTTGTACCCATCTATTTCGTCGTCACCGCCCTCGGTCTGCACGACAACCTCAACGCGCTGGTCCTGGTGTACACCGCGTTCCACGTACCCGTGGCAACCTGGCTGATGAGCGGTTTCATTCGCACCATCCCTCTCGAGCTGGAGGAGGCGGCCCGCATCGACGGCGCGTCGCTGCTGCAGGTCCTGCTCCAGATTGTGGTGCCGCTGGCCAGGATCGGTATCCTGACCGTGGCGCTGCTCGGCTTCATGGCGTTTTGGGGCGAGTACGGCTTTGCGTCTATCATTGTCGAGACCCAGAGCAAGTACACCGCCACCATTGGTCTGGTCCGCCAGATGACGACCATGGGCGTGTCGTTCAACGTGATCGGCGCTGCCGCGACCATGATGGCGGTGCCCATTCTCATCTTTCTCATGCTGATGCAAAAGCAGTTTGTCCGCGGCTTGACGGCCGGCGCGCTCAAGGATGCGTAGGAGTCGCACAACGTGAAGATCACCGACCTCAAAATCGTTGCCTTCAGGACATTCGCCGACCGTTTCAGCGCCGGCACGCCGCGGCCCCACCAGGACCTGGTGCAGACGCTGACGAGCATCGAAACTGATGCAGGCGTGAGCGGCTACTACTTCGGAGGCGGCTCGCACGGCGACCAGGAAGGCTTGAGCATGGACGATCAGCGATTGCTGCTGGGCCGCCTTCGTACGCTTCTCACTGGCCAGGACCCGCTGGACCGCGAGCTGATCTGGAAGTGGCTGTGGGTGGCCAACATTCCTGAAAACGTTTCCAGCGTGGTCGACATGATGCTGTGGGACCTGGCGGGCCGCGCGCTCAACCTGCCGGTCTACAAGTTGCTCGGCGGCGCGCGCGATCGAGTGAAGGCGTATGCCAGCACCTACCCGAATCTCGGGTCGCCCGAGGTGTACGCCGAGCACGCCCTGGCCTGCAAACGCGAGGGCTATCTGGCCTACAAGATCCATCCGCACTACTTCTGGGATCCGGCCACGCGCCAGCCCACTCCCGGTCGACCCTCAAATGTGGATTGGGACATCCGCACCTGCCGCGCGGTGCGCGAGGCCGTTGGTCCAGACTACGTGCTGATGTACGACCCGTGGGGCACGTATCACACGGTTGAAGAGGCTTTCAGAGTCGGCCGCGAGCTGGAGCGGCTCGACTTTCTGTGGTACGAGCATCCGATGCCGGAGTACCGCGTTGAGAGTTACGTGCGTCTGGCGCGCGAGCTGACCATCCCAATTCTGTCGCCCGAAATCGCCGCGGGTGGAGTCTTCACGCGCGCCGATTGGATCCTGCGCGGCGCTTCCGATATGAGCCGCGTCGACTGCAATCGGGGGGGCATCACCGGCGCCCGCAAGACTGCCATCGTGTGCGAGGCATACGGGGTGCGGTGCGAGATTCACATGGCTGGATTCGCGAACCTGCAGGTCCTGGGTGCCACCAGTGAGGACACCAGCGAGTACTACGAAAAAGGGCTATTCGCTCCAGATGTGGATTACGACGCTCCGCACCCGTACCTGCGCCAGACGTGCGACCGGATAGAGTCCGACGGATACATCACGCTGCCTAAGACGCCAGGCCTCGGCTACGACATCGTGTGGGACTGGATCGACTCCAACCGGCTCGATCTCGAGCGGCAACCGGCCCTGGCCGGACATTAGCCGATGACTCACGTGCATCAGCGGGGCTCGGTTGGCCCGAGCATGCGCGGCATCTTCCCGATCCTGCTGACACCGTTCGACGAGCGCGAGCAGATCGACGAGGACGGCCTGCGGGGCGAAGTCGAGTTCGTGATCGACGCCGGAGTGCACGGCATCGGCCTGGCACTTGGCAGCGAAATTTTGAAACTCACCGAGCCGGAGCGGGCGCGGTTGATTACTGTCGTCGTCGACCAGGTCCGCGGACGCGTGCCGGTGGTAGTCAACACCGGCGCCCAGGCCAATCTGACCGCGGCGCTGTACAGCCGTCAAGCGGCGGACCTGGGCGCCTCGGCCGTCATGTGCCTGCCGCCCAGCCTGGCGTCTGGCACCGAGACGCGGGCCTACTTCAAAGCCATCTCGGATGCTGTCGGCGTGCCGGTCTTCATCCAGGACACCCAGACCACGCCCGTGCCGGCCGGGCTGATCCTTCAGATCGCCGAAGACAGCGAGCGCGTCCGCTACGCCAAGGTCGAGAGCCCGCCGCAGGCACTGCGGGTCCAACAGGCGGTTGCGCAAGCCGGCCAGCTGATGACCGTCTTCGGCGGTGCGGGCGGTACGTATCTCATCGAGGAGTTGCGGCGCGGCGGCGTTGGCACGATGCCCTGGCCCACGCAGCCCCAGGCGTTCGTGCAGATCTGGGACGCCTGGCAAGCTGGCGACGAGCGCACCGCGCGGGCGATCCACGCGCGCGACATTGTGCCGCTGGCGCGGATGGCGACGACCGGTATCGGCCTGGGGCACACCATCCACAAGGAGCTCCTTCGGCGGCGCGGCGTGTTTCGGAGTGCGCGCGTGCGAGCCCCGTCGGATCCGCTCGACGAGCTCACCGCGCGCGAGCTGGACGAGGTGTGCGACCAGCTCGGGCTCGCTTACGCATCGGTTGCCAGATGACTGCGCCTCCGGTTACCTCCTCAGAGCCACCCGTCCGCGGGCTGTCTGCGTCCGCCAATTTGGAGCGCGGATCGCGTAAGCCGGAGGCGCCAGGGCGGCGCCAAACTATAGCGCGTCGACCACTGGGACGGACTGGTGTGCAGCTGACCGAGCTCGGATTGGGCGGCGCGCCGATCGGCGGTATGTCGGCCGCACCGAACGCTGACGACGAAGCGCACGCGACGCTCGAGGCGAGTTGGGAGCTCGGAGTCCGGTATTTCGATACCGCGCCCTGGTACGGTCGAGGTCAGAGCGAGCTACGCGTCGGACGCATGCTCCGCCAGCGGCCGGGCAGCGAGTTCGTCCTTTCGACCAAAGTCGGGCGCATTCTGCGCGCGCCGCGCGATTTGACTGCCTTCGAGGAACGCACTCCACGAGGTGGCCTGACGTTCGAGGTGCACTTCGATTACACCTACGCTGGCATACTGCGCGCCTACGAGGACAGTTTGCAGCGGCTGGGTCTTCCCCGCATCGACCTGGCCATCGTTCACGATCTGGACCTCGGCTATCACGCGCCGCAGGCCCGCTGGGATGCCCTCATGGCGCAGCTGGTCACGGGCGGCTGGCGGGCCCTTCAGGAGCTGCGTTCGGCTGGGCTGATTCGCGCGATTGGGGTCGGCATCAATCCTCTCGGCATGATCCCACGGTTCCTGGACCTGTTCGACGACGTCGACTTCTTTCTGGTAGCAGGACGCTACACGTTGATGGAGCAAGGCGCGCTGGACGGCGAGCTGCCAGCCTGTGTGGAGCGAGGCGTAGGCATTGTGATCGGGACGGTCTTCAACTCGGGCTTGCTCGCGACCGGACCAGTGCCCGGCGCACGCTACAACTACCAGGAGCCGACGCCTGAGCAAATCGACAGGGTTACCCGCATTCAGGCAGTCTGCGATCGCTTTGGCGTGCCGCTGGCGGCTGCTGCACTCCAGTTTCCGCTTGGCCACGCGGCCGTGGCGTCGGTCATCCCGGGTCCGATGCGGCCCGAGCATGTGCATCTGAATCTGCAAGCGCTCGACCATCCCATCCCGGCGCAGCTCTGGCAAAACCTCAAGGCCGACGGGCTGCTGCGCCAGGACGCGCCCATCCCCGGTGAGCGCAGTCCAGCGCCGGCTTCGGAAGGCTCCGCATCATGATGGGCACTGCGCCGACCAACCACGGGGAGGACGGATGAACCGCGCGAAGCGTGTGAGCCTGGTGACCGGCGCCGGACGCGGAATCGGAGCCGCCATCGCGTCGCGACTTGCCCGAGATGGAGACTGTGTGGTGGTCGCCGACGTGGACGAAGCAGCCGCGGCGGAATATGCGCGCAGGATCTGCGACGCGGGCGGAGGCGCCTTTTCCGTGCGCCTGGACGTGTCGGACCCGGCCAGCTCGCGCCGGGCGGTCCAGGCGATCCTGGCGCGTGAAGGGCAGCTCGACGTCCTGGTGAACAACGCTGGCATCGCGGGTCTCTCGGCGCCTGTTGCCGAGTACCCAGAAGACGAGTGGCGTCGCATCCTGACGATCGACCTGGATGGCGTCTTCTACTGCTGCAAGGCGGCGCTGCCGCACATGCTGGAACGCGGCGGCGGCCGGATCGTCAACATCGCGTCGATCTCGGGCAAGGAAGGCAACCCCAACATGTCCGCCTATTCGACGGCCAAGGCCTGGGTCATCGGCTTCACCAAGGCGCTGGCCAAAGAGGTCGCCACCCGCGGTATCCTGGTCAACTGCGTGACGCCGGCGGTCATCGCCACCGACATCCTGTCCCAGCTCAGTAGTGAGGCAGTGGGCTATATGACCGCCAAGATTCCGATGGGCCGTACTGGACGGCCCGAAGAGGTCGCCGCGCTGGTTGCGTGGCTGGCCTCTGAAGAGTGTTCTTTCAGCACCGGCGGAGTCTTCGACATTTCCGGCGGACGGGCGACGTATTGATTGCCTCGTTCATCGATGCGCACCACGACTCGTGGGACGGGGAATTTCAGGAGTAGCCGCTCCCTCGGCCTGGACTCGCCGGTGCCACCACAGCCAGATGGGACGACTTTTTCTGGTTGTTGGTCGGGAATCAGACCAGGTGCAGGAGCGAGATAGCTCGGCATCAATCCGTTGCCAAAACAGCCGTACACTGCGGGCATCGGCATAGTTAGGCTTGCCAGCCTGCGCTGGCGGGTGCTCGACAGATCGGTAGCAAGGCATAAAGCTGGTACAAAGTCGGGTCGGGCCAGCCCGGCGCGCATCTCTCCTCTATCTTCGCAATACAGAATTCCCGAAAGGATGTCGTGATCCGGTTAATGCGCAAGGCGCAGAACTCTTGATGTTTATCGCCGGCGTGGTTCAAAGGATCATGCACGATCTGGACGAACTCGAGTTCAAGCGGTTCTTGAATCGGCTGGACAGGCGTCAGCGCTGCCACAGAGTAGTGGGTCGAATAGCTCAGAATTTCATCCCCTCCATCAATCCTCGCACGAACCACTTCTGCAGGAGTAGGACGAGGATGATGACAGGGTAAGCGGCGATCAGGTAGGCGGCTGCACTGGCGCCATAGCCCGTCACCTGCCCCACCTGCACCGTGACACCCCCCACGGTTTGCATCGCGATGGCAACGGCGATGGTGTATAGATCCTGCTTGTCGATCATGGTGATGGTGAACAGGTACTCGCCCCGCACATTGATGATCGTGTAGATCGCGACCACCAGCATCCCGCCCGACGCCAGCGGAGCCGCGACCATCCAGAACAGCTGCCACCGATTCGCGCCGTCGACGATGGCTGCGTCCTCCAATTCACGTGGGATCGGCCAGTTGGTCGAGCAGTTACGTGTCGGGGGACACGTGATCGGCGATGACACGCTGTCGCTGACGACGCCGCTGATGCGTAAGCACCTCAACCCGTTCGGCCGCTACCACTTCGATCTCGAACGGATACGACAGACAGGTCGCTCACCCGGCGAGCTTCAGCGTAAACTAGACGTAACGCTAAACGGGTATTTCGGGTGGATGTGGCTAATACCCGGGAAGCTAAATCACCAGCCCGATGTGGTTACGTAGGGACGCCATGCCGACGGCGGAGAACGTCGGTGACACCCACGCTGGCACGTAACCCGAACGTGAGCTCGCGCAACCTCGGCGGGTAATGTGGCCGTGGACGAGGCGTACAAGAACCTAACGCTCGCTATGCTTCAGCCAGTGCGCCTGCATTGATCGAGACCGGTCGCGCTATTGACTGGAGCCAGCCGCAAGAGCGGCATCGGCGGTGCCGTCGCGCTGCGTCTAGCGCGCGACGGCTGGGACGTTGCAATTACCTACTGGCGCGCATATGAGCAGCGCATGCCTTGGGGCAGCGATTCCGAAGATCTGGGCAGGCTCGACTCACAACTGCACCACGCAGGCGCAGCTACAGCAACTATCGAAGCCGACCTGGCCGACCCTGCGGCTCCAGCACACATCTTCGCCGCTGCTGAGACGCAGCTCGGTAAGGTCGCGGCTCTCGTGCTGGCGCACTGCGAATCGGTCGCGTCAGGGATCCTGGACACCAGCCTGGAGAGTTTCGATCGCCACTTTGCCCTGAATGCCCGCGCTACGTGGCTCCTGATTCGGGAGTTTGCCCAGCGCCTGGAGGCGGAATATGGCCTGGGCCGGATCATCGGTTTGACCAGTGACCACGTCGCTGGCAACCTCCCCTACGGCGCGAGCAAGGGCGCGCTCGACCGCATCGTGTTGGCAGCTGCCCGAGAGCTCGGCCACCTCGGCGTCACGGCCAATGTGATCAATCCCGGGGCGACCGATACTGGCTGGATGACCGATCCGCAGATGCATGAGTTTGCTCAACGCGTCCCGTTGGGCCGGGTGAGCACGCGGGACGACTGCGCTAATCTGGTGAGCTTCCTGTGCTCGCCCGAGGGTGGCTGGATCAACGGACAACTGCTCCACAGCAACGGCGGAGTCCAGTAAACAAGAACGCGCCGGCGTCGTTCGGGTTCAGGCGCACACGTGTAGGCTCAACAAGCATGGAGGACACCGAGGTCCAGAACCTTCACCAACGGAACCGCCGGGCATGGAACGTCGTCGCGGCGGTGTACGAGAACGAAGTCGAACGCGATGTGGCGGACCTGCGCGCTAATCGCATATGTCTGTTCGACTACGAAGTTCGGCTACTCGGCGAACTCCGCGGGTCGTGTCGGCGAGCGATCGCGCTGCAGTGCTCGCATGGCCTGGATGCCCTGTCCCTATGGAAGTTGGGGGCCACAGAGGTGATCGGCGTCGATGGCAGTGGGCGCATGTTGGACCTTGCTCGGCGCAAATCTCAATTGCTTGGCGCGCCGGCCAGGTGGATTGAATGCGACGTGCTGGAGGTGCCAAGCGAGCTCAACACGTCAGCGGACCTTGTGTATACCGGCAAGGGGTCGTTGCCCTGGGTTGCGGACCTTGACAGGTGGGCGGGTGTGGTCGCGCGTGTGCTTCGACCTGGTGGGCGGCTCCTACTTACGGAGGGCCATCTGTTGGACTGGGTCTGGGAACCGGACGCTTCCGCGTTCCGTGTTGACCAGCGCAGCGGCGGCTACTTCGCAGATCAGCCTGTCGAGAACCGTGACTTCCCTCGCTCAGCATTCATTCGCCTGAGAACGCCGACTGACCACACAGCAGGTCCGGTCGAGCACCAATGGACGACTGCACAGATCGTCAACGCGCTCATCGGGGTCGGCCTGGTTCTGGACCGGCTCGAGGAGCACGCGCAGCCCTTCTGGAACAAGTTCCCAAGCATGCCACCGGGTACGTGCGAAGCGCTGCCCCACGTGCTGGTCATATTGGCCCACAGGGCGTAGCCGACGAACACGACGACACCCTCCGGTGAGTCGAAGAACACCGACACAACCGGTGACCACGAGCGTTGTTGGGCCTACACTCACAGGCGTGCACGGCAGCAGGGCCCCTGCTTCGGGCTTCCCAGCCCTGTCTAGCGCGGCCCAGCCCTGTCTAGCGCGCAGTCGGTGCTCGACGTCGGACGTGATGCCATTGGCTCGGCTAGGAGGCTGCGGATAAGCGAATGGCACGTTCAACGCGACATCTACGTCGTCGCAACACCTGAAACGCAGTATCCGTCAATGCGCCCGATGTGTCATAGGTCGCGATAACAGAGCAGCTCTACCTCGTCCGGAAACTCGGGATAGGCGTCCGGGCGTACGGCACGGAGTTCGCAGCCCTGGTGAGCGTAGAAGCGACAGGCGTGCACATTGGTGTTCTGAGTCTCGACCTTCAGTTGCCGGCAACCCTGGTGCTGTGCCCACCCGCAGACCGCAGCGAAGATCTGGCTGCCGAGCCCGCGGCCGCGCAGCAGTGGCTGCACCCGAATGTCAGCAACACGGCGAGATCACCGCGAGCCTCGAGCAAGTCGAGACCAGGCGTCTGGAAGGCGACCACGGCACCGCCGACATACTGGTCCTCTTCTAAAGCAGTAAGTAAGCCCCAGGCGGATGTGTCCCAGCGGTCAGCGAAATTCGGCGGCTCGGTAGCGTCGCAATCCTTGACATAGGGTGCGATCGGACGTTCGGTCACACGCCAACCGCCAGTCCATGATCGATGATCTCGATGTCGAAGACTGATGAGACCGTAAATGCAATTGGGACAGTTCCGTGCCGTTTCAGTGTCGTCGGCGTTACCGGCTCCTGCCTGATGCTGAGCATGCGGAAAGGTGGGGATTCTAAAGCGCTGCTTTGGCAGCTGCCCAACGATGTCAATCGCCATAACGTGCGACGAGAACTTCGAGGCGACCGACCTGGCCGGCCGACGAGACGGTTCCATGGCCACGTGTGCGCGGGAGGTAGAAATCGCCAGGCGGGTGTATCCGCGCCTGCTGCGTCATTCGAGCGCGACCATCAGGAGGACTAGGATGTCAGGAACCGCAGACCTGTTCAGGGCGGGGTTGAAGTGTCTCACGTTGGCGACCTCGCCGGTTACGTCGACCTGTTCAGCGACGACGTCGAATACGAATTCCCGTTTGCCCCGCCCGGTCGTCCCGAGCGAGTAAGCGGACGCGAGAATCTCCGTGAGTATCTCGAGCCGATCTTCGCAAGGGTCGTCTACGACGAGATGAGCAACCCCTTGGGAATGTACGATATGGTAGTTCTCGTACATTCGCTTAGCTTGACTCGAGGCTGATGCGTCAATGCACGCGTAAAATGGCGCTCCTATCCTCTCCCAGCAACGCCCTACCTCATAGCTGCCACAGTCGTTCGTGGCTCCAACGCGGCCAGTCTTTCTCGCAGCGCAACGAGATCGGGTGCACGGCTTACAGCCTCGGGACCGCCGCCCACAAATACCAGTGGTAGTGAGCAACATGACGTGTTCGCAGCCGGCCTCAGCGTAGCCGCTAAGGCGTTCGGCAACCTCGTGCACGTTGCCCATGAAAACGAGCTCTTCGAGCACTTCGAACGGGATCGTTGGTGCCAGGGTCCGCAACATAGCCGGGTCAAGAGCGTGTGGGATCACGTCGGTAAGGCCGTGAACGTGACTCCCAAGCGGATGCTCCAGTCGGTGCTTGTGGTAGCTCTCGGGCTTCACGTGCAGAGCCATTAGCTTGCCCAGTGGCTCTGCCGCGAACATCTCGCGGATTCGCTGACGGCTTTCACCCAGCACCACGAACACAGCAAAGCCGGCCTCCGGCTTGGGCGGCCGGCCCGGCTCGCGTGCGCCTCGACGACAGACCGAGCATGGCGGTACTCCGACGGAGACATCGGGAAAAACGGTAGCCAACCGTCCCCGTACTGGCCCGTTAGCCGCAACATCCTCGGACCGTGGCCGGCTACCCAGACTCGCGGTTGTCCTTGCTCGATTCGAGAGGCAAACCGATCCGACCAGGGCCGAACGGCATACGGCCAGTGTCCAACAGGTGTCGCAGGATCTGTAAAAACGCTTCGGTGACTGCTACCGGGCGCTCGTAGGGATAGCCGAAGGGCACGAGGTTCTCGGCTTCACCGGAGCCGATCCCCACGTTGAAGCCGCCCTCGCATAGATGCTGCAGTGGGCTTGAACCTGTTCGGTGGACATTCCTGATGAGTCGGGGTGAGACCCGGGAGAATGTCCATGATGACAGCGCGTACGAGACGCTCCTTCAGCCTGAGTTCAAAGCGCAGACCGTTGAGCTCATACAGACCGGCCACAAATCGGTCGGCGACGTCTGCCGCGACCTGGACCTGACCGAGACGGCGGTCCGTCGCTGGTTGACGCAGGCCGAGATCGATGCAGGTCGGCGAGGTGGCGGCTTGACGATCACCGAGCGCGAGGAGCTCGCTCGGCTGCGACGTGAAAACCGTGTTCTGCGCGAAGAACGCGAGATCCTTCGAAAAGCCGCGGCCTTTTCGCCAAGGAGACGACCCGGTGAGCCGCTATCGGTTCATCGCGGCGGAAAAGGCCCAACACTCGGTCGCTCAGCTGTGTCGAGTGCTCCAGGTGGCACCGAGCGGCTACTACGCCTGGCGACATCGTCAGCCCTCGCGGCGTGCCGTGGCCAATGCCGCTTTGTCTGACCGTCGTTCGATTAACGCTGTGTCGGTTTACTTCGGTCGTGCATGAGTCGACAGATGGACGGCGGAAGTAGAAGCATTGCCATTGCAGCAGGTCCGGATTTGGCACATTGTGCACCGCGCCAGTCAGGTCGCAGTCTTCCACAGTTGACTTCGAAAAGTCGCTCGATTCTGGATCAAGCATCGTACGAGACATGTG
>JBPCIO010000150.1:0-4156 GCA_051006215.1 Chloroflexota bacterium
CGCCGGGGCCGAGGTCGACGACGTGGTCGGCTATCGCGATCGTCTCTGGGTCGTGCTCCACGACGAGCACCGTGTTGCCCTTCTCCAGCAGTCGCAGCAATAGGTCGTTCATCCGCTGAATGTCATGAGGGTGCAAACCGATGGTGGGCTCGTCGAAGACGTAAGTAATGTCGGTGAGCGCGGACCCGAGGTGGCGGATCATCTTGACGCGCTGGGACTCGCCGCCCGACAGTGTGCCGGACGGGCGGTCCAGCGAGAGGTAGCCCAGCCCGATCTCCACGAACGAGTCGAGGCTCTGCTGCAGCGTGGCGAGCAACGGCGCGACGGATGGCTCGTCGAGGTCACGGACCCATTGGGCGAGGTCGCTGATCTGCATCGCGCACGCCTCAGCGATGTTGATCTTCTTGATCCTGGAGGACCGGGCAGCCTCGCTGAGCCGCGTACCGCCACAGTCGGGGCAGGTCGTAAACGTCACGGCCCGTTCCACAAAGGCACGGATGTGCGGCTGCAGCGCGGCGACGTCCTTGGACAGGAACGACTTCTGGATTTTCGGGATCAGGCCCTCGTAGGTGAGGTTGATGCCCTCGACTTTGATCTTGGTCGGTTCCTTGTGGAGGAGGTCGTGCAGTTCCTTTTTGGTGAACGTCTTGATCGGCTTGTCGGGGTCGAAGAAGCCGCAGCCGCTGAAGATCCGGCCGAACCAGCCATCCATGCTGTAGCCGGGGATCGTGAGCGCACCCTCGTTGAGCGACTTGCTGTCGTCGTACAGCGCCGTGAGGTCGACGTCGTTCACGGCTCCGCGGCCCTCGCAGCGTGGACACATGCCGCCGGTGATGCTGAAGCTTCGTCGCTCCTTTACGGTGGCGCCGCCGCGCTGAACGGTGACCGCCCCCGCGCCCGAGAGAGAGGCGACGTTGAACGAGAACGCCTTGGGGGAGCCGATGTGCGGCTTCCCGAGCCGGCTGAAGAGGATGCGCAGCATCGCGTTGGCATCCGTAGCGGTGCCGACCGTAGAGCGAGGGTCGGCGCCCATCCGCTGCTGGTCCACGATAATCGCGGTGGTCAGGCCGTCGAGCACGTCGACCTCGGGCCGCGCCAGCGTGGGCATGAAGCCCTGCACGAAGGTGCTGTAGGTCTCGTTGATCAGCCGTTGCGACTCCGCGGCGATGGTGCCGAACACCAGTGAGCTCTTGCCCGAGCCGGAAACGCCGGTGAACACCGTCAGCCGGCGCTTCGGAAGCTCGACGCTAACGTCCTTGAGGTTGTTCACGCGCGCGCCCTGCACGCGGATCAGGTCGTGGCGATCGGCGACGTGCACCGCAGGCGACTGCGCGTCCGTCCTCGTGTGCATGCTCATCGTGTCACTTGGCTCCCTGGATGGAAGAGCCGGTCATGGTCACTCGTGAAGTTGTGGGTGACATCGATCTGATGTGCCTTGTCGAGATTAAAAACGAACGGGAGACCCGGAAATCAATCTGCCGGGCCGGTCGGCGGAGATCTAGCGTATCCCGGCGCATCCGACGTCGTTGCGGACCAATTCGGGCAATTCCTTCAGATCGCTCCTGCTGCCAGGGGCAGCCGAGGAGGCCTATACTGCGACCGGGCTCGCCGGCGTAGTCGGCCCAGCCCGCGCAGGAGGAGCCCGATGTTCAAAAAGTCCGAAGAGCAGGAATGGACTCGGTTCCGCGGCGCGCTGTCCAAGGACCGCGACGACGGGGCCGCCACGCCAGTTGCGGCGGAAGCCAACGAGCCGACGAGCAACACGGTTGGCCCAGCACCTCAAGCGGTACAGGGACCGTCCGGACCAAGCTTCCGCCCGTCCGCGGGCGACGTGAACGTCGGCGTGCCAACGTCGCGCTTGACGCGCAGCACGGTGAGCGAGGGCGTCGAAGTCGAAAGCCTGATTGGCGAGCGCACCAGCTTTGAAGGGACGTTGAAGACCGAAGGCGCGGTACGCCTGTTTGGCACCATCCAGGGTGAGATCGAGAGCAAGAGCACAATCATCGTCGAGGAGAAAGCGCATGTGACCGCTCGCCTGACCGGCGCTCAGGTGACGGTCTCGGGTCAGGTCGACGGTCAGATCTTTTGTGCGGGCCGGGTGGAAATCCGCCCAACCGGGCATGTGACCGGCGAGATCTGCGCGGGCGCGCTGATCGTCCAGGAAGGGGCGTACTTCGAGGGCAACTCGAAGATGGCCACCGGGGGTACCCCCAGCGCGAGCCCCAGCAGCCCGCCCCGAGCGGCGACGGCGGCCGAGCCAGCCGCCAGGTAAGCCGATGCCGGTGTCGCTTAGTCGCACTCCAGCGCCAGCTTCTCGGTAGACTAGGGAAGATCTTCGAGGGAGTCGCAGATGATCGTCAGCGAAGGAATGGAGCTGGTCATCATGTTTTTTGTGATCATGCTCAATTTGCTGATCCTGGTCTGGCTACAAAAGTGGTCAGGCCTCACCTGAGCCCAGCCACCACATCCCACTGAGCTCCGAGGTCGGCTGGGTCAGCCGACCAGACCTGAAGGCCGTCGGACACGAGCTCCCCAGCCGCAGGCGAAGCAGGTTCGGGCAGCGGGATTGGTCGGCCGCCGCTGGATGTGACTGGTGCGGGTGGGCTACCCACCAGCGGCAGCCAGACGCGGCCGAAGCTGATCGCGATGCCCGGCGTCTCCTGGCCTGCCGGACGGTAGATATCCAGAGCCGCTCCGCCACCGAGATCGACCCGCGCGTCCTCGGACACATCAAGCTGCCGCTCGGCCGGGTAGCGGGCCAGGGTGAGTCCGAGGCCAGCCTGCGACTCAGCGTCAACTTGCAGCACAGCGTGGAGCTTGTGCTCCCAGACAGCCAGGCAGTCGGCCACCTGTCTAGTCAGCTGCACGCCGTCGGGATGCCCACCCACCACGAGCGCTGTTCGTCCCGTGGGCCCGCGAATGAAAATCGCCTCGCCCCGGCCGACGGGGAGGCCAACGATGTGCAGGCGACCGTCAGGTCGAACTACCTGAAGCAACACCGTGGCCGCGACACACGCTAGCAGGCAGACTCCCTGCGTCCAAACACGACCAGGCGGCGCAGGCGTGCCCAGTCCAGTCCGCTCCTGCGGGTGACTGCCGCCGGCGCCTGCCAGCCGTAGGTGCAAGCGGAGCTCGGACGCCTCGGGCAGCCCCAGGACACCGGCCAGCAGCAGAGCCGTTGCCAGACCAGCGGCGGCTAACGGCGGCAGCCGCCCGGTTGATAGCGCCGCGCCGGGCAGGCTGCCGAAGATGTGGACGATGCCCGCCAGGAGGGTGGCTGGCAGCCAGGCCAGCCAGGCGACCACGGTGGCAAGCGGCTGCAGTGGCGAAACGAGTGCCAACAGCGCCGCACTGACCAGCACCAACGGCAACAGCGGCACCGCGACAATGTGCGCCACTGGCGAGACCACCGACACGAGCTGAAACACGCTCAGCGCGACCGGCAGCGTGGCCAGGGTGATCGCCAGCGTCAGGCCAGCCGGCTCGGCGAGCAGCCGCGGCACGCCTCTTAGCTGGCGTTGCAAGTGCGGCCACAACAGCACGGCCCCGAGAGTGGCTGACAGGCTGAGCTGCAGGCCGACGTCGAGCAGGATGCGCGGGTCGACAGCGGTCATGATCGTCACCGCCACGACGAGGCTGGTGAGCGGGTCCGCCAGCCGACCAGTACGCGAGGCCAGCGTCGCCAGCGCAACCATGATGCCCGCCCGCACGGCAGCCGGGTGGGCGCCAGTGAGCAGGGTGTATGCAGCGATGGCGAGCAGAATCGGCAGCGCTGCCAGTTCGGGTCCGACGAACCGTACCGCCAGACCACCCAGAACCGAGACGACCACGACCTGTTTGAAGCCGTCGATGGCCACCACATGCGCCAGTCCCGAGCGCTGCAGCTGTACGCGAAAGTCGGGGTCCAGGTGCCCTGCGCCACCCAGCAACACGCCAGCAGCCAGCGAGGCTTCTGGCTCAGGCAGGTTTCGGTCGATGCCTGCACGCGCTGCGGCACGCACGCGGTCGACCAGTGCGGAAGGCCCGGACAACGGCTCTGGTTGGCGGTCGAGCACGTGTGGGAACAGCAGGGTGGGTGGACCGGAGCCGTCGCTCGGGAGCAGGCGGCCCTCCAGCACCACGGGGTCGCCGGTGGAAAATGCGGCAAGTGTTGGTG
>JBPCIO010000151.1:0-60204 GCA_051006215.1 Chloroflexota bacterium
CGCGCCCGCGCCCGCGCCCGCGCCCGCGCCCGCGCCGGTCATCGTCGTGTACGGCGGCGATCTCACCGACGCGCAGCGCCAGGAGTTGAGCATCACGCTCGGGACACCCGCTTCGGCCACCACTGACGGCGTCAGCCGGGATGAGCTTTACTCGACCCTGGATGCGGCTGGACTCTCCGTCGACGGGTCAGAACGCGCAATCTCCAGCGCAGTCGTGAGCTGCCTGCAGCCCGGCGCCGGTCTGGGCGTGCGGACCCAGAACGTGACGCAAATGCCCGCCGCCGCGTACGCCAATGCACTCGTCACGGCTGGCATCGCCGACGCCGCGGTCATCGTCGCAGCGCCGCCAAGCACACCCATGACCGGTGAAACAGCGCTGGTGGGAGTGCTCAAGGCGTACCCACTCTGCCACCCTGGCCAGCCGCCTCAAGCCTCACGCTTGCGCCTGGCGTACGACCAGTTGCACGCTACAGCCGAGATTGCCCAACAGAGCGGTGCCTGGGACAAGGCTGCCGCGATCATGCTCCGCGGCGCGCAGGTGGCTATCACCACACCCACCTCCGACGAAGCGACCCTCGGCGCCGCAGCCGACGACGCGGCTGCCTCCGAAGGGCTGACGCTCGACCAGCCTCAACGGTCAGCAGTCGTGTCTGTCCTGAGCCGCTTGGTCGGGCTGGACCAGGGCACATACGCCCACGGCTATGCCATCCAGCAGGTCGGCGCCGATGAAGTACACGTCGTGCCGCGGGCGCCCTCACCATAGGAAGGCGCCGTGCGCCGGGTACGGAACCGAATGCCCTCAGCCAGTGTATATAAGATAGAAGCTCCTGCGGCTCTGCGCTGGCCTGGATACTCCGCTCGCCCGAACCCGCCCAGACGGGCGCTTGCCCGCACGTTGCTGTCGAGCTCCGACCTTTTTGAAAGGACACGCACATGCCAATTGCACCCGTGACCGACTGGGGTGAAGCCTTGATGACCTCGCTCGCGACGGGCCTGGTCATCCTATTCGCGGCCATCCCAAAAATCATCGGCTTCCTCATTATTCTGATCATCGGCTGGCTCATCGCCTCGGCCATCGCCACCGCCGTCACGGCCGTGCTGCGCACGGTCAAGTTCAACGATGTCGCGAAGCGGTCGGGCTTCAGCGGTTTCGTCGAGAAGATGGGTATCCGCAAGGATGCGAGCGCCTTCCTTGCCGACATCATCAAGTGGTTCGTGCGGCTGATCGTGCTTGTCAGCGCGTTCGACGCGCTAGGGCTGCCCGCTGTCTCGCAGGTCCTCCAGCAGTTGCTGCTGTGGCTGCCAAACCTCGTGGTCGCGCTGGTGATCCTGGTGCTCGCCGGGCTGGCCGCCAACGCTCTGTCGGGCCTCGTACGAGGCGCAACTGCCGAGGCTGGCTTGGGCAATCCCGGCCTGCTGGCGACCGTAGCCAAGGTGGCCGTCTGGGGCTTTGCGATCGTGATCGCAGTCAATCAGATTGGGGTCGCCACAACACTCGTCAACACGTTGTTCATGGGCCTGGTGGGCGCCCTTGCGCTAGCGCTGGGGCTGGCCTTCGGACTGGGCGGCCGCGATACTGCCGGTCAGATGGTCGCCAGCTGGTACCGCTCGGGTCAGCAGGCTGCGCCCAAGCTCGAAAGAGCGGCCGACGCCGCTGAGAAACAGACCCAGGCCCCCGCTGAGAGGACGAGTGGACCCAGCGTTGGCGTGCGCCCTGGCGACACGGTTGTGGTCGAGCCCCGCCGTTCCTGAGGGGCGCGCATGTCGTCAAATGGCGGCCGCACCGAGCAGAGCCGAGACCAAATCCGGCGCATTCTGGAGCGTCACCTCGCGCAGCTTGACTCGCCTGAGGCAGCTACCAGCGTTGTGCAGCGGACGTATGCGTCGGCTAAGGGTGCCAGTGAGGCGGCGCAGGCGCACATCGCCAGCAGCGCGCCAGGCGCGGGTGTTGCCACCATCGAGCGGGCTGCACGTGGGCCATCGACGCCAGGACGTTTGGCAGATGTCCTGGTGGAAACCGCGACTCAGGGCATGGCGTCCACCAAGGAGGCGCATGCCATTGCCGAAGCGGCGTACGACGTGCTGGGGTCGGGAACGCACCACATCCCGCCTGCGTCCAGGCGAGGCCGGGCCCTACTCCGCCAGGCAACTGTGCACGGTGTGGGGCAGCCCGCCTGGCTAGAAGCGCGGGCATTCGGCGGACTCAGCGGCTTGCCCCATCCGGTGTGGCTGCATGCAGCGTGTGAAACTGTAGGGACGCTGGCAACCGGGGGCTGGATCTGGGTCCTCGGCGTGCTCGGAACCTACTTTCTGCGGGTTGAGGGCAGCGAGCGGGCCGTCAAGCTGACGCTGCCCACGGTCGCCATCGTTGGCTTCATTGCGGAACGGCCAGCCAAGGTATTCGCCGCGCAGCGGCGGCCTTTCGCGCATCTGCTGCACATGATGTTGCTCGGGCAGAAGCCGCGCGGGCGAACGTTTCCCAGCGGGCACGCCGCCACATCGTTCGCGGCCGCTTGGGAGCTTGGGTCCGTTTGGCCCAGCCGTCGGCCGGTGCTGCTGGGGGCGGCAGCCCTCGTCAGCATGAGCCGCGTGTATCTGGGCGCCCACGATCCTGGCGAAATTGTGGCAGGTACCCTGCTCGGCGTGGGGCTGGCCGAGCTGCTTCGCCGGCCGACTGAGCGCCTGCTGGCGCAGGTCGACCTGCCGGACCCACCCGGCGGCTTCAACGACCCACACACACAACCCCGCGGACCAGCATAACTGCACAATGGTAGAGACAGCGCCAGCGTCGCATACTGCGGCGATGGCAGTCCGGTGAAAGACGCGCGCGGACTGAGAAAAGGAGACGACGACGTGAAGATGCTGTTCGGTGTGGTTCTCGGTGCCTTGGCAACCTGGCTCTACAGCTCAGAGCAAGCCCGCAAGCAAGTCCGGGAGCGCTTCTCGGATGCGCCCGCGTCACTGCAGCAACTGCAGCACACCGCCGCTTCGGCGGCTGCCAGCGGAGCCCAACGGGTCGCCGAGGCGATCGACTCTGCCCCACTACCTGAGCGCGTCAAAGGTGCCGCAAGTGAAGCCACGTTCAATGTGTGGGCGGCTGCCGACGCGGCCGGCGACCCCGCGTCAGATGCAGCGCGCCAGCCAGGCGCAGACGCCAAGTCTCAAGCGTGACTTCGACGACGTGGATGGCAAATACCCTCCGACCTGCCCATAGGTCGAGGACCGCAACCAGAAAGGGCGGACCCCATGCGTGAAAAGCTGGCCGCATTCCAGAAGTCTCGGGCTGGGCAATTGCTGAAGAAGGTGATGGACGACCGGGCGCCCAACCTGGCTGTGCTACTGGCCTGGGGCACGCTCAACACGTTGTTCCCACTCGTCCTCGGCATCCTGGCGATTGCCGGCTTCGTCCTGCGCGATCCACAACGGTTGGACCAACTCACGGGAACCCTGTTCGCGGTGCTGCCCCAGGAAGCGGCCACGGCGCTTACCACGATCCTCACCACCACACGTGGGAGCGCCGGTGCAGCCTCGGTCGTGTCCATTCTGCTCTTACTGTTCAGCGGATCGAACTTCTTCGCCAACATGGAGATGGTCTTCGACATCGTGTACCACGTGCCGGACCGGAACATCGTGATGCAGCGGGTCCTGGCCGTGGTCATGCTCCTGATTGTCACTGCCCTGCTGCTGATCTCGACCACGGCGTACGGGTTCGGGAATCTTGTCGGCTCGCTGCCGATTGGACTGCCCGTGGGTCCGGTCCTTGGCCGAATCCTGGGTTGGTCCATCTCCATCGTCAGCGCTATCGTGATGTTCTTACTGCTGTACAAAATTCTGCCGAATAAATCTCAGGGTTGGAAGCAGACGCTGCCGGGTGCGCTGGCAGCGGCGGTGCTGTTCTTCATCATCCTGCAGGTGTTTCCGCTGTACATGGCCATCTTCGGCAAGGGCTTCCAGGCGTATGCCGCCTTTGGCGTGTTCCTGCTGCTGATGTTCTGGCTGTACCTGCTTGGCCTGGTGCTCGTCGTCGGAGCCGAGCTGAACGCATTCCTGGAGGAGCCAGGGCGTTCGACGGCGCTGGCGGAGGCTACGTCGAAGGCAGAAAAAGGCCAGGTCGCCTTGCAACAGACAGGCGGCAACGTGGAGGCGGTTGCCACCGGCAGCGCCGAACCGGGCGGTGAGGAGCCGAAGGCAGCCGCCGGATCCCGGTCGATGTTCGGCAGCGCGCGACCGAAAGACGATACGACGCCGCAGCCGGGTTCGGAACCAACGCAGCCGAAGCCCGGCACCCCCCGCGGCGTCGGCGTCGGCGGCCGGCTGATCGGGCTGGTGGGTCTGCTCGGGGCAGCGTTTCTGCTCAGCCGCCAGCCACCCGCACCCAAGACGGCGGTGGCCAAAGACTGAGCCCGCGGGCCGACGCTCGGCTCACAGTACACTCAAATGGGTGCCTGGCCCCTGTAGCTCAAAGGCTAGAGCAGGTCCCTCATAAGGACGAGGTTCCTGGTTCGAATCCAGGCGGGGGCACCCAGCATCTGCCAGCGCGCCTGCACCCTAGCCTGGGTGTTAACGGTTTGCAAAGCCAATTTGGCGTGACGTAGTATCCGCCTGCGACAGCCGTTGCCGACCCGCGGCCGGGCGCACCGATCCGGACGGAGGGGAGTCACATGGCCCATCGAATAACCCGTCGTGCGATGCTCGCTGGGTGCGGCGCGTCCGCGGCGGCGGTGCTCGCCGCGTGCGGCGCGCCCGCTCCGGCCCAGCCCGCCGCGCCGGCTGCCACGACCGCTGCAGCTCCGGCGGCGGCCGCCTCGGGGGAGAAGATAGCGCTCAGCTGGTGGTCGCACGGTGCCGAGGAAGAGAACAAAAAGAAGATGCTCAACCTCCTGGTGAACCGCTACCAGGACAAGAACCCCAACACCACGGTGACCATCACCTGGAACAACAATCCTGCCCTCGCCCAGGCCCTTCAGGCTGCTTTTGCGGCAGACAGTGGTTACCCCGACCTGTTCACCGCCGGTTCCGCGCAGCGGGCCTGGATCGCCGCCGGCTGGATCGCGGAGCTGTCGAACGGAATCAACTGGAACAACCTCGCGCCGTGGGGCAAGCTGTCCGGGACGTTCCCCGGACCAGACGGCAAGCCGGGCGTGTACTTCTTCCCCGAGTACGCCACGACCGGCGAGATCCACATCAACGAGGGCATGTTCAAGGACTTCGGGATCGCCATTCCGGCCACCCTTCAGTACTCGGTAACCGAGTTCAACGAGGTGGTCAAGACCATCACCAGCAAGGGCGTCGCCGCTTTCGCCGACGCAAACGGCGACCGCGACTATCCGGGCATGACTATGGCCAACTACATGATGCTGACCCGGTTCGGCGCCGACGACCTGGTCAAGGTCTGGACGGGCGAGATCGCCATGAGCGACCCGCGCGTGCTGGAGGTGCTCACCGCCTTCGAGGAGCAGGTCAAGCTCAAGGCGTTCCCGTCGACGTTCGCCAGCATGACCCTGAGCGAGTCCCACAACTACTTCCACACGCAGAAGAAAGCGGCGATGTTCCCGCTGCAAAGCTTCTACACCGCGCGCGCATTCGTACCCCCCGACAAGGGTGGCCAGCCCAAGGACTTCCAGCTCGGGTTCATTAACTACCCCGCGTGGCCGGACGGCCCGGGTAACAAGCAGAAGTTCCTGGACCCGGGCGGGTCGCAGTCGGTAGCGGCCAAGAGCAAGTACCGCGACCAGGCGATCGCGGTCCTCAACGGCTACACCGACCCCGATTGGGCAACGGAGTGGGTTGGAACGACGGGCAACCCCACCGCGGTGAAGATCGACACCTCCAAGGTAACGTCGGATTACGCCGACTACTGGGTCAAGTACTACAAGGCCCAGGAAGGCATCACGCACGTTTCGAACGTCCAAATTGGGACGGTCGGAACGCCGGCTCACAGCGACGCGTGGACGGCCATGGTCAGCCAGGGCATGGCCGGCGGTCTCATCTCCGCCAAGGATGCCGTCACGAAGCTCGTCGAGGCCTGGAAGAAGACCTGAGCCGAGCCGCTGCGACGCTGGACCAGGTACCAGCGTACGGCGTCCCTAGTCGACAAACGGGAGATCGTCGATGGTTGTCGCCAGAGCGCGCGCCGAGCCACGTCCCGTGACCGCGCGGCGGACTCACGGGCCGCCGTGGGGCACGATCGGTTTTTTCCTGCTGCCGGCGGCCGTCCTCTACCTCGGCCTGACGCTCTTCCCGACGCTCATGACCTTCTACAACAGCGTCAACGTCCTGAGGATGGACCGCGGCTTGGTGGCCGAGTTCGTCGGGCTACGGAACTACATAGAGCTGGCGTCGGACGACACCTTCTTCCTGAGTGTCGAGCACAGCCTGATCTGGGCGGCAGTGTCACCTTTCCTCGAGGTGCCGATCGGCTTCGCGCTCGCGCTCATCCTTGCGGGCAAGGTGCGCGGCACGCGCTTCTTCCGCACGGCGTGGTTCACCCCGATCATGATCACGTCGCCAGTGGTCGGCGTGATCTGGCTCTGGATCTACAACAACGACTGGGGCGTGATCAACGTCGTGCTTCGAGGCGTCGGGCTGGGGGCGCTCGCAACCCCCTGGCTAGGCAGGCTCGAAACCGCCCTTCCGGCGCTGATCCTGGTGACGACCTGGACGTTCGTCGGCTTCAACATGGTGATCCTGCTCGCTGCCATCCACGGTATCCCGCGGGAGTACCTCGAGGCGGCTCAGATCGACGGCGCCAACCCGCGCCAAGTGCTGTTCCACGTCACCATCCCGCTCCTGCGACAGACGCTGGCGAACCTGCTGATCCTGTGCTTCATCGGCAAGATGAAGCAGTTCGCCCTGGTGTACGTGATGACGCGGGGGGGTCCGATGTGGGCGACCGAGACAGTCGCGACCTACGTCATCAAGCGCGCCTTCGCCTGGCAGACGCTCGACCTGGGCTACCCGTCGGCGATCGCGGTTCTCTGGTTCATCGTGATCCTGGGCTTGACGCTGCTGTTCAGCCGGTTGCTCCAGAGCCGCGAGCGGCTGGAGTTTTAAGCACAGATGAGTGGGACCGCTGCGCGCGTCCTGAAGAACTGGGGCTACATCCCCGTCGCCCTGTACACGGTTTTCGCACTCGGGCCCTTGGTCTGGGCGGCCCTGCTGTCGCTGCGCACGTCGGGCGAGATCTACTCAAACCCGTATGGCCTGCCGTGGCCGCCGCACTTCGAGAAATACCTCGAGGTGTTTACCAAGTTCAACTACGCGGTGTACTTCCGGAACAGCATCATCGTGTCAGTCACCGCGGTCATCCTTGGGACGCTGGCCGGCGCGATGGCTGCCTTCGTGCTGAGCCGGCCGCGCTACAACTTTCGGTTCCGTGGGGCGATCTTCCTGCTCATTTTCATCTCGATCATGTTCCCGCCGCAGATCACCCTGATCGCATTGTTCCAGAACCTGGTCCAGTTGAAGCTCTACAACACCCTGCAGGGGCTCATCCTGGTGTACGCGGCCGACCAGCTGCCGCTGACGATCTTCCTGCTCCGCGCATTCTTCATGCAAATCCCGCAGGACATCGAGGACGCCGCACGCGTCGACGGGTGCGGCGACTTGCGGATGTTCTGGCAGGTGATGTTGCCGATCGCCACGCCCGCCATCACGGCGGTGGTCATCATCACCTTCATTGGCCACTGGAACGAGTTCCTGTACGCAGTGGTGTTCATTAATCGGGAAGACATGCGCACGCTGCCGCTGGCCGTGATGTTCTTCCTGGGCGAGAACTTCCAGGACATCGGCATGCTCGCGACCGGCTTGGTGGTCACCGTGCTGCCGGTGCTGCTGATCTACGTGTTCTTCTCGGAGGCGCTGATCAAAGGCATGACCCAGGGCGCAGTGAAGGGTTAGGCGCCACGCTGGTTGGCGGCCCGCTCTCTATCGCGGCGGACGCACCGGGCCGGGCAAGTTAGACTGGTGGGTGGATGGAAGGCTCGGTGCACGACGCTCCGACCGGCCTGCAGCCGGAAGATCTCGGGAAACTCCTCCGCCTGGATGGCAAGGTGGCGATCGTCACTGGGGCGGCGGTGCGCATCGGGCGTGAGATTGCTCGAACGTTCGCCGGCCAGGGCGCACACGTGTTGCTGACGGACATCCAGGATGAGCTTGGGGAAGGCGCTGCGGCCGAGATTCGCGCGGCCGGCGGCTCGGCGGAATATGCGCACGTCGACGTCGGACGAGCAGATGATCTCCGCGCCATGGTCAGCGCAGCCGTCGAGCGATTTGGTGGACTGCATATCCTTGTCAATAATGCGCATTGGGAAAAACACGGCACCGTCGTGGATCTGGAGGAGGCGGACTGGGATCGCAGCTTCGACGTTCTCCTCAAGGCGCTGTATCTCGGCTGCAAGTACGCCATCCCCGCAATGCGAAAGGTGGGTGGCGGCGCGATTGTCAACATCTCGTCGGTACACGCGTACGCCGTATCCGATGCCTACGCAACCTACCAGACCGCTAAAGCCGGAGTGGTGCAGTTCACCCGCCAAGTTGCTTGGGACTTCGGACCGGAGCATATCCGCTGCAACTGTATTTGCCCCGGTGACGTGCCGATGCCTGGTGAAGTCGAGGCGCGGGCTGATGAGCCGGGCTTCCTCGAGGAACGCACGCTGCTCAAGGCGATCAAGCGGCCCGGGCATCCACGCGACATCGCTCGGGCGGCGCTTTTCCTGGTGTCTGACCTAGCCGAGTGGACGACCGGTCAGTCCCTGACTGTCGACGGTGGGGAGCACCTTACCTTCCCCATGACCGGCGCCCAGCGCATGCGGACCTTTCTTGAACAGTTACCTCAGGCACAGCGACGGTAGACGTGAGGGTTGGAGCCGAGCAAGGCAGGGGTTCAGCCTTGACGCGCGGGACCAACTGCCAAGCGCACGCCGCATGGTGACTGATGCCCAGGCGGCGGCGTTTCTGGTCGAACGGTTTGGCGAAAGCGTCCACAGTGTCTGCAGCGTCGGCCACGGCGAGTGGTCAGAGGCATTCACCTATGCCATTCAGGCAGGCCGTCAGTACGTCGTTCGCTTCAGCGCGTTGGCGGAGGATTTCGCCAAAGACCGAGTAGCGGCAGGCTGGGGCTCGTCCGCCCTGCCTATTCCGCCGATCCTCGAATCGGGGACCGCCTTCGGAGGCTTCTACGCAATTTCGCCGCGAGCCCTGGGTAGCTACCTCGACGTGCTGGATCGTGGCCAACTGCAAGCCGCGCTGCCTGCGCTATTTCGCGGACTGGACGCAGCACGCGGCGCAGACATCTCGAGTTCGGCAGGCTACGGCGTTTGGGGTGCGGACGGCGTCGGCCCGCACGCCACCTGGCGCGCCGCGCTGCTGGACGTGGCCTACGATCGGCCCGGGCACCGAACTCACGGGTGGCGGGACCGCCTGTCGGCCTCGCCCATGGGCGACGGCCCGTTCGAGCAGGCGCTCAACCAGTTGCACCAGCTGGTGGAGGCGTGCCCAGAGCAGCGGTGGTTGGTCCACAGCGATCTGCTGAACTACAACGTGCTGGTCTCGAACGATCGGCTCAGCGCGGTCATCGACTGGGGCTGCTCGCTGTACGGCGATTTTCTGTACGACGTGGCCTGGCTTGCATTCTGGTCGGCCTGGTACCCCGCCTGGCAGGGCATTGATTTTGCGTTCGAGGCGGCTCGCCACTACGCAAGCATTGGCCTGCATGTGCCGCAGCTCGACGCCCGGCTCACCTGTTATCAGGTGCACATCGGGCTGGATGGGCAGGCTTACAATGCCTTCAAGGGTCGCTGGACTGAACTGGAGGCTACGGCTCGGAGGACGCTCGAGATCGCAGACCAGGCCGGCTGAGCGCCGCCGTCGAACCCGACCTGTGGGCACAGAGCTTGCCATGTGCTTGCCCATTCCGGAAGGAGCAGCGCATGAACGCTATCCAGCTTTTACGGCAAATGCACGCTGATTCCAAGGTGCGCTTCAAATTGATCCTCGGCGCAGACGATCCGAAGCAAGCCGCCGAGCAGTGGCAAGCCCTGCAGCCCCTCCTCGAACTCCACGAACAGATCGAGGACGACTTTGTATACACACCGCTGTCTCAAGAGATGGGACCTGGCACGCCGCTAGGCGACTGGTCTGTCCAGCACGAGGTCGACGTTGCGACGGCGACGCAGTTCATTGACGCGGCCAACCAACTTGACCCGGCCACAGCCGAGTGGAGGGCAACCATTGGCACCATTATGGACGTGCTCAATAAGCACATTACCGACGAAGAAGGTCAGATCTTCGGCCGCATCGAGCAGGTCTGGGACCCGGCGCGACTCGAGGCAGCCGGACAGCAGATGCAGAAAATAGAGAATGGCGCTGCGCCGGCCGCCAAGCCACGCTCTGCGACTCCGACTTCTGCCAAGCGGCGTGGGGGCCAAACGTCCTCGCGCGCACGACGCACAGCCTAGGAGGCACTCGTCACTCAATGGACAACGCGAATTCCCCGCACCTCGACGGCGTAGCAGCTGACGGGCTCTCAAAAGAACAGCAGCTCCATCAGTTCCAGGCTCGGCCTGAGGGCGAGTACCTGACGAGCAATCAAGGCGTGCGCATTCCGCACACCGACGATTCGCTGAAGGCGGGCGAACGCGGCCCGACCCTGATGGAAGATTTTCATATGCGTGAGAAGATCACGCACTTCGACCATGAGCGCATTCCTGAGCGTGTGGTGCACGCCCGCGGGTCGGGGGCGCACGGCTGCTTCCAGGTGTACGAGTCAATGGCCGAATACACCAAGGCAGGCTTTCTGACCGATCCCGCCAGAAAGACGCCAGTGTTCGTGCGCTTCTCGACGGTCCTGGGATCCCGCGGCTCAGCTGATACGGTGCGCGACATCCGCGGATTCGCCACCAAATTCTACACCGACGAGGGCGTGTATGACCTGGTCGGCAACAACATTCCGGTGTTCTTCATCCAGGACGCCATCAAGTTTCCAGACATCATTCACGCCGGCAAACCGGAACCGCACCACGAGATGCCCCAGGCGGCCACGGCCCACGACACCTTCTGGGACTTTATCTCACTGGTGCCCGAGAGCATGCACGTAGTCATGTGGGCGCTTTCGGACCGAGCCATCCCGCGCAGCTACCGCATGATGGAAGGCTTTGGAGTACACACGTTCCGGTTCGTCAACGCCCAGGGTGTGGGCAGGTTCGTCAAGTTCCACTGGAAGCCACTCCTGGGTGTCCATTCACTGGTGTGGGACGAGGCTCAACAGCTGGCGGGTAAGGAGCCAGACTATCACCGCCGCGACCTGTGGGAAGCCATCCAACAGGGTGACTACCCGGAGTGGGAATTCGGTGTTCAGATCCTGGAGGAGGCAGACGAGTTCAAGTTCCCCTTCGATGTGCTGGACTCGACGAAACTCTGGCCCGAAGAGCTTGTGCCTGTTCGACGCATCGGCAAGATGACGTTGAACCGCAACCCTGAAAACTTCTTCGCCGAAACTGAGCAGGTGGCCTTTCACACCGGGCACCTGGTGCCGGGCATCGATGTGACCAACGATCCCTTGCTCCAAGGGCGTCTGTTTTCGTATCTCGACACCCAGCTATCGCGACTCGGCGGCCCGAACTTCGCGGAGATCCCGATCAACAAACCCGTCGCGCCCGTACGCAACAACCAGCGCGACGGCATGCACCGAAGCCAGATCGATCACGGACGCACCAGCTACTTCCCGAACTCGCTCGGGCTCGGGTGTCCGGTACTCGCGCCGGAGTCATCCGGCGGCTACGTGCATTACCCCGAGCCGGTGGAAGGGCTCAAGGTTCGCAGGCGCAGCGAGAAGTTCAAGGACTATTTCAGCCAGGCCAAGCTCTTCTACGACAGCATGTCCCCTCCAGAACGGCAGCACATTGTCGACGCTGCCCGCTTCGAGCTCGGGCGCGTGGAGAGCCCGGTTGTTCGCGACCGCATGATCGCCATTTTCGACCTGATCGACCGCGAGCTGGCAACCCGCGTGGCCGAACGGATTGGCGTGCCTGCCCCGACTGGAGCTGGAGTCGAGATCCGGGATGCGTCGGGAGTCGTCCTGCGGCGTATCGAGCCGCCGGTCGACACCGGGATCTGGGTTGAGCTATCCCCAGCTCTGAGCCAGATGAACACAGTCAAAGGCTCAGCCAAGAGTCGACGCGTGGCGGTGCTTGTTGCGCCAGGCTTTGACGGCCCTCAACTCCAGGTTGTAAAGAGCGCGCTCGAGGCAGCCGGAGCGCACCCGGATATCGTGTCGCTGGGACTGGGTGTGGTCAAGGCAGCCGACGGGTCGGCCGTGCCGGTGGACAAGACCTCGCAGGTCGCGGCATCGGTGCTGTATGACGCGGTGTACATCCCCGGTGGAGCTGCCGGCGTCGAGCAGCTGCGTCAAATGGATGAAGTGAGTCGGTTCATCCTCGAAGCTTACAAACATGGCAAGGCGGTTGGAGCAAGCGGCGAAGCGGTCCAGCTTCTACCGTCGGAGGTACGTGGCCCAGGCGTCATTACCAGCTCCAATGGCGCGGACGCGCGCGCATTCGCCGAAAGCTTCATCGCCGCCATCGGCGAGCACCGCTTCCCCGAGCGAGAAGGCGCCCGAGGTGGCATAGGCCCAGCCCGCAAGGGCAATTTATAGTAGTCGTGGGCACGGTAGGAATTCGAAATGTTTGAAGGTTTCAAGCTTGAGTTCGTTGATGTGGGGGAGGCGACGCTGCGGGTGCGGTACGGAGGCAGCGGTCCGCCGCTGCTGCTTTTGCATGGCCACCCCCAAACGCACGTCATGTGGCATCGCGTCGCGCCCCTGCTGGCGCACCACTTCACCGTCGTTGCCCCAGACCTGCGCGGATACGGCGACAGCTCGAAACCACCAACAACGCCCGACCATGCGACCTACTCCAAGCGCGCCATGGCCAGAGACCAACTCGAGCTCATGCGACACTTTGGCTTTCAGAACTTCGGCGTCGCGGGGCACGACCGCGGCGGTCGGGTAGCCTACCGCCTGGCCCTGGACCATCCGCATGCGATCAGCAAAGTCGCTGTCCTGGACATCATCCCGACCGGCGAAGCGTTTCGGCGAGCCGATATGCGCTTCGGGCTGGGGTACTGGCACTGGTTCTTCCTGGCCCAACCAGCGCCCTTTCCGGAGCAGATCATCGGTGCGAATCCGGAGGCGTACTACTTCCGTGATCGCACGCCGTTCGCCGAAGACGCGCTAGCGGATTATCTGCGCGTGGTGCGCGATCCGGCCACCATTCACGCCATGTGCGAGGACTATCGAGCTGGCGCAACGTTCGACTTCGCCCTGGACGAAGCGGACCGAGGCAACCGCCGCATTCAGAGCCCGCTGCAGGCGCTCTGGGCTCGGCGCGGTCCGCTCGAACGCTGGTACGACGTGCTGTCCATCTGGCGAGACTGGGCGCACGAGGTGAGCGGGCGCTCGCTCGACAGCGGCCATTACCTGGCCGAGGAGGCGCCGCAGGAAACGGCTGCCGAGCTGCTCCAGTTCATGGCCTAGTCGCCTGGGTGCTGGGCGAGGAAATCAGGCGAATTTCGGCAAGACGTGCTGCCTGTAGAACTCGAAGAACCCGGTCTGATCGGGACCAACCTGGTGAACATAGACATGCTCGATCCCACAGTCCAGAAACTGTTGGATAGCATCGCAGTGCTGGCGCGGGTCAGGACCGCACACGACCGATTTGGCGACATCCTCTTCTCGCACCGTCGCGACCGCTTGTTCGAAATGACGAGGGAGCGGAAGTTCCTGGCTCAGTTCGCCCTCCACGGCCGCCTGAGGCCACCACTCGTAGGCGGTACGCCGCGCCGCGGCCTCGTCGCTGGCCCAGCACACGGTCACCTGACCATAGCTCGGCTTCTGTCTCCCGCCGCCCGACGAGAACGCCTCGACGACGCTGGCGTCTGGATGGGTGGTAATCAGGCCATCGCCCAGGCGGCCAGCAAGCTCGGCTGCCTGGGGGCCGCTGGCGGCGACGTACAGCGGCGGCAGTTGCGCTGGCAGCGTGTACAAACGCGCATGGTCAAGCGTGAAGTGCTTACCGGAAAAGCTCTGCTCTCCGCCTCGCCACAACAAGCGGATGATCTCGATCGCCTCTTCGAGCATTGCTTGACGCACCGGGGCCGACGGCCAGCCCTGACCCACAATGTGCTCGTTCAGGTTTTCGCCAGAACCCACCCCGAGGAAAAAGCGCCCGGGCATCATCGCCGACGACGTCGCGGCCGCCTGAGCGATGATGGCAGGGTGGCAGCGGATGGTCGGACACGTGACGCCAGTGCCCAGTCGCAGCCGAGCGGTCGCGTGCGCAATTGCCCCGATCACGGTCCACACAAACGGACTTTGACCCTGCCGATCGATCCACGGATGGAAGTGATCTGAAATCAGCGCAAACTCGAAGCCGGCCTGCTCGGCAGCCTGGGCATACCGCACCAAGTCGAGCGGAGCGTGTTCTTCGCACGACAGCGCGTACCCAATTTTCGACCATCAGTTGTATCCCTCGAGAGCAAGTTGGTGGCGGATCTGCGGAGCGTCGGGGTCGCCGCCGTCGAGCGCGCGCTGCAGCTTTTGGCGGTGCTCAGGCATCAGTTCTGGCGGCAGTGTCGGGACATTCGGATCGACGATTGCCTCGATCACGACCGGCCGATCTGCAGCCAGGGCTTCATCCCACGCCCGTCCGACCGCATCGGGGTGGTCGACCCGGATTGCCTTCAAGCCGATCATTTCCGCGTACCGCGCGTATGGAAACTCGGGCACGTCCTGCGACACGGAGAACCTTGGATCTCCCTCCAGCACGCGCTGCTCCCATGAGACGTAGTTCAAATCGCCGTTGTTGAGGACGAGCACAATCAAGCGCGGATCCTGCCATTCGGTCCAGTATCTGGCAACCGAAAGCAAGCTGTTGATGCCGTTCATCTGCATCGACCCGTCTCCGACAAAGGCGATCGCCGGACGGTCAGGGTGCGCAAACTTGGCTGCCAGGGCGTACGGCACACCCGAGCCCATCGTCGCCAGTGTGCCCGAGAGCGAAGCGAGCATCCCGCGGCGGAGCTTCAGGTCGCGCGCGTACCAGACCGTCGAACTGCCGCAGTCGCCGGCCAGCATGCAGTTGTCGGGCAGCCGCGCAGACAACTCCCAGAACACGTGTTGCGGATTGAGTGGCGTCGCCTCGTGGGAGGCTCGTCGCTCGGCCTCGGCCCACCACTCTCGAACGAGCTGTTCCACATGCTCGCGCCATGCTCCGCTCGCTCTGGGTGTGAGTAACGGTGCCAGAGCGCGGAGCGTCTCGGCACTGTCGCCTACCAGATTCACCTCGGTTGGATACCGCAAGCCGAGGTTGCGGCCATCGAGGTCGATCTGGACTCCGCGCGCGCGGCCTTCCTTGGGCAGGAACTCCGTATACGGGAAGGACGAGCCGACGATGAGCAACGTATCGCACTCGGCGAACATGACGTTGCTCGCCCGGGTCCCCAGCCAGCCGGCGGACCCGGTCACGAAGGGCAGATCGTCAGGCACAGCGGCCTTGCCGAGAAGCGCTTTGGCTACGCCTGCTCCCAGCGTTTCCGCAACCTGGATGACTTCGTCTGTAGCTGCCAGGGCGCCCGCCCCGACGAGCATCGCCACCCGTTCGCCAGCGTTGAGCACGTCCGCCGCGCGTCGCAGGTCATCCTCACGCGGCACCACCCGTGGTGCTGACCAGCCGACGCTGGAATGGATCGAGCCATGCACGTGAGGCGGCTCGGCGACCGCCTCCTGGCGCTGCAGATCGTTGGGCACGATAACGCACGTCACCGAGCGCCCCTCCAGCGCGATCCTGAAGGCGCGGTCGACGAGATGTCTGACCTGGGCCGGCTCGGTCGCCATCTGGACGAAACTGCCAGCCACATCTTTGAAGAGCGACTGCAGATCCAACTCTTGCTGGTACCGGCCGCCAATGGACATGAGCGACTGCTGGCCGACGATCGCGACCACCGGCTGGTGGTCGAGATTGGCATCGTAGAGCCCATTCAGCAGGTGGATTGCGCCGGGGCCCGAAGTAGCCAGGCACACTCCAACGCTGCCCGTGTACTTGGCGTGGGCGGTGGCCATGAACGCGGCGATTTCCTCGTGCGGTGTAGCGATGAAGCGGGGCCGGTTGCCGGCCCGCTGGATTCCGCCAATGATGCCGTTGATACCATCGCCGGCGTAGCCGTAGATGCGTTCTACGCCCCAGTCACGCAGCCGGCGCACGATGAAATCACCGACCGTGGGCGTGTGCGAGTTCTTGTCAGCCATCGTCCTGATTCCACACGCAATTGGCGCAGCGCCTCACGCGCTGGTAGTCTACGGAGGTTCTGCTGCCGTGTCGAGCCAAGGCACTCGCGCTGACGGCTGAGGGGCCCGACTACCAACAGCAGCAAATCGCACTCGCGGGGGGACTCTCATCGCCATGCCAGATACGACTACCAACCCATCACACGAGCACGTCGAACTCACGCGACGGGCGTGGCTCGGCAAAATGTCCGCGCTGTCGATGCTGGCGCTGGGCGCCAGCGCCCTCGAGGCCTGTACGCCAGCACCCCAGGCCGCTGCGCCGGCTCAGACAGCGGTCGTTGCGGCTGCAGCTCAGCCGACGGTCGCCGCAGCAGTCGCGGCGGTAGCGGCGGCGGCTGGCGTCCAGGCCGGCGGCAAGCCGCTCAAGGCTGCGTTCTCGAACGCCGGCTTGGGCGCGACCTGGTGCGCGCAGGGCAAAGAGGCGGCCGAGCAGTGGGGCAAGTGGTTCAACGTCGAGATCACCTGGTTCGACGGCGGCCTGAGCGTCGACAAGCAGCGCAAAGCGATCGAGGACATGTCGGCCTCGAAGTGGGACTTCGTCGCCATCCAACCGTTCGGCATCGGCACGCTGGTCGACCCGGTCAAGCGCATGATTGATGCGGGCATTCCGGTCATTCAAATGGACACCCAGATTGCCCCACCGGAGGCGAACCTGCCGGTCCTGACGTTCCTCGAACCAGACAACGTGTACATGGGCGAGGTGTCAACCGATGCGATGCTCCAGGCGATCGGCGGCAAAGGCGACGTGATCATGACCCAGGGCGCAGCCGGGCATACGGGTGCGCAGGGTCGCGCGCAGGGGTTCAAGAACATCATCGCCAAGTACCCGGGTGTGAACGTCGTCGCCCAGGACTTTGCGGATTGGGACGTCAACAAGGTTGCCCAGCTCTGGGAGGACTACCTGGTCAAGTACCCCAACGTGAAGGGCGCCTTTTTCCACAATGACGACATGGCTCTGGCCGCCGCCAAGATTGCCAAGAACGCTGGCAAGGACGTAAAGATGTCCGGCGTGGACGCCATGCCACCGGCCGTCGAGGCGGTCGCCAACGGGTCGCTGGTGGCGTCGGTCCGCAATCCATCTTCACGTATTCACTGGGGCGCCGTGTTGATCGGCTGGCTGTATGCGAATGGTGAAAAGAGCGTCCCGCCGTACATTCTCATGGATGGTCCGGTGGTGACCCAGAAGAACGCACCGGGCCTGCTGTTCGAGCAGAAGCACTTTTTCATCTAGGACCAGTTACGCGGCATCCTCCACGCTGCGCCAGGACCGTACGACGGGCTGCGCTGCCTCAGGGGTGACGGGTGAGACACACGTCATGACGCAGACCGCCACGCCGGTACTCGAGCTCCGGGGAGTTTCGAAGCGCTTTGGAGGTGCGGAGGCGCTGGCTGACCTCGACTTCGCTCTGCGGCCCGGGGAAATTCACGGCCTGCTGGGCGAAAACGGCGCCGGCAAGTCCACGCTGGTCAAAATCCTGGCGGGCGCCCAGCGCGAGTACGACGGAGAGCTGCTGGTGCGTGGCCGGCCGATCCGTTTTGGCTCGCCGGCCGAGGCCAAAGCCGCCGGCATCGGCATGGTGTACCAGGAGCTGAGCCTGTTCAAGACGCTGTCGGTGGCCGAGAACATCTTCTCCAGCCGGCCGCCGGCGCGACTGGGCCCGTTGAAAGCAATCGATTGGCGCCGCTTGCACGCAGAGGCGCGGCGGCATCTGCGCGATCTGGGCCTGGACCTGGACGAACGCACACCGGTCGGCACGTTGCCGGTGGGCATCCAACAGATGGTCGAAATTGCGCGCGTGCTTTTTTCAGGCGCCGAGGTGATCATCCTGGACGAGCCGACCTCAGCGCTGTCGCCACCGGAAGCGGAGCTCCTGTTCGGGTTCGTCAGGCGCCTGCGCGCTCAAGGCCGTAGCCTGATTCTGATCACTCACTTCATCGAGGACGCGCTGCGCCTCGCGGACCGCGTGACCATTCTGAAAAACGGGCGCCGGGTGGCCACGCTCGACTCAGCAGTGACCTCCGTCGACGACGTGATCCGGCTGATGATCGGAGAGGACGCGCGCATCCTCCGCAGGACGTACGAGGACGAACGCACCAATCTCCGTCAACAGGCTGACCACGCCAGCGCGGTCGTGCTCGAAGTGAAGGGCCTCTCGCGGCGGGGCGTCTTCGACAACATCAACTTCAGCGTTCGCGCCGGCGAAATCCTGGGCGTCTACGGCTATGTTGGGGCGGGTCATTCGGAGGTGGCCAACACCCTGTTCGGGCTGCACCAGCCGGACGCCGGACAGATCCTGGTCGATGCAAAGCCGGTCCGCATCGGCTCTTCGACGCAGGCCAAGAGCCTCGGTTTCGGCTACGTGCCTGAGAACCGTCGAAGCGCCCTGTCGTTGCGCAACGAGATATTCAAGAACATCTCGCTTGCACACCTGGGCAGGCTGACCGGCTGGCTGCTACGCCCCAAGCGCGAAATTGCCATCGCCCGGGACCAGATTCAGCGGGTCGGGATCCGGCCGCCCGAGCCACTCCTACTGGTTGGCGCTCTGAGCGGCGGCAATCAGCAAAAGACGCTGCTTGCCAAGTGGCTGGTCCGCAAGCCGCGCCTGCTCATTCTGGTCGAGCCCACCCGCGGAATGGACGTGGGCGCCAAGGATGAGGTCCTGGAAACGATTCTCAAGTTGCGCGACGACGGCGTCGCGGTGCTCTTGATTTCCAGCGAACCCGAGACAATCATCGCCAACAGCGATCGCATTCTAGTGATGTCGAAGGGGCGCATCAGCCAACAATTCTCGGATGAAGAGGTCACCAAAACTGCGTTGTTGAGGTCGGCGTGAATCTGATCAAGCCGCGTGCCCCAGCTGGGCAGCCGGGCGCGACTGCGCCGCTGCCCGACGCCCCCCACCGGACCACCCCGGCTGCCTGGCTCAGCCGTCGCTCACGTGACCTGGCACCACTCATCGTCCTGATGGTGCTGGTGGTGTTCTTCAGCCTGGCCGCACCAACCACGTTCCTGTCGCCGCTCAACCTGCGCAACGTCCTGGCCCAGGTGGCTACGCTGGCAGTCGTTTCGACGGGCGTCACGTTTGTGCTGCTGCTGGGCGAGATCGACCTCTCGATCGCGTCGATGGCGACGATGACCGGTGTCATCGCAACGATGCTGTACGAGGGCGCGCGGTTCGCCCTGCCGATGGGGCAGGTGGCCCTGCAGCTACCGATGATTCCGTCGGTGCTCGTGGCCTGGAGCATCGCCGTCGCGCTGGGCGCCTTTAGTGGTCTGGTCGCGACGCGGGTAGGCGTGCCCACGTTCATGACCACGCTGGCAATGCTGCAAATCACCGACGGCATCGCCCTGTACTGGACCAAAGGCAGCATCAAATACACTGTCCCGCCGATCCTGACCTCGCTCGGCAGCGACTATATTGGCCCGCTGCCCGCAGTCGTCGTAGTTGCCGCGGTGGTGCTGCTGATCGGGCACCTGGTGCTGACGCAGACGCGCTTTGGACGGTATGTGTATATGACCGGCGCGAGCCGTGAGGCCGCTGAGCTTTCGGGCGTCAACACACGCAGAGTTGTGCTGACGTGCTTCGCACTGACCGCGCTGCTCGCAGGACTGGCTGGCATGCTGAACGTAGGTCGGCTGGGCAGCGCTCAGGCATATGGCCTCTCAGACATGCTGCTCGACAGCATCGCCGCGGCCGTGCTGGGCGGCACGTCGCTGTTCGGCGGCGAGGGCGGCATCCCAAATACGATCATCGGCTTGTTGATCTTCGGCGTGCTGAACAATGGACTGAACCTGATCCAGGTGGACATCTACTTGAAGCCCTGGGTGCGCGGCGTCATCCTGCTGATCGCCCTGGTTATCAACGTGTACGCCCTCCGCCTGCGCACGCGCGCCAGTCGCTGAAGCGAATGAGCGATGCCAGCTCCAGCGACGGAGCAGCCGACACCGGGCCTGAGCTGGAGGAGATCGCCAGCGAGCTCTACGCGCTCCAGCCTGAGGCCTTCGCAGCGGCCCGGGACGAGCAGATCCGTAAAGCCCGCTCGACCGGTCGGCAGCCGCTCGCTCGCGAGTTGAGCCGGCTGCGCCGACCCACCCAGAGCGCCTGGCTCATCAACGCGTTGTGGCGCGACCAACGCGACATCGTCCAACAGTTCCTCCAGCTTGCCGACGAGCTCAGTCGCGCTCAGACCGCGGCGTCGGCCCCGGAGCTGCAGCGCCTGAGCGGACAACGGCGCGAGTTGGAGGCGGCGCTTCTGCGCGCTGCCCGCGGCCTGGCACGCGAGGCCGGCGTCGACGTCAGCGGGAGTATGGAACGCGAAGCGCAAGAAACCCTGTCGGCCGCACTGGCGCAGCCTGACGTCGCACAAGCGGTGCGCACCGGGCGGCTCGTCAAGCCTGCGGCGTACGCCGGCTTTGGCGTCCTGATTCCGGCGGGTGCCGCGCGTGCGCCGGAGCCGGCCAAACCGGTCGTTCCGATACAGCCCGAGCTCGATGACCACGACGCGCTGGCGGCTCGGCGCGAACGGCAGCGTCGCCAGGCAGCCGAACGTGACGTGCATGCCGCGCGCACTGCCCTCGATGCCGCAGCCGAGAGATTGGCGGAGCAAGAACGCGCCGCGACCCAAGCGCACCGGCAGCACCAGGTCGCGGTCGAGGAAGTGGCGCAGGTACAGGCGCAGCTGCAACAGCTCCAGGACCGCCTACGCCAGCTCCAGACAGCCGTCGCCGACGCCGAGCGAGCCTCCGCCAGCGCGGCGACGCAACGGCAGCAGGTCAGCCAGGCCCACCAAACCGCTGTCGAAACACTCCAGCGCGCTGAGCACCAGGCCCGGGTATAGAACGCTTCAGCACATGACGACATGTGCGCCCGGTTGCGTAATTACCTGCACCCCAATATTGCTCGGGCATGAGTTTGAAAGTGCCCACTCCAGCCGCAGCGTGTTGCGCGAATCTGTTTCTAGGCGTTGAGCGCTTGGCTGCCGATGCCACGGCTTCACCCCGGTGATTCGGCATTCCTGACACCCGAGCCCCAGGCGGTCAACACCACCGCGGGCCGAAGGCAGGCGGTCGACGCCAGGTGGTGCGGCATTCACACCGCGGTGCTAGCCAGGTTGGCAGCGAAAGGCTCCAGCATGAACGCGTAGTCGGGCGGGTTGACCACGCGTCTGATTGGAACGCCGTCAGTCACAGAGATTCCCAGGGCATTGCCGGGTAGCAGCTCCCACGAGTCTTGTTCTGTACGTCGTGGGAACTCCTGGCCTGCGAGGCGCCATGGGTCTCCAAATGAACGTGTTTTCGCAGCTATGGTTCAGACCATGCGCGGTTCGGTGGTAGATGCGGCTGCGGCGGACGCAGGCGGGTCCTGGTCGAGTCGCTCGACGTCGACGCGCGCGCGGGCGACGATCTCGCGCAGCCGCTTCAGACGCTCAGGGTCCTTGAGCGCAGCCCGCGTGCCCTGTCGGAAGAGGGCTCGCGCCAGTTCACGCAGCTCGTGCATGAGGTCTGCCGTTTCAGGCCGCTGGGCGGCGTCCCAGCCGGCGGCGATCCGCGAACGGATATCGTCCATGGTCGAGGCTTGCTCGGTGAGGTAGCGGCGGCCCTCGTCGGTGATCGAATACACCTTCTTGCCCTCGAGTTGGTTCGAGGTGACATAGCCCAGGTCCTCGAGCATTTGCAGGGTCGGGTAGACCGAGCCGGGGCTGGGTCGGTAACGGCCGCCCATGCGGTCTTCGAGAGCGCGAATGATGTCGTAGCCGTGGCGCGGCTGGTCCTTGAGCAGATCCAGGATCACGTACTTCAGGTCACCCCGACCGAAGGGGCGTTCGCCGGAACCGGGGCCACCGGAGCCCTGATTGAAGCCACCGAAGCCGCCCCAGCGGCGACCGAATTGCCCGAACGGCCAGTCCGGCGGGGGCTCGCCGTCCGCCCAGCGACGGTGAGGTCCAAAAAAGGCGGAACCGAAATGGGCGCGATGGTGTTGACGAGGTCCGAACATGAGACTCCTCCACAAGAATGTAGCGATATATCGCCGATATATCGTTATCGTACGCCTGGGAGGTGCCGCCGTCAACAATTCCGAGGCGCGTACTGCGGTCCAATTCAGCCGTACAGCAGGCGTTAGACCTGACAGACCAGATGCGTGCAATTGAGTCCGAACGCGGTGAATTCCCGCTCCGCGGTTCGCCGCAACCACACCCCGGTCCGCGCGGTCTGGCCGGCCCAGGGAAGCGATGACGCCTCGTCTACGGCAATCTCGACGTTTCGCCGAGCCGAATGTTTTTGGACCAGTCCCAGGTGGCGCTACTCCTCGGGCGGAGCCTGCAGGCCCCACTCGGCTGGGCTGCCGGAGGCTACAACGGCCGCAGCTCTGCCTGGCGATCGGCGGCCGCCGTGCCGCTGTCTGGCGCCGCAAGGTTGTCCGGTATCGGTTGAGGAGTAACGTCGTCGACGAGTCGCCGCAGCAACGGGGTCTGGATACGCCAGTCTGGCAGCACCTCCAAACCTCGCACGGGTGGATTGGTCGCGTCGAAGTACACCAGCGCCCGAAGCTTGGGGAAAGCCGGCAGCGCATGCGCTGCCTCGGCCAGCCAGGCGGCCTGGCGCTCGGGCGTGCCGCTCACGCCCAACTCGGCGACCAGCAGTAGCTTACCAAACTGCTCCAATCGGTCATAGCGTGGTCGCAGGAGATCGGCGAACGACTGGGTTGGCAGACCGAATCCCCAATCCCACGCCTCGTCCTCGAGGACGGTCATGCCGACGTAGTCGACCACGTCACCACCCGGGTAGTACGCCTCAGCTCCCGCATTGCCAGCCGGCGACCACACGAAGCGGGCGTTGCTCGCCCCCTCCTCACGGAAAATGCCGACGACGCGTCGGAACGCGAGGCGGTACAGGTCCGGCTGGTTAGCCGCCCATGGATACAGGCCGCTGATCTCCATCTCGTGACCCCAACGAACAAGCACGACCTGAGGCGAGTCGTCGCGCACGATTTGCGCCATTCGGCGCACCTGGCTGTCCAGGTCGCCAGCCGCGATGCGATCAAGGACCGGGTCTTGCATGCCGCGCGCAGGGTACGGCTCGATGGTAACCATGGGCAGCCGACGATTACGCGCCCGAGTCAGCGCCGCCGCGAGCAGGTCCGGACGGTCCTGGCGAGTGTACGAATGCTCGATGCTGAGCGACTCAAGATTCGAATCCCCGCTCGGGTCATACGCACCAATATTCAGCCTGCCCTCGGACAGAGCGACAGGTCGGACCGGTTGCGGCTGGACGAGGTGACCGGACTCTACTAAGCCTCTTTGCAGGAGCTCGGGAATCGGGATGTTCAGTCCGCCAATGGGGACGCTGCTGACAGGCAGCTGCCCGAGATCGACGCTAGCCGTGGCCGCCCCTCCGTCCGCGATTGGGGGAATGGTGGCTGCCTGGGGGCTGGCGGCGCTAAACCGCTCAGCCACCATCGGCACAATGGCTGCGACGGTGGCATCAGCACGGAGCATCACCGCAACCCCCACCGAGACTCCGGCCAGGCCGAGGACTGGCACCACGCGCAGGGCGGTTGAAGCCCACGCACGCGCTCGACCGCTCGAATGCCGCAGGCTTTCACGCAGGTGCAACGCTGTGACCGCCACGCTGACCAGGGTGTAGAGGAGTCCGTTCAGCAGCACGAAGTAGTAGTAGCCGCGGGCGTCGCCCGGATTGCCGGCGGCGATAGCGGCGGCGGCTTGCACGAGCGCCATCACGCAGTACGGCACGACCACGCTGAGCGGCAGCGATTGCGCCCCATCCATGCCCTTAGGCGTGACTTTGAACGTGAATTCCTTGTGCAGCAGCCAGCCGATGAACGCCTGGCAAACACCCAGGAGCACCCACGGCCAGCGTACGAGCTGGAACAGCACGGCCTCCCAGCTCATCAGCTTGCTTTCGGCTGGGCGGAACCAGCCCTGACGGTGGATCCAGTACACCGGCGCGATGGTGCATAGCGTCAACACCGTGGAATGAATCAGGAATTCAGCCAGGTCGACATCCACCCACGGCGTCCCGATCAACAGGGCGACGGGTGGCACCAGAAAGGCCACCAGCAGGTGGGCGGCGAAGAGCGGGTACCACAGCTGCGCGAAGCCGAATTCGACCTTGCCACGCAGATTCAAGTCCCGCCAGTGCCCGGGTGTGCAGGCAAGCAGGACTTTGGCCAGACTCCGGCTCCATTGAAACTCCTGGGTGATGCAGTCAGCCAGGCTGGATGGGCCGTCGCCGTGGGCGATCGCGTCCAGTGCGAACGCACCGCGCCAACCAGCGGCGTTCATCATCAGGCTCGTGGTGTGGTCCTCCGCCAACTCGGGGCCGAGGCCGCCGATCTGCATCAGGGCAGTCGTTCGGACGGCGTAGTGGCTGCCGATGCACAGGGGCGCGTAGCCGTTGCTGTAGCCAGCCTGAAGCGATCCGTGCAGTGATGCTTCGGCGTAGAGCCGCGCGCGCGCAGACCAGGACTCGCCAGCGTTCGCGTCGCAGATGCTCGGCGCCGCCACGTAGCCCACCCGCGCATCAGTAAAGGGCCGCAGCATCTCGATCAGATAGTTCGGCGTGGGCACATGATCCGCGTCGAGCTGCACGACGAAGTCGTAGTTGGCGTAGCCGTCCCTGGCCTCATAGAAATAGCGCAGGTTGCCTTCCTTGCAACGCTCGCGGCCGGGCCAGGCCGGGTTGTTGTACTCCGCCACGCCCTTACGCGAAGAGAGCTGAACCCCATGCGCAGCGCACCAGCGCACTGTCTCCTCGTTCGGGTCTTCGTCCGCCAGCCACACGTCGAACGTGCGCAAGGTATCGGTGGAACGTCTTCGAAACACCAGAAAGAAGTCGCGTGGCTCGGGAAAACTTTGCGCGAGCATCGCTTCCAGCGTGCGTCGGACCATAGGCCACGGCTCAGAGGGTGCCTTGGTGACGATCATCGCCACCCGGCCGTCGGGCAGGGCCACCGCGGTATTCGGCTGTTTCATCCTGTCGACAAAGAAAAAGCACCATGCCGGCAGACACGTTGTCCACAGGAGGAGAGCGCTGTTCAACAGCATGCCTATCCACGTGACGACGTGCTCTGCCTGCAACCACCAGCTCCAAAACGAGACCAGCGCCAGGAGCCACACTGCTACCGCGCATCGGAACGCCAGCCGCTGCCGGCTCGACATGACCGGCACGAAGTCCGGTTCACTCACCACCGTCTTCAGGTTGACCGCAGTAGGCGGGGCTCGCCGTTCGCGGGGTGGCATTGGCCCGAGCGGCGGCGGCGCGGTGTCAGCCGCGCGTCGGAGTTGTCTCGGCCGACTCTGCATACGGGTGAGCATCGGCCAAGGCCGGCGTCGTCAACAGGGCCGGCCCGTCCGCAGTCGAGCGGCTCAGCTTCGGGTTGCGCCTACGCCGATTGCCGAAACGCGTCGAGCGCACTCTGCGATGTGCCCGCGCGCCAATCCGCCTCGCCGCGGGCGGTCGTGTCAGCCTGAAACCAGACAATCGCCCGCACGTTCGGAAACGCGGCCGGCAGGTCGCGGAACAGCTCCTGGATCCAGTCCGCTTTGGAGCCACCCTGCTCGACGCTCGACGTCTCGGCGATCATGATGGGTTTGGCCGGACTCAGCGCGGTCAGTGAAGCGTAGGACCGGCCGAAGACCTGCTGGGGCGACAGCCAGCCACCCCAGCTCAACTGTGTCCCGCCGTTGTAGCCATCCACGCCCAGCCAGTCGACATACCCATCCCCGGGGTAGAGCTCACTCAAAGCGACCTGCGTGTTCTCCGTGTTGGGCGACCAAACCCACACCACATTGCTGGCCCCGATGTGGGCGAAGCGGTCGTGCACGTACCGCCAGGCAGCGACTTCGTCGGCGGCTGTGTTGTCACTTTGCCCATACGCCCACGCGTAGGCCGGGTTATTCATCTCATGAAACGGACGCAGGTAGACGGGCTTGCCGAATGCCTTCAGGCCGCGAGCCCATTCGTCTACATACGTATCGAACTGGCCGCCCACGATCGTGCGTACCCGCGACGGGTCGAGCCCACCCGCGCTAGCCACTGCTCCCGTGGCCTCCCAGGTGATCAAGGGCAGGGCGCCGTGGGCAGTCACTTGGCGCAACGCTTCCACGTCCAGCGCTGGCTGATACCACGGGTCCTGGCTCGCACCCCACGGCTGATACCAGTGGACAATACCGGCTGGCGCGCCAGTCTGGACTTCGAAGGCGGAAAGGAGTGCAGCATTCTGGGCGCCGCCTGGGACATACACTCCGTGCGTCAGCGGCGCACGGCTCAACTCAGCCGCGACGCTGAGGCCAGGTGAGAGCATCGTGACGGCTACTGACAGCGCTACCGCCCAGACGCATGCGCGGCTGGAAGAAAAGCGGCGCTGCCAGGCCTGGGCCGTGAGCAGGGTAGAACTGAGACGGCGCCGCATTCCGGCGTCATCTTATGCGCCCGTTCTGAATGCTACGCTGCCTGCACGTACTTGCCTCGGCAGTCCTTCGTACCTTGCGCAGCGTGCCATCGTCAACCGAGCCTACGCGGCTCGTCGCACGCTGCTAACCGGAGGCCTGCTTGTCCGCACGGGACGACGAGCAGGCGACACCAGCGAAGACCGGTGAGCAGCGCGCCCGATGCCGTGATACCGGAAACCCAGCCCGACCACCTGCAGCGGATCGTATAAATTGCGTCCGTCGATCAGAACCGGCTGGCGCATCGTATCCCGCAGGCGTGCCAGATCGAGGCGACGAAACTCGTCCCACTGCGTGATCAGCAGCACTGCGTCTGCGCCCACCCCCACGGCATATGCGTCTGGGCACAGGTCAACCCCGGGCAGAACAGCGCGCGCGGTGTTCATGGCTTGCGGGTCGTAGGCTCTGACACGTGCGCCTTTGTTCTGCAGGAGTCGAACGATTTCTAGAGCCGGTGACTCGCGCAGATCGTCGGTATTGGGCTTGAACGCGAGCCCCAGAACGCCTATCTGGCAACCCTCCAGGCCCTCGCCGAGTTCTGCATGCACCTTCTGAACGATCAGATGACGCATGTCGGTGTTGATATCCATCACCGCGCGCAACAGCTGGGGGTGAGCGCCGGCCATGCTGGCCATGTGCGCAAGCGCCTTGACATCCTTGGGGAAGCAGGAGCCACCGTAGCCGATACCTGCCTCTAGGAACTCGGGGCTGATGCGGCGGTCCAGCCCCATGCCGTGGGCCACCTGCTTGACGTCGGCGCCGAGCCGCTCGCAGACCGTGGCGATCTCGTTGATAAAGCTGATCTTTGTAGCCAGAAAGGCATTTGAGGCGTACTTGATCATCTCGGCCGTGCGAATGTCTGTCTGGATGATCGTGGGTTCCGGGCTGAGGTCGCGATACAGGTCGGCAACCGTCTCAGTCGCAAGGGCATCGGCGCCTCCCAGCACGACCCGATCCGGGTGACGGAAGTCTGATAGTGCCGAGCCCTCCCGCAGGAATTCTGGGTTACTGACAACCTGGAAGCGTGTGTTCGAAGACCCGGCCGACTTCTGCAGCATGGGCAGCATCCAATCGCCGGTGCCGACGGGCATAGTGCTCTTGTTGACCACGATCAGATTCGCACCAGCCGGGGTGTGCGCACCAATACTCTCGGCGGCAGCACGAGCCTGAGCCATGTCCGCCTGGCCCTCGCTACCTGAAGGAGTGCCGACGCAGATGAACGCGAACTCAGCCTTTGCAAGGCCGTCCTGGTAGTTCAGCGTGAAGCGGAGGCGCTGCGCGCGTATGTTGCGCAGGACGATCTCTTCCAGCCCAGGTTCGAAAATCGACGCCTGGCCCCGATTCAGTTGCTCCACCTTGGCCGGATCGATCTCGATCCCAACCACCTGATTGCCCAACTCCGCCAAACACGCCGCCGTCACGAGGCCGACGTAATTTGTTCCGATGACCGCAATGTTGCGCATTATGCTCTCCATGGTGAGTGGTGGTGTCCGCTAACCGATTGGCGTCAGGCCGGCCGATAGGTGTTCGCACTCTGACCTAATATTCGGCTCATCGCATGCCAAGCTGAAGGCGCAGCGTTCGCTCGGGTGAGGAGATGGGACAACTAACATGGCGACTTTTGTCATCGCCGATGACCCTGCCGACGCCCGCCACGCGCTCGAGCTCACGCTCCGCGAACGGGGACACGCGGTGCACTTCGCCGACGATGGAGCAGCGGCGCTCGCGCTGGCGCTCAAAATCGAACCGGATCTGGTCGTCCTCGACACGACGTCGCCACGCGTCCAGGCACTGCAGGTAGCGCAGGAGCTGCGATCCTCCGCCACTGGAGCCCGAGTACCGATCCTGTTCCTCACCCCGGACACTGACATCCCCAACGCGCGAGCGAATTTCGCGGCAAGAGCAGACGACGCGCTTGCCAAACCCTTCACCCCAACCGACTTGGCTGCGCGCGCAGAGGCGCTTCTCGAGCGTGGTTTGGGTCACTTTCTGGCAGTAGCGGGACCTAAAGGTGGGTGCGGCCGTACAACCGTCTCGGTAAATGTGGCTCTGGCCATCGCCCTCGCCAGACGCGATGTGGCCGAAGCCTACCTCGGTGGTGCGACTCTCCTTGTCGATGGCCACTTTGGACAGGGTGACCTCGACGTCCACCTGGATGTGCGTTCAAACCGCAGTATGCTCGATCTGGTCGAGCACGCCGGCCGGCTCGATGCCCACGTGGTCGAGCAGGCGCTGGTCACTCACCGCTCGGGCTTGCGCGTGCTGCGTCGGCCACCTGGTGCTAGCGAGTCACGTTCGTTTCCGCCAGCGTTATGGCTGGAGCTCATGCTCGTCGCCCCCACCATCGCCGAAACCGTCGTGGTTGACCTCGGACCTGGCTACGATGATCAGCGGACGCTGGCAACTCTGCGCTCGGCTTCGGTCGTATTGCTCGTAGTCACGCCTGAGATCGGGAGCGTACGCAACGCTCGAGAGTTGATGGATGCCGCGGCTCGCCTCCGACTGGACAAGAGCCGTTTGCAGCCGGTGCTGAATCGCGCCCAAGGCGACGCCCACCTTGACGCACGCGCCGTCGCGACGGGGTTGGGAGTCGAGTTGGCGAGCCTGATCGTCTTACCCGACGCCGGGCCGAGCGTCGTCGGCCAGGTCAACCGCGGCACCCCGATTGTCGAAAACCGTCAATCAGCATTGGGACGAGCGCTGGAGCGCATGGCCGGCTCACTGATAGGCACTCCACAGGGCTAGTTGCCCGAGGTATCAATGCATGCCGGCCGGCGTGTCCGACCCGTATCCGCTCCGCACGGCTGCTGCCGAGAGAAACGGAGCCGGTCGGCGCCTTGCGTACACTGGCGGAATCGTGGTGCGTGCGCTGGCGCTGTTCGTAACGCTCCTGCTTATGGCCGGTACGGTCCAGGCTGGGCAGCCCAGCGTGCCGGTCTCGGAGGCCATTGTCGTGCGGGGCAATCCCAACGTGGCCAACATTGCCCTGGTCTTCAATGTTGGCGCTGGCGCCGAGCCGGGTACAGTCATCCTGGATACGCTGGCTGAGCACCAGCAGCGCGCCACATTCTTTGTCATGGGCTGGTGGGCCGAACGACACCCCGACCTGTTGCGCCAAATCGTAGACGGAGGTCACGAGATCGCCAGCCACGGGCACAGCATCTTCGATTTGACGCAGGCGTCCGACGCTCAGGTACGTGCCGATCTCGAACATGCCGACGCCGCGATCAGCGCCGTTTCCGGACGCACGACCCGACCGTTGTGGAGTCCGTCCGCCGGGTACCAGGATGCGCGGGTGCGGGCGGTCGCCGCCAGCCTCGGGTATCGTCCGATCCTGTGGACCGTCGACAGCGCGGACTGGACAACCGACGCTACGGCTGAGAGTGTCTTCAGCCATATCGTCAACGGCGCCAGCAACGGCGCCATCATCGTGCTCCATTTTGACAGCCCGACGACACGCGACACCACCGCTCAAGTGCTGCCGGCGGCAATCGATACACTCCGCGCGGACGGCTACCGCCTGGTAACCATCACCGAGCTGTTGACCGCGAGCGGCGATTAGGCACCAACGAGGTGCCTACCTTTGGAGTCGGTAGGCACCCTCGTTCGCGCGAAGTTAGCGGAGCTTACTTGTCGACGATGTTGAACCCGCGCAGCGACTCGGTCTCCAAGTTGCTAGCACGGTTATGCGCATACACGTAGAGGTTGGAGTGGGTCGACGCGAAGCGCGTCGGCGCGAACGATACCGACCAGGAACCATCGCTGCCAGGGGTGGTCGTGCCCAGCAGACGCGCAGAGCTCGCGTCCCGCTCGCCGTTGATCCACACTTCGATGCGGTCGATGTTGCCGGGATCGCTGACCGAGCCGCTGACGGTGTAGTCCGCCTTTGTGGACACGTTCTGGTTTTCGGTGGGGTTGTTGATAACGACCACCGGCGCGCCACCCGCGGCCGGCGCGGAAGGAGCAGAAGGCGCAGCCGCTGCCGTCCCACTACCGCCACCGGTCACGCCGACGCTCTTGAACCACCAGCCCTTGCCGCCCGTGTGCACGTACACGTTCAGTGTCTGGGCGCCGGCAGGCAGTGCTGAACCCGCGATCGAGGCGCCGAAACCTGAAGCCGACCAGTACGGATTGCCCAGCGCGGTGCCAACATCAGGTCGCGACTGCGCAAAGTTCGCCTTGGCCAACATTTTTCCGCCGCCATCCATCGTGCCCAACCAGACCTGCACGTCGTCTGCGCCGGCCCAGCCCTGGGCCGCCTTGTCGACAAACCAGCCAGCAACCGTGAACGAACCATTGCCGGGGACGCTGCTGCCGCCGCCTGGCACGTCGACAAAGCCGGCGTAGGTGTTCTCGAGGATAGCCCCCGGCCCTGGGCTCCAGGCGCTGGCTGACTGGGCCGATGCTGAAGGAACCGCGGCCACCAGCAACACGGCGACTGTGCTGACTAGCCCGATGAAACTCGAAACTCTCAAACGCATGACAACACCCCTCTGCATATCTAAGGTGACGAAGTCCCAAGCATACTTCGGCCATGCTGAAGCGGTCCCGTTAAGGGATGGTGTCGGTCGTGCGCGGGTGGTTTTGGTCCACAATCGACGTATGGTCTGGGAGACACATCGGATAGCAGCGGTGCACGATACTCTGGCGCCGGACGGATCCGAGATTCGGGCGCTGGTACGGGTCTCGGACGGCAGCATGGTCCACTGCACCCTGCCAGCGGGTATGGTGACGCAGGCAGTCCGGCATCGCACGGTCGAGGAGATGTGGTTCTGCACGGCTGGCGCGGGCCAGGTGTGGCGGAAAGCCGGAGGTGAGCGTCACCTGGAGGAAGTCGTCGACGTCGAGCCGGGGGTAGCCCTCAGCATTCCGGTGGGGGTTGCATTCCAGTTCCGTGCGACTGGCTTGCGGCCACTGGAGTTCGTAATTGCGACCCTGCCGGCCTGGCCGGGAGAGGATGAGGCAGTGCCGGCGGACGCGCGTTGGGAGTCGAGCCGGTGATCGGCTGGCCAGCCCTGCGCGTGACGGACGAGCTCCCGTCGAGCGCAGACGTGGTGATCATTGGCGGCGGCATCGTGGGTGCAGCGACCGCATTTTTTGCCCGCCGCGCGGGGCTGCGCGTGGTCCTGCTCGAAAAGCGATCAGCCCTGTGCACGCTGACCACGCCCGTGTCGACCGGCGCGTTTCGACTGCAGTTTGACAATCCGGAGGAGGTCGGGGTCGTCCGCGAAGGCATACAGCTTTTCGATCATTTTGCCGAGGCGGCTGACCTGCCCGGCTACGACCTGCGTATCCGCAAGCAGGGCTATCTGTTTTGCGCGACCTCGGATGCTGGCGCGCAGCATCAGCGGCAGTTCGTCGATGCCCTCCACGGCTGGGGCGTGGACGACCTCGAGCTGCTGAGCGGCGATGAAGCGCGTCATCGCTTCCCATACCTCAGTCCGGATATCGTGCAGGCCCGATTCCGCCAGGGCGACGGGTGGCTCGATCCGAAGCGACTCACCCTCGGCTACGCGCGCGCCAGTGGCGCGACGGTGTGCCTGGACACGCCGGCAATCGGGTTCGATATGCGTGGAGACCGGGTCGTCGGAGTCCAGACGCCGCACGGCGCGATCGCTTGCGAACACGCGGTGGTGGCGACGGGCCCCTTCGCTGGACGGGTCGCGGCCCTAGCCGGGCTGACGCTCGACCTGCGGCCGACGATCCGTCACAAGCTGGTCATGCCCGACCTGCCGGCGCTGCCAGCCGACTCGCCAATGACCATTCACGAGGAGACGGCCGCGCACTGGCGTCCCGGACTGGCTGGCGGTTACGCGCTGTGGACGGAGCCGGGCACACTGTCGGGCGAGCCGCTCGACAATGTGCCCACCGACGCTGAGTTCGCCTTCGGCCTGCTCGATCCGCGCTCGCCACGCAGTCTGGCTCGGCTCAGTCCCATCTGGGAGTCGGTGTGGGAGGACGGCAGCCTGTACTGGGTGCTGCAAGCCGGCCAGTACACCTATACCGCGGACCATCGGCCGCTGCTCGGTCCGAGCGACGTGCCGGGACTGGTGCTGAATGTTGGCTACAGTGGCCACGGGATCATGGCGAGCGCCGGCGGGAGCCGGCTGGTGGTCGAAACACTCCTCGGCCGCCAGCCACCCGAAGCCAACCCGTTTCGCCCGCAGCGAACAATGCTCGAGCGCCCGCTCGACATCCTCTAACCACGCGGGTAGGAATTCCTAACGCGTTTTTTCAGTAAGTCGTGGGCACGGTAGGAATTCGTAACGAGTTTGATTTTATAGTCGTGGGCTGCGGCCCCCTCCCCAGGGCTACTCGCCCTGGACCTCGCGCAATGAATGCTGGCAACACCCTCCTGAACAACCAGTTCTCGGCCGCGCCGGCAGGCGACCGTCTTCAGCTCGGCGGTAATCGCGTGGCGTAGGCAGGAGCGCACGCCAGAGCGCGGCAGCGGGCGGTTGTGGGAGTTGTTTTCCGAACTCACCTGGACGCGAGGTCCAGGGCGAGTAGCCCTGGGGAGGGGGCCGCAGTCCACGACTATAAAATCAAACTCGTTACGAATTCCTACCGTGCCCACGACTTAAGGAATAAACTCGTTACGATATCCTACCGCGCGTGTGGCATACTGCGTCGACCATAGCGCATGGCGAATTCGTACGTGCTGGTTGTCGACGACGATCCGGCCATCCGCGGGCTCGTCGCGGAGGCGTTGGAGGGCGATGGGTACGTGGTCGACCTGGCCGCGAACGGCCGCGAGGCGCTCGACGCCATGCGCGCCAATCGCCCGGCCACCGTCATTTTGGATTTGATGATGCCGGTCATGGACGGGTTTTCGTTCCTGGAGGCTTGCCAGCACGAGCGGCTGTGCGCAGACGTTCCGATCGTGGTCATCTCCGCCGCGCACGACCTCTTGCGTCGCGTCCACGCACTGCCAGCCAACGCGTGCATCGCCAAACCCTTCGACCTGGATGACCTGGTGCGAACAGTCGGGCAGTACGCGCGGTCCACCCCTCGAGCGCAACCACCCGAGCTGTTCAACGCTTAGCTCAGGTCGAGTCCGACTCCGCCACCAGAAGCACGTTGCGCTTGCCAACGCTCAACAGCAGCGGCAGCTCTGATGGATCGACGATCCTCTCTGTTGTCTGGGTCTGCCCACCCAACTTCAACCCGCCGGTCTGAATGTGCCGCTTGGCAGCATTCTTCGACTCCACCAGACCGGCCACCACGGCGAGCTCGACCAGACCCGTTGGTTTAGGCACGACGACGCTCGGGCCCACGTCCTGGCCCTGCCCGCCAAAGCGGGCACGCGCAGTCTGTTGTGCGGCGGCCGCCTCCGCATCGCCGTGGGTAATCCGGGTAGTCTCGAATGCCAGGACTTCTTTGGACGCGTTCAACTCGGCGCCGGACCTGGACTCCAGCTCGGCAATGTCTTCCAGGGGTAAGAACGTGAACATGCGCAGGAAGCGGCCGACATCGGCGTCCTCGGTGTTGCGCCAGTACTGGTAGTAGTCATACGGCGACGTTTGGCGCGGATCCAGCCACGGCGCGTTGCCAGCCGACTTGCTCATCTTCTGCCCCGACGCGGTGGTGATGAGCGGAGTAGTCACCGCGAACGCCTCACCCCCCGCGGCGTGATGGATCAGGTCACGCCCAGCCAGAATGTTGAACCACTGGTCGTTCCCGCCGAGCTGCACGATACAGCCATGGTCGCGGTACAGGTGCAAGAAGTCGTATGCCTGTACCAGCGCGTAGTTCAATTCGATAAACGAAAAACTGCCCGTTTCGAAACGCTCTCTATACGTTCCGTGCTGCATCAACTGATTGACCGTGAAGTAGCGGCCGACGTCGCGCAGAAACGGAATCCACTTCAACTCCAACAACCAATCGGCGTTGTTGAGCAACAGCGCCCGGTCAGCCGACAGATCGATGTAGCGACTGAACTGGGTCCGGATACCCGCCAGGTTGCGGTGGATCTCGGCCACCGACAGGATCGGCCGCTCGGACGCGCGATCGCTCGGGTCGCCAATCATGCCGGTTCCACCACCTACCAGAGCGATGGGCCGGTGCCCGGCGCGTTGGAAGTGGGCCAGGGCCATGATGCCGACCAGGTTGCCGGTGTGGAGGCTGGTGGCGGTCGGATCGAAGCCCTGATACACGCTTATGCGGCCGCGATCGAGCGCGCGGCGCAGCGCATGTTCGTCTGAGACCTGGGCCACGAACCCGCGGGATCGCAGCACGTCGAGCACGTGTTCAGAAACCGCCGTCACCACGCAGGCATTTTACTGAAGGCGTACCGACGGGTCGGGGCGACGAAAAACGCCGCACTGTGGGGACAGCACGGCGTCAGGAGTGGCAACACCACCCACAAGGGGGGAGAGGGGTGGGCTGCCAAGATCTGGAGAAGCGGACGTCGAGAGTATGGGGCTTGGACGAGCCATAAGTCAAATCACTGATTCTGCACTATTCGTTACAATAACTTATGGATCTAGCGCGCATGCGGGTCTTCCAGGCCGTAGCTGACGCGGGCTCCTTTTCCCGCGCCGCACGCGCCTTGTTCCTTTCACAGCCTGCCGTCACCCAGCACATCCACGCTCTGGAAGCCGAGCTCGGCGTTCCCTTGTTCGACCGTCTCGGTCGACGGACGTCGCTCACGCCAGCCGGCGCGAGCCTGGCCCAACACGTCCCCGAAATCGTGGGCATGGTCCGCGCCGCCGAGTCCGCCGCCCGCGAGGCCGGTGGTGAGGCAAGTCGGACCCTGCGCCTCGGCGTCAGCGAGACACTGGCTACGTATGTGCTGCCACCCCTATTGAGCGATTTGCAGCGCCGCTTGCCTGAGACCGAGCTCCGCCTGACCGTCGGCGACAGCGCGGAGCTCCTTCAGGCGCTGCTCAACAACGAGGTCGAACTGGCGTTCTGGCTGCGCGAACCCACCGTCCACCCTCACCTCCAGCAGACGTCGTTGCTCCAGGAGCCACTGGTCTGGGTGCTGCCACCAGACGACGCCCAGAGTCGTGCGTCCGGTCTGCCGGCTCAAGCATTCCCTGGCCGTCGCCTGATTCTGCGCAAGCGTAACTCGGCCGCGAGGCGAGTCATCCAAGCGCTGCTAGAGCGCGACGGGGCTTTTCCGTCCGACCTGCTCGAGATGGACAACCTGGAAGCCATCAAGCGATCGGTGGAAGTTGGCTTCGGTATCAGCATCGCGCCGCGTTCGGCGGTCGTCCGCGAACACCAAGCCGGCACCCTCAGCGTGGTGGCCCTGGACGCGCCTGGCGCCTACCTTACGTCGAGTTACGCGCAGTATGGCGAGCGTCGGCTGTCGGCCCCGGCGCGCACCTTCGTCGAGCTACTGGAGGGCCTCCGTCCGCCTCCACGCCCGGCTACACGATCGAGATCGACCGGCGCCGTTCGGGACTGAAAAGCGCCTTCGGGATAAGCGCATGGACGCCCCGATTCTGGTTCACGAATTGCGTCACTCGGAAACTGACGCCGATGCTGGCCAGGCTGTACGCGTCCAGGCGGTTGAGGCCGGCGCGGCGGTGCAGAAAGTCGATGGCGTTGCGGGTAGCGATGCGAAAGGCCGCGTTCAGGTCGGCGTCGGTGCCCATCGCAATCCAGTGCTCGGCCGTTTCGGCAAACGGCCATGCCCACCCGGCCTGTTTGTGCAGCACGACTCGCACCCTGACTTCGCGCATGGCGGACTCCAGCGCCTGGTTGTTGATTTCGCCGTCACCTTGGGCAGCGTGCGAGTCGCCCGTGTAGAGCTTTGCTCCAGTCTGCCACACGGGTATGTACAGGATTGAGCCCTCGTTCAGGTCGCGCAGGTCGATGTTGCCTGCGTGTTGGCCGGGGGGAACCGAACTCACCACGCCATCCCCGGCGGCGACCGGTGCAACGGCGAAGGTGCCCTGAAATGGCGCCAGGGGTACGCTGATGCCGGGTAGAAATTGTGCCTGCATACCCGCCACATCCAGGTCGAGGTAGCGCACCTGCCCTGACGGAAACGCATCCGGCAGGGTGCCGGTGCCAAGGTCGCCAGGGTTGACGAAGGTTGCGCCCCAGTCGACGGGGACCAGGCGTTGAAACTCGATGGCCAGCATGTCGCCTGGTTCGGCCCCCCGCACGCCCACCGGACCAATGATCGAGTGTGGGCCGCGCCCAGGCTGCTCACGCCTGAGTCTCGCGATGGCGTCGATATCCAGGCCAGGTTGGAGTCGATTCAGAAAGTGCGACCAGGTATCGGGATAGGCGACCACGTCGCCTGAATCGATCTGCAGTACGTCTTTGAGGGTGGTGTCGAAAACACCCAGGCGCACGGTTTCGGGTGTGGAGGGCAGCGTGTGCACGCGGCCGTCGCCGCCGGACCATGCTCCTGATCCAGATCCCCCCGAGCCGCCAGCGCCGAGGCGAAGATGGCCTGCCACCGACGCGAGCAGCCCGAACACCCCGACCCCTCCCAGCAGCCAGGCGCGCGCCTCCGCCCGCGCCCGCCGCGTCCAATCGAGCGCCTCCAGGTCAAGCTCGTCGGAATTGAGCAATCGATCCGCTCGCAAACCGAACGCCGCCTCTGAGACGTCCCCCCGGAACACCAAATCCCGAGGCGCAAGCGCGTCGCCACACCCAAACACGGCAACTGGGTACCAAGCCCAGCTCAGCAAGTCAAGAAGCAGCTAAAAACAAGTAGTAGGAATTCGGAACGAGCCTTTTCCGGTGATCGTAAACTGCGCGCAAACGCTAGGAATTCGTAACGAGTTTGATTTTATAGTCGTGGGCTGCGGCCCCCTCCCCAGGGCTACTCGCCCTGGACCTCGCGCAAAGAATGCTCGCAACACCCTCCTGAACAACCACTTTCCGGGTGGCGCCGGGGGCGAGCGTCTTCAGTTCAGCGGTAACCGCGTGCGCAGGGAGGAACGTGCGCTCCTGTGGCGCGGCAGCGGGCGGTTGTGGGAGTTGTGTTTCGAACTCACGCTGGACGCGAGGTCCAGGGCGAGTAGCCCTGGGGAGGGGGCCGCAGCCCACGACTATAAAATCAAACTCGTTACGAATTCCTACGGTGCCGCAGCCCACGACTTAATGAATAAACTCGTAACGAATTCCTCCTACTCTTGCTGGTCTTTGAGGGCGGACTCGTCGACGTTGCCTGAGAAGGTCCACCGGTCGCCGTTCGACAGGAAGAGGCGGATCTGAGATCGGGCGGTCTGCTTCGGCAGGCGATCCCAGACCACCCGATCTAGCTCCGAGACGCGGACCTCGAGCGGCGGCGCCTCAGCTTCACGCGCGCTGAAACGGAACGCTTCCGGCGTCGCCTGGTCGAGCCGCCAGTGGTCAGACGAAAGGCGAAGCGAACCGTCGGCTCCGCGACGAAGCAGATTGAAGTACGCGCCGCCGAAGGCGCGCGCCATCGTGGCATGATCCATCTCTGTACCGCTCGCCAGTGGCTCCACCCTACGCCGCTCCGTTCACGAATCGACACACATTTTCGCGTATGACTGCCCGTTGGATCGGTCGTACATCGGCTTCAGCGAGCGTATTCGTCGATCACGCAACTGTCTCGAGTGTGGTAACACGTGGTGACAAATGCCGCAAAATCAGGGCGTAAGGGGTTGACACCCCGAAACCAGGCTCCGTATCGTGCCTGGACGTTGGCGGACCGCTTGCCAACACTTTCTCACTACAGCCCTTCGCGGAGGCCCTGCGCAGTGCACCACACCGGCCCCCTTCCAGAAGATGCGAGGAACCGTGCGGCGGACGCATAACTCGTTGAGCCGCTACGCAAGCGTCGCTACTCTCGAACACCTCGTTCGTTTACGACCCCGCTATTTGTTGCACGGCGTCGTTGCCGCCGTTGGCGTCGCTGCCCTCTCGTCGTTCGCGTTCCAGCCGCGCCAAGCAGACGCTCCGGCCACGGCCATGCCGGCCGCGCCGCTCGAGGAAGTCGCGCCAATGGTGGCCCTCAACGTCGAGCCGCTCGCCCCACCGACCGAGGTGATGGTCGAGGAACCCGCTGCGGCCAAGCCGGAACCAGAGGTGGCGCCCGCGCCAGCCCCGCCCAAGCCTACGGTGTATACCGTCGAAGAAGGCGAAACGCTGGGCATGCTCGCAGAGCGCTTCAATGTCAGCGCCGAAACCATCATGGCTGCCAACGGGCTGCGTGATGCCGACATGCTGAAGGTGGGCCAGGATCTGATCATCCTGCCGTCCGACGGCGTGCTGTACGTGGTCAAGGCCGGCGAATCAATTCGCGGCGTGGCAGAGCGCCTCGGCGTAGACACCATGGACATCGTCACTGCCAACGACCTGGGTGCTGATCCCGACGTCGTCCAGGCAGGAACGATGCTGATGGTACCGGGCGCAACGCCAGTCGTCGGTAGCCCGAGCAACACCACGGTCGTGCGCGGCGACGAAGCCGACCAGGCCGCGGTGACGGTCGGCGGTGGCGCTGTGGTCGTACCGATCGAGGTGACAACACGCGCTACTCCGAGCGCGCGAACCTACACCGTGCAGCCGGGCGACACGCTGGTTGGTATCGCTGACACCTTCGGCGTGGACGTGTCCACGCTGCTCTCGAGCAACGGCATTGACGACCCTGACACAATCAAGCCGGGCAGTGAGCTGCGCATTCTGCCGGTCAAAGGTGTCGAGTACTCGGTTCAGCCAAATGAGACGCTGGCCGACATCGCCGGTAACTACCAGGTCGATCTGGGCTTGCTGCTCGACTACAACGATCTCAGTGATCCAGACGTCATCAATATTGGCGCCAAGCTAATGATTCCGGGCGGCAAGCTACGCCCGCAGACAGCGCCCGCAGCAGCGCCAGCGCCCGTGGTCGAGGCGCCGGCAACGCGTACCCAGTCCGCTGGCGCTGCTGCGCCGGCGGTTGTCCAGGCGCCTGCACCAAGCAAGCCAGTGGTAGCCGCAGCTGTGTCCAACCCTGCGCCAGCCCCTAAACCGGCGGCAGCTCCTAAACCGGCTCCAGCGCCGGCCCCAGCACCTGCCGCGCCAGAACTCTCCGCTGGCGGCGGCGGCGGCACGATCGTGGCCAATGCCATGAAGTACGTCGGCTACCGCTACGTCTTTGGTGGGACCTCGCCAGCTGGCTTCGATTGCTCGGGTTTCGTGTACTACATCCACAATCACAGCGGAGCGCCGGTCGGGCGCGGCATGTGGCAGCAGTACAACGGGGGTGCGCACATCTCGATGAGCGCCCTTCAGCCAGGCGACACGGTCTTCTTTGCCAATACGTACATGCCCGGTCTGAGCCATGACGGCATCTACATCGGTGGCGGCCAGTTCGTGCATGCGAGTGACGAGCGAACCGGCGTCACCGTCTCCAGCATCTACTCGAGCTACTGGCAAGGCCACTACGCGGGCGCTACCCGTCTCTGGGACTGATTGTTCGACCCACCGACCGCGCCCACGGCGCGGGTGTAAAAACCAAAGCTAGCCAAACGCGCGCCCGGGCGGGGCGGAGCCTAGCCGTCCTGTAAGGGTTCAGGGCCGCTCGGTGGCGCGGGCTAGCTCGGTGCGCGTAACCAGCCCGATCAGACGACCTTCGGCCATCACCGCGATCTGCTCGGCGCCCTCTTCGAGAATGAGGTGCAGTGCGCCCAGCGCGGGTGCGCTCGGCTCCATCGCCGGCGCGGTCTCTATCGGCAGCATGGCGCGGTCGATGGTCGTCCCGGCCCAGCTGCGAGCCGGGATACGGCGTACCTGTTGCAGACTCAGGAGTCCGATCAGAGACTCCTCGCGATAGACCGCATAGCCGCGCGGGCCGACGGGCGTGCCCTTCGCGCGCAGATGCTGCTCGGCGAACGTTTGCACCGACACGCTAGCTTGAATGCGACCAAAGTCGCGGTTCATGATTGAACCGACGGTGAGGCGGCGCAGCGACTCCTGGAACACGGTCGCATATTGCGAGCTTGCCGCCCCCGCATACATGAACCACGCGATCATGATCAGCCATAAGCCGCTGAGTGCCCCGGCGCTTCCGTCGAAGAGAATCCAGACGCCCGAGAACAGGAGCCCCACCGCCGCCACCTGACCTACCCGCGCTGCCACGGCGCTGCCCCAGCGTAGGTCTCGACCCGCGAACCACAGCACAGCGCGAAGCACGCGTCCCCCGTCGAGGGGATAGGCTGGCACCAGGTTGAAAATGGCAAGTGGAATGTTCATCGTCGCCAGCCACAGACCGAGCGCAGCAAGCGGTGGCGCCACCTCCCATAGCGTCAAACTCATGAGCGCGGCGACCAGCCCCACGCCAAGACTTGCCGCCGGACCCGCAATGGCAATAAGCAGCTCGGCCCGCGGCGACGGTGACTCGCGCGTGATGTGGGCCATCCCACCAAGCAAGAACAGACTGATCGTGCGTACGGGAATGCCGAACGCACGCGCCACCAGCGCGTGGGCGAGCTCATGCCCATACAGACTCACCACCGACAACAATGCGGCGACCACCGCCATCGACCACAGGCCGACTGGCGTCCAGCCCAGGCGCAGGCCACGCAAGGTTGAGTACGCGACGTACACCAGCAGCGCCAGCAGCACCAGCCAACTCCAGTTGGCGGTGAACTGGATGCCGAACAGCCGAAACAAACGCATCGAACCCCGCGACCCGGGCTCGCGCACCAGCGATCGGAGGGTCAGTTCGTCCGCGTCGTCTGTGTTCAACCCTACCCTAGTGCGGAAGGACGAAGTACAGCAGAATCAAGATCACCAGCAGCGAGCCGATCACCAGGCCAACACGCCGCAGATCGCCGAGGACGTATGCGTAGTCTGCCGTATACGCTGAAAACGGCAAGGGCGCAGCGCGGACCCCGCCGCGCGTGGACGTGCCAAGCGAGCCGAACTCGAGCGGTGTCCTGCGCTCCCCCCGCGATCGTCCGTTGGCTGGCGGGTCGAACGCCGGAGTCGTCTGGCCGATGTCGTCGGACGCGACGCTCTCCTCGGCCTCGGCGGCCGACTCAGGCGTGCCGAAGCGGTAACGACTCTCTCGAATGGGTCGACGCCGCTCCCGATCGCGGCGGGCAGCCATCCGACGCTGGAGATCTCGGTTTACGCGTGGCATCAGCCAGGGTACTGCGGAGTATAGCGGAGGTCGCTAGCGGTCAATGGTTCCACCCCCCAGCACGTATTCGCCTGAATAGAAAACGAGCGCTTGGCCCGGGGTGAGTGCTTTCTGTGGTTCGTCGAAATCAACCACGACGCCGTTGCCGTCGACGCGGACAGTGCACGGCACTTCCGGTGACCGATAGCGCGCCTTGCCCATGACTCGCACCGGCTCAGTCGGAGGCTGCCCGTCGATCCAGCTGACTTGCTCAAGGCGGCAAGCCGATTTCAGCAGGTCCTGGGGACCACCCACGACCACGGTGTTGGTGGCCGGCTCCAGCCTGGTAACGAATACGGGCTGTGCAGCAGCGATTCCGAGGCCCCGGCGCTGGCCGACGGTGTGCAGCGCCACCCCCCGATGCTCGCCGATGACGGTGCCTTGCTGGTCGACGATAGGCCCAGGCTGCAACACCTCCGGGGCGTACAGCTCGATGAACTCGCTGTAGCGCTTAAACGGCACGAAACAGATGTCCTGGCTCTCGGGTTTGTTGGCGACTGCCAGGCCAAGATCCGTCGCCATCTGACGGGTCGTGCTCTTGGCAAAGCCACCGAGAGGCATGAGCGCTGCGCCGAGGCGGTCCTGAGACATGACGTACAGCACATAGCTCTGGTCTTTGGACAGATCGGCCGCCTTGCGCAGGCGATGCGGCGCACCAGGCTCGGTGGCATGCTCGATGCGGGCGTAGTGGCCGGTGGCAACGTACTCGGCGCCAAGCTGGCGGGCCTTCACCAGCAGCGCGTCGAACTTGATGAACTGGTTGCACCGAATGCAGGGGTTCGGCGTGCGACCGCTAGCGTAGGTCTGGACGAAATCCTTGATGACTTTGTCCTCGAAGACGTCGCGGAAGTTCAGGACGTAGTAGGGAATGTCGAGTTTGTCGGCTACCCGCCGAGCGTCCTCGACCGCGCCAAGCGCACAGCAGGCGTCCTCGCGCTGGATCTCGGGCAGGTTGGGCAGATCGGGCCACACGTTCAAGGTGACCCCGATCACGTCATACCCCTCCTGCTTGAGCAAGGCGGCCGTAACGGAGCTGTCCACGCCGCCAGACATGCCAACGATCACGCGCGCCATGGCTACCAATTCTAACAACGCGAGAAGATGACGAAAGAAGACGGTTTCGTCGTCGTGGGCTGTCGCCCGCTCCCACGGCTGCTCGCCCAGGACCTCGCCTCGAGGCGAACTCGGAAGACCACTCCCACGACTGCGCACTGGCGCGGGCGAGTTGCGTCTCTTATCTCAGGCGGAGATGGGGATCTCGGTGAGCTCGCCGGTCTCGTCCATGGGGTCGTTTTTGGAAATGCGCCAGGCACGCACGCTGGGGGTGGTTGCGTCTTCCAGGCTGACCAGGACCCAGAACACGCTCAGGTCTCGCGCCAGGCGAACGTCGGTCGGCGACGGGCGAGCTTCGGTGTGCGTGTGCGAATGGTAGTAGCCGACCACGTCGAGTCCGGCGTCTTCGATCTCGTCGTAGGCGCGCAACTGGTCCATCGGGTCCATGTAATAGTGAACGGCGCGACGGCCAGCCGAGGCCACCTGCGTGTGCCGATCGCGGAAGACCGCTCGTTCGACGCCGACCTCGTCTGCCGTATTGCGCACACGCCGGACACGCTGGACATGATTGTCGCGACCGCCCAGAATGCCGCACACCTCGTCCGGGTGGCCCTCTCGGGCGTGGGCGATCAGCTCTTCGCGCACAGCACCCGTAATGATGAGGCTGGTCACCACCAGACTTTGTCGCGTACCGACGCCTGGGCCTCCTCCAGCGGCTGGCTCCATACGCCGAGGCTCAGATACTTCCAGCCGGCATCAGCAAACAGGCACACGATATCCGCCTGCTCGTCCTGAACCCGGGCGGCGACGCGCAACGCGGCATGCAGCACGGCGCCCGAAGAAATTCCAGCGAAGACGCCCTCTTGCTGAGCCAGGCGGCGGGTCACAACCAGCGCGTCGTCCGAGGTCACGAGGATCTTTCGGTCGAGGATTCTGGCGTCGAGTACGGGCGGGATGAAGCCCTCGTCGAGGCTGCGCAGTCCTTGCACGGCGTCGCCCGGGTGCGGCTCGGCGGCAATCACCTGCACCCCTGGCTTGTCTTCTTTCAGGCGACGCCCGGTGCCGGTGAGTGTGCCGCCAGTTCCAAGTCCGGCTACGAAGTGCGTGATCGAGGGCAGGTCCCGCAAGATCTCCGGGCCAGTGGTCGCGTAGTGCGCCCGGGGATTGTCCGTGTTGCCGTACTGATAGGGCATATAGAAGCGCTCCGGGTGCTCTGCCACGAGCTGGCGGGCACGCCGGATAGCGCCATTGCTGCCCAGCTCTCCAGGCGTAAATTCGAGCGCTGCACCGTACAGCTCCAGCAGCTGACGGCGCTCGATGCTGACGTTGTCCGGCAACACAGCCAGAAATCGATAGCCGCGGCGGCCGCCAAGCATCGCCAGCGAGATACCCGTGTTGCCGCTGGTCGGCTCGACGATGACGCGGTGCGTACCGGGGTACAGGTCACCTCGGTTTTCCGCCGAGTCGAGCATAGCCAGGGCTATGCGATCCTTGACCGACCCAGACGGATTGGCGCCTTCCAGCTTGGCCCACAGGCGGATGCCTTCGCGCGATTGGAAGGTGGGCAGCTCGACCAGCGGCGTGTTGCCAATCGTGGACTCGAGAGTGGTGAATGTGCGCGGCGCCGCGAGGACCATCGTCGAGACAGCGCGCTAGGAACCGCCGGCGACAGCCGGCAGGATCGAGACCACGTCTGCGTCGGACACGGCCGTCTCGAGCCCCTGCAGGTACCGCACGTCATCGTCGTTGACGTAGATGTTGACGAACGGCCGCTGCGCGCCGCCGACTTCCAGGAGCTGCCCGGCGAAGCCGGGGTGGCGCTGGTCGACGTTCTGGATCAGCTCGCGGAGCGTCGAGCCGTCCGCGACCAGGCTGCGCTCGCCGCCGACGGTCGGCCGCAACATGGACGGGACGCGTACGTTTGCCATCAGCGCTCAGCCAAGGGTTGTCACCGGCGCACCGCAGAACGCCTCATAGTCGACGAGCTCATGAATGGTCGGATGGTCGCCACACAGCGGACAACTCGGATCGCGCGGGATTCTCACCTCGCGGAATTCCATGCTCAGGCTATCGAACAGCAGCAAGCGATTGACCAGTGGCTCACCGATGTCCAGGATCAGCTTGATCGTCTCGACCGCCTGGATCGTGCCGATGACGCCACACATGGCGCCCAGCACGCCCGCCTCTGCGCAGCTCGGCACCGCCCCCGGTGGAGGCGGCGACGGAAACAGGCAGCGGTAACAGCCGTGGCCTGGCAGGAACACGTTGGCCCGACCCTCGAAGCGGAACAGGGTGCCGTCCACGAGCGGCTTGTTCATCAAATACGCAGCATCGTTGACGAGATAGCGGGTCGGAAAGTTGTCAGACCCGTTCACGACGATGTCGAAGCCGCGCACGATGTCGAAGGCGTTGGCTGAGGTGATCGGCTCGTTGAAGGTCGCCACCTCGACGTCCGGATTCACGTCCTTCAACCGGTCACGCACCGAGTCGACTTTCGCTCGGCCGATGTTCGCGTGGCCGTGGATGATCTGGCGATGCAGGTTGCTCAGGTCGACGCTGTCGTAATCGACGATGCCGATCTTGCCGACACCCGCGGCTGCGAGATACAGCGCGGCAGGTGAGCCCAGGCCGCCAGCGCCGATAAGCAGGACCTTTGCCGCCAGCAGTTTGCGCTGACCGATGGAGCCCACCTCGGGCAGGATCAGATGGCGCGCATAGCGCCGCGCCTGGTCCAACGACAAGGCCGGGCCGCGAATAGTTCCGTTGGTGGTGCCGTTGCTCGAGGTCACAGAGTTCTCCATTGGTCAGTGCTCAGTCTTCAGTAACGCCAGGTGTGCCGGAAGCATTCCCGCCGCCCCGTCGTGCCCGCGGTGGGCGCGAATCTGCAGCTGCTGTTCGAGCAGCTCCTGGATCGTGGTTCGGTCCAGGACACGCTGCGACGCCTCGGTCGCGGCGAGCCACGCGTTGCGGACAGCACAGGCCGTCTGCAAGTCCGCAGCGTCGGAGGTGGAGCCTGGCCCATGCACGAACTCGTGCGGGACGACCGGACCTTCAAGCGCGGTCACGATGTCGCCCAGCGTCAACTGCCGCGGGTCACGCGCTAGCTCGTGCCCGCCATGCGGCCCGCGCACGCTGCGGATGATGCCCACGCGTCTGAGGCAGCTGAGGAGCTGATCGAGATACGCCTCGGGGATTTTCTGGCAGGCGGCGATGTCGGCGCACTGGACGGGCCCCTGCCCGGCGCGGCGGGCGAGCTCGATGATGGCGTGCGCGCCATAATCGCTACGCATAGTGAGTCGCATGCTGTTCGATCTATAGATACCTGACTAACTGAATCAACATTGTACAGAATATGCCGATTGTCACGCTGCTGACTGATTTCGGGCTCGACGACACGTACGTCGGGCAGGTCAAGGGCGCCATTCTGAGCCTCGCCCCCTCGACCACCCTCGTCGACCTCACGCACGCCGTACCGCGCCAGGATGTCCTGGCCGGCGCGTTCCTGATCTGGTCTGGGGTCGAGCCGTTTCGGGCCGGCACCATCCACCTGGCGGTGGTAGATCCTGGGGTCGGCTCCAATCGGCGCGCAATCGCGATTCGCTCAAGTCGCGGGGATGTCTTCGTCGGGCCAGACAACGGCCTGCTCTGGCCGGCTGTGGAACGCCTGGGTGGCTGCCGGGCGGCGGTCGAGCTAACCCGGTCGGCCTACTGGCGAACGCCGTTCCAGGAGGGCGTCTCGAGCACGTTTCACGGGCGCGACATCTTCGGGCCTGTGGCGGCCCACCTGGCCGCGGATGTGCCACTCGAGCGCCTCGGGCCAGCCGTCGAGCAGGTGCAGCGCTCGTTCGCACTGCAGGCGCCAAACGGCCTCAACGGGCAGGTCCTGCACGTCGATACCTACGGCAACCTGGTGACCAATCTAGCGGCCCAAAACCTACCACCCGGCCTTCAGGTTCGGGTCGGCGAACACATCGCACCCTGGGCAGCCCACTACGCGGCGGTCGAGCCAGGCGCACTGCTGGTGCTGGTCGGCAGCGCCGGCTTGCTCGAGGTCTCGGCACGCAACGCCAGCGCCGCCACCATCACCGGCGCTACCCGCGGCACCCCCGTCAGCATCGTCGTGCGGAATTGACCGATCGCTAGCCGCCGGCCACCGCCGGAACAATGCTCAGCTCGTCACCTGGTTTGAGCTTGGTTTCGAGGCCGCCCTGGAAACGGACGTCCTCGCCGTTGACATACAGGTTGACAAACCGGCGCAGCGCTCCGGATTCGTCTCGCAGCCGGCCCCGCATGGCGGGGTAGCGCGACTCCAGGTCGTCGATCAGACCGACCACCGACGCGGCTTCGGAGCTGAGCTCTGCGACGCCATCAGTTGCGGAGCGCAGCGGCGTTGGAATGCGAACACGAATGCTCATGTGTATCTCACAACCTCTCTTGGGGCTGGCCAGCATACGCTGCCTCGAACGACGCCAGTGTGGGTGCGATGCGCAAGGCCGGGGTCACCAGCTCGGCGACCGCGTCCACTGTTTTGAAGCCGTTGCCAGTGATGTAGGCCACCACCACCTCGTCCGGATCGATCTTGCCCAGGCGCGCCAACTTCTTGAGCACGCCCACGGTCACGCCGCCCGCCGTCTCGGCGAAGATACCTTCGGTTCGCGCCAGGAGTCGAATGCCCTCAACGATTTCCGCATCGTCCACGGCGTCCAGTGCACCGCGCGTCTGCTCGACAATCTTGAGCGCGTAGTACCCGTCGGCGGGGTTGCCTATCGCCAGGCTCTTGGCAATCGTGCTGGGCCGCACCGGTCGGATGTCGAAGCTCTTCTCCCGCGCGGCCTGGACCACTGGCGAGCAGCCTTCAGCCTGTGCGCCGATCATTCGGACTGTTCCGGGCGCGACCAGTCCGACCGTTTGGAGCTCTGAAAACCCTTTATGGATCTTGGTGAACATCGAGGCGCTAGCAATCGGGACCACGACGCTGTCCGGCAGCCGCCAGCCGAGTTGTTCTGCGACTTCGAAGGCCAGCGTCTTCGAGCCTTCCGAGTAGTACGGACGCAGGTTGATGTTGACGAACGCCCAGTGATACAGGTCCCCAATTTCGCTGCTCAACCGGTTGACGTCATCGTAGTTGCCGTCCACGACGATGAGCGTCGGGTCGTAGATGCCTGCGCCGACGATCTTGGCTGGCTCGAGATCGGCAGGAATAAAGATGCACGCCTTCAACCCAGCCTTGGCAGCGTGCGCGGCCACGGAGCCTGCCAGGTTGCCCGTAGAGGCGCACGCGATGACCGAAAAACCCAACTCTACCGCGCGCGTACAAGCGATCGATACCGGACGATCCTTGAAGGAAAACGTGGGGTTGACGGTGTCGTTTTTGATCCACAGATTCCGCAGCCCCAAAGCGCGACCAAGATTGTCGGCGCGGACAAGGGGCGTGAATCCGGTGTGCGTATCGACGAGTCGATCACCTTCGATGGGTAGCAGGGCGCGGTACCGCCAAAGCGTGCGCGGGCCGCGGCCGATGCTCTCGCGCGAGAGCGTGGCGCGCACCACGTCGTAGTCGTACGCCACCTCGAGAGGCCCGAAACACACCTCACACACGTGCCGGGCGTCGGGCGCGTACAACTCACCGCATTCGCGGCATTGGAGCCCACGGATGCGGCGCGCGCTGACTGGCGCAGCAATCGGGGGCTGAACCTGGGTGGTTGTGCTCATGACGTCCTCCCTTGCAGTGAGAAGAAATCCAGAGGGAGAGCTCGTCATGGCGCGGTGCGTCACGCGTGTGTTCCGCTTCTTCACCAGCGAAGACTCACGGAACCTCCTCATCTTCCGACGGGACCGGCACGTGCGGTCGCATCGGCGGAATTGGCACCTTCTCCGGACGAGCACCGCTCGCGCCGGGAGGGTTGCCGGGCTTCACAGGGCCGATTCCCTCCACCTCTCTGGATGCGGAGACAAAGACTATGTAGTTGGCAGGTGCGCGGGCATCCTACCAGTCAAGCCAGCTTGCGTGCCACCACAAAGTGCGAGATCCCGAAGCAGCGCAAGGGTGAGCTCTCGGCCAGATGCATGAGGTCACGGAAGAGGCGGCCCATCATGCCGCGCTCGGCCCAGTTGTCGCAACCTGGAAAGATGTGCGACTCCACGACGAATTCCACACTCAGCCCACCGAACAGCTTGCGGACCTCATCCTGGGTATAGATGCGGACGTGTGGCGCGAAGTAGTTGCGCACGAAATTCGGGACCCAGTTCGCCAGCAGCGGCAGATTGCAGGGCCCGTGGTATCTACCCGCGAAAAAGAAGCCGTGCGTCTCGAACGGGTACAAGCGGTTCGGCGCGTAGACCACGATGTGGCCGCCCGGAGCCAACACTCGATACGCCTCGACGATGGTCGCCCGATCGTCGTCGACGTGCTCGATCACTTCGTTGAGCAAGATGAGGTCGAAGCTGGCGTCCTCGAACGGCAGCTGCTCAGCCGGCGAAACGCGTAAATTTGGCAGCGATTCGCTGGCGCGGGCGATCTTGTCCGGGTCGATATCGACGCCATACACATCGTCGCTGAATTGACGAAATTGGGACACGTACATGCCGAGACCGCAGCCAATATCCAGAATTCGCTTGGCGCGCAGCTCGACATACTGGCGGATAAAGGCGAGCCGTCGATCCTGACCCCGCCGCCAGACATAGCTGGGGTGGCCAAGCCGAATCGCCTTAGTTGCCGCCACGGTCGCCACTATGCTCGTCGATCTCCTCGAGGGCGCAGGGTGTCGCACGACACGGGCACGCACCCGGCAACGACTTGATTCCGGCGCATTCGCGCGGAGCTTAGCGAACTTTGTCGAGCCCGCACAAGCTCTGCCGCACAACCCGTAACCCGAAGGAGCGCGTGTTGTGTCGTTGTTGTGCCTCCACAGACATTCGACGGCACGTTGCCTGCTTCGCAACCCGATACACAGACAAGGACCCCGGGAAGCGTAAAACAGGCATGGATCGGGACCAACTTATACAACGCCTACGGGCGCGCGTGCGGCGCGGCGGCCCCGCCGAGCAGGTGTGGTGGAATGGCGAGCTCTTGCATGTGAGCCAGGCCATCGCGCGGGCCGCGCAACTCGGCGAACAAGAGCCTATCCGCGCACGCGGCGATGACGTAGTGATTCTCCGCACGCTGCGCGACGCGTACTAGTCTCGCGTCACAAAAGCAGCACGCGCGGGCGGCTCGGATGCGCCCGCGCGGAGCATATGCTAAAACCCGCGCGCAGATGTCGCGCTTGGTCCAGGCGGTGCGTCGGGCCCGCCGCCGCCCCCCGTCGTTGATTGGACTTGGCGCCGGCGCCGTCGCTATCGCAGCCCTGGCCCTGATCGGCGTGGTGGTTTTTGAACTGGCCAACTGGGACAAAGTCACCCCTGGCGCTAGCGCGCTAGGCACCTCGCTCGGCGGCCTGTCCCAAGCCGAAGCCGTAGCGCGTCTCGCACCGGGCGTGCAGCAACTTCTGGATCGCCCGCTCGACATTCAGGGCGGCGGTCAGGAATGGCACACCACTGCCCGCGATCTCGGCCTACGGCTCGATCCCAACGAGCTGGTTGGAGCCGCGTATCAAGTCGGGCGCCACGGCAACCCGCTCGATCGGCTGGCCGACCAATTCGATACGCTTGTGCGCGGCCGAGCTGTCACCGCCGCCAGCACCACCGACCGGGCCGCCCTGGACGGCTCGCTGGCTACGATGGCACGCCAAATCGAGCGCCAGCCCACCGACGCGCGCTTGGTGCTGGCCGACAATGGCGCAATCGAAGCGGCCGGCGCTCAGGACGGTCTGGCGGTCGACGTGGCCGCCTCCCGTGACCACGTCACATCGGCGCTGAATGGCAGTGATCAAATCATTCAACTGGTTACCACGCCGGTTGCCCCCGCCATCGCAGATCAGCAGCTGCAGACCGCCCACGATCAACTGGATCGCCTGTTCGGCGCGAATTCCGACACCTTCAGCGTGACGTTCGCCGACAGGAGCTGGCCGCTCGAACGGACCGACGTCCTCAAACTCGTGTCGCTGAGCGGCGGTACCAAACCCGGCCAGCCCGCGACCGTCACCATCGACGATGCTCCTCTTGCAGCCTGGGCCGCGCGTCTGGCGGAGGATATCGACCAGAAAGTGCAGGACGCTCGGTTCGGTTTCAACGGCGGCGACCTCAAGGTGTTGCGGCCGAGTCGCCAGGGACGCACGCTGGACCAGGACGCGACCGTCCAGGCGGTCCGCGCCGCGCTGCTGGCAGGCGAGCCCAGCCTGGCCTTGCCCGTGGCCACCGTCGAGCCAAGTGTTTCATCCGACGATCCCCAGTCACTCGGCATCACCGAGCTGATCGACCGCGGCAACACTGCGTTCGCGGGTTCGATCCCCGAGAAGAAGCACAACATTCAACTGGCCGCCGAGCGGTTGAATGGGGTAGTCGTGGCGCCTGGCGCGACGTTCTCGTTCAACGACGCCGTCGGTCCGACAACCATCGCGTCCGGCTTCCAGTGGGGCTTTGGCATCGAGTCTGGGGACAACGGCCCGCGGACCGTTCCGAGCGTCGCCGGGGGCATCTGCCAGGTAGCTACGACGCTGTTCCAGCCTGTGTTCTGGTCGGGCTACCAGCTCGAGGAGCGCTACTGGCACCTGTACTGGATCCCTGCCTACACATCGCGCGGCGTGGTCGGCCTGGATGTGACGGTCGACGGCGATTCGGGCCTGGACTTCAAGTGGACCAACACGACCAAGACCTACGTGCTGGTCCAGGCTGACACCGACGCCGACCACATTTATTTCGGCCTGTACGGCAAAAAGCCTAACTGGCAGGTACAGGTCGACGACGCGGTGATCACCAATCGTGTGCCGCCCGACCCGAAGCCGATCGCGCAGGAAGAGCCGACGCTGCCCTGGGGCAAAACGCTGGCCGTCGAATCTGCCCGCGACGGATTCGACGCCGAGGTGATCCGCCGGGTCATCCCAGCTGACGGCAGCAAGCCGCGTGAGCTGGTGTTGAAGAGCACGTATCAGCCGGCGCACACGGTTACCCTGGTCGGTTCGGCCGGCAAGCCCGCGGGCGCGAGCGTGGACGACGCCATCCAACGCGTGCTCAACGCCCAGAAACCGGCTGAAGCCAAAGCCAGCCCGACCGCGGATGCGGCCAAGCCGAGCCCCACCGCCGATGCGGCCAAGCCGGTCGCGACGCCGAACGCGCCCGCACCCACTGTGCCAGCACTCAACGCGCCCGCCCCGAACGTGCCCCCACCCAACCCGCCTGCCCCCCAGCCGACGCTCGCCCCCGCGCCACCTCCGGCTGGGCAGGCAGCCGCCCCGACCCCCACCCCGCGCAATCAGGCACCCACCCCAGCCCCCAAGGCGGCCCCAAAACCCAGCCGCTAAGGCGCACAACTCCTTGCGCGTATGCGCGCCTCCTCCAGGTGGACTGCTGATCCTCTGGACACGCGCCCTGCAGTGTGGTTAGGGTGAGATGCGGTGGCGAAAGCGGGCAGGCGGTTGAAGCGCGGGCATCTTCGGCGTAACGGCGCGCGTCCGACGCCGCAAGCGTTGCCGGCGCACGACGCGCCCACAGGCAGCGCGAGTAGCGCTACGCCGGTGTCCGCGGCCTCTAGTCTGCCTCGCGCCGAGGCTGACTCTGGCCCTGCCGCGGGGCCATCGCCTGGTGCAGGCCGCGTGCCGCCTCTGGTGCGCGACGTGTCAGCCGGCGGCGTCGTCTATCGTCGCGAGGCCCAGGACGGGCAAATCGAGGTGGCCCTGGTCGGCCGCCTGCGCCCAAAGCGGTGGGCGCTCCCCAAGGGCACCCCGGAGGTCGGGGAAACCCTCGAAGGTACGGCTCTGCGCGAAGTCGGCGAGGAGACCGGACTGCTCGCGCGCATCGAGCAGCCGCTCGACCGAATCCAGTATCGGTTCATCTGGGGCGGCGTGCGCCACTTCAAGACGGTGCATTTCTATCTGATGGAAGTGGTTGGCGGCGACACGGCCAACCATGACGGCGAATACGACCTTGTGGAGTGGTTTCCTATTGGCGAAGCCCTGCGCCGACTGTCGTACCCGAACGAAGCACGCGTGGTCGATAAAGCCCAGCAAGTGCTCGACGCCGAGGGCCACTAGCCGCTGCGCGCGGAGGCGTAGACCTGGCTCAACGGCACCCCGGCGGCGCGCGCTACGCTAGCGCAGTCCTCGAATTCAGGCGCCACGACCTCGAGTCCGCCAAGGTGCTTCACTTTGACCCGCACACTGCCCCACGGCGTCTCGACACACCGCTGGCTCCGCTGCGCGATGAGACGATCGATCGTCTGCAGCCGGACCCCGAGCGCCGACGTGTGCACCAGCACCAGTTCGGCCAACCGCTGGCCGTCCGCCGGTCGCCCTATCACCCGTACCAGCACGCCCGGGCGGTTCTTTTTCATTTGCAGGGGACTGAACGCTACGTCCAGCGCGCCGCCCTCCAGCAGGCGCTCCATTGCAAATGCGAGCTCCTCGGGCGAGCAGTCGTCCAGGTTGGTCTGGATCTCGACAACGCTCTCGCGTACCAGCCCGAGCGCGGGCGAGCGCGACTGGCCAACCAGCAACCGCACGGCATTTGGCCACGCCGGCTCGCGAGTTCCGAACCCGTATGCGACGCGTTGTAGCTGTGGCAGGCAGCTGGCATCCGATCCGAAACGGGCCAGGACGCTCAGCAGCGCCGCGCCAGTCGGCGTCGTCAGCTCGCCGGTCGGCTCGGGCGTCGGGTCGGCGCGGATCGGCACCGTACCCCGCCGAATGAGCTCGAGTGTCGCGGGCGCCGGCACGGGTAGTCGCCCATGCTGCGTCGTCACCCAACCTGACCCCAGTGGCAGCCCTGAGCAGTGCACCTGGGACCAGTCCGCCCCCAGCAGGTGCAGGCCCAGCACGACGCCCGCGACGTCGACGATGGCGTCGATCGCCCCAACCTCGTGGAACTGCACCTCCTCGATCGAGGTCGCGTGAATGGATGCCTCGACGCTGGCCAGTCGCTCGAAGACCTGAGCCACTCGCTCGACCACCGGCCCGGGCAGCTCACCCGCTCGCACGATGCGCAACACCTCGCTGAGGCCGCGATGCGGCGGGTCGGCCTGGTGCAGCTTCACCCTGGCGCGCGTGCCGCCGAGGCCGTGCTGGCGGGCGGCCTCGACTTCGAGCCCCCAGCCGCTCACCGGCAGCGAGGCCAGGCCTGCGCGCAGCTCGTCCTGGCTGACGCCCGCGTCGACCAGCGCGCCGAGCAGCATGTCGCCAGCCGCGCCGCTGAAGCAGTCGAAGTACACGGCGCAACTCATAGCCGAAGGCTACACCGGGTACGTGCCTGGGGCTCACCCGGTCTAGGAAGGAGAGGGCTGCGACCGAAGCCAGGCGTTGATTTCGCCCAGCTATGAGTGTCGGAGGTTGGCCGGCGCGGTCGGCGGCCTGATATTCTTTGCCGTACACCCGTACAGTTACGGAGGTGTACGGGTATATTTGCCGTACACTCGAAGGAGCCGCCGTCATGACCGTCGATCCCATCGCTCCCAGCGCCCCAACCAGCAACGGGCATGCCCCCGAGACCGGTACCTGGACCGCCAAGCGCGGCCTAGCCCAGATGCTCAAGGGCGGCGTGATCATGGACGTGGTCACCGCGGACCAGGCCAAGATCGCGGAAGACGCTGGCGCAGTTGCGGTCATGGCGCTCGAGCGCGTCCCGGCCGACATCCGACGCGACGGCGGCGTAGCGCGCATGTCGGATCCGGAGCTGATCCACCAGATCATCGACGCGGTGACTATTCCGGTCATGGCCAAGTGCCGAATTGGCCACTTCGTCGAAGCGCAGATCCTGCAGGCGCTGGGGGTCGACTACATTGACGAGTCAGAGGTGCTCACGCCCGTCGACGAGGAGCACCACGTCTATAAGCACACGTTCAAAGTTCCGTTCGTGTGCGGCGCCCGCAATCTGGGCGAGGCGCTGAGGCGGCTGGGCGAAGGCGCCGCCATGATTCGCTCCAAGGGCGAGGCGGGTACGGGCGACGTAGTCGAGGCAGTGCGGCATATCCGCGCTATCACCTCTGAGATTCGCCGCCTGGGCACCGTCGGCGAGGAAGAGCTGATGCACGAATCCAAGGAGCTCGGCGCGCCGTACGAGCTGGTGAAGCAGGTCGCCCGCGAAGGTCGCCTGCCGGTCGTGCTGTTCACCGCAGGGGGCATTGCCACACCCGCTGACGCGGCGTTGATGATGCAGATGGGCTCCGAGGGCGTTTTCGTCGGCTCCGGCATATTCAAGAGCGGCGATCCAGCCCGACGCGCAGCCGCGATCGTGAAAGCCACCACGCATTACCAGGACGCGTCCATCCTGGCCGAGATCTCGCGTGGCCTGGGTGAGCCGATGGTGGGCATCTCAGCCCGCACCCTGCCCGAATCGAGCCAGCTCGCTACTCGCGGATGGTAGGGGCGCCCCTCACGATTGGGGTGCTGGCAGTCCAGGGCGACTTCGCCGAGCACGCCGCCATGCTGCGGCGTGCGGCGGCAGACTCTGGTGAAGATACGCCGCGCGATCTCCGCGTCCGCGAGGTCCGCACACCCGGCGACCTCCTGGAGCTCGACGGGCTGATCGTGCCCGGCGGCGAGAGCACGACCATCGGCAAACTGCTGGTCGCCTATGGTCTCGAACAGCCGATCCGCGATGCCGCGCGCGAGGGTCTGCCGGTGTGGGGCACGTGTGCCGGCATGATCTTGCTGGCCCGCGACATCGTCGGCGGCGAGCCGGACGGACGCATAGGCCTGATGGACCTGAAGGTTCAGCGCAACGCGTTCGGCCGCCAGCTCGATAGCTTCGAAGTCGACCTATCCTTTACCGGCCTGGATCGGCCCATTCACGCGGTCTTCATTCGAGCGCCGCTGGTGGAACGCGTGGGCCCTGAGGCCGTGGCGCTGGCGACACTCCCCGATGGACGCGTCGTCGCCGCGCGCCAGGGCAATCTGTTGGCTACGGCATTTCATCCGGAGCTCACGCCAGACACCCGGCTACACGCACTGTTCATCCGCAGCTGCGAGCAATCAACCCTGAGCACTCGGTCCGCCGCGTAACGCCGCGGACCCGGCTCAGCGCTACACTTGCGGCCGTGAGCGGCCTGGTGCTCGCCATCGACATCGGCAACACGAATGTCAAACTAGGGACGTTCGACGACGATCGGATCACGGCCACGTGGCGCCTCGAGACGGACGTGCAGCGTATGCCAGACGAGTACGCTGCCCTGCTGGATTGGCTGCTCTCCCGCCGAGGACTGACCTTCGCCGACATCCGCGGCGTGAGCCTCTCCAGCACCGTGCCAGCCATGGTGCCGATCTGGAAAGAGCTTATCGGCAACTATTTGTCTGCCGACTGCCCAGTCGTCGAGGTGCGCGCCAGCGGCAACACTGGCATTACCATCGCCATCGACAATCCCAATGAGATGGGCGCCGACCGGATAGTCGACGCACTGGCTGCAGCCGAGCTGTACCGGCTGCCAGCCATCATCGTCGATTTCGGCACCGCCACAACATTCGACGCCGTGGACCGCGAGGGACGACTGTTGGGGACAGCGCTGGCGCCCGGCTTGCGAACCGCCATGGACGGCCTGTTCCAGCGCGCGGCCAGGCTGTCTCGCATCGAGCTAGCTCAGCCTGGAGAAGTCATCGGACGCAACACCGTCGATGCGCTGCGGTCGGGCTGGGTGTACGGCTACGTCGGTCTGGTGGAGGGCCTGGTCACGCGGATCAAGGCCAAGCTCGGAGAGGACGCCCTGGTGATCTCGACTGGCGGTCTGGCTGACTACGTCCTGGTCGAAACCAACATCGTGGAGGTTCACGACCCGATTCTCACGCTGAAGGGGCTTCGGCTGTATTACGACCGCAACGTTGCACGACCGTCGCCGCCATGAGCCGCATTCGCGTCTTGCAGGACAAACACGTCACCCTCGGCGTGACGGGCAGCATCGCTGCCTACAAGGCGGTTGTGCTGGCGAGCGCGCTGCACCAGGCTGGCGCCCTCGTCGACGTGGCGATGACCCCTGACGCTCAGCGCTTTGTCCAGCCGCTGTCGTTTCAGGCAATCACCCACCGGCCCGTGTTTGCCGACTTGTGGGGGCCGGGCATGGAAACCGACATCGCTCACGTGACCCTCGGGCAGCGGAGCCAGGTCATCGTCATCGCTCCAGCCACCGCGACTATGTTGGCCAAGCTGGCCCATGGCCTCGCTGATGACCCCGTGTCGATCACGGCGCTCGCGGCCAGGTGTCCGATCGTCGTCGCCCCGGCAATGGACGCCGGCATGTTTTCGCACGCGGCGACCCTAGCCAACGTCGAAACCCTCAAGGCGCGTGGGGTGGTGGTAGTGGAACCAGAAGCCGGCCACCTGGCGAGTGGTCTGGTCGGACCTGGCCGACTGGCGGCGCCCGAAAACATTGTCGACGTCGTACGCGCCACCCTGGGCGCACGTGGCGACCTGGCTGGTCGACGCGTGCTGGTCACGGCCGGTGGAACTCGCGAGGCTATCGATCCGATTCGCTATATCGGCAATCACTCATCGGGCAAAATGGGCTACGCCATCGCAGAAGCGGCCCGCGATCGTGGCGCGGACGTGGTGCTGGTCGCCGCACCGACCGCGATGCGCGCGCCGGCTGGCCTGCGTGTTGTCCACGTGAGCTCAGCCCAGGACATGCTTTCGGCGCTCATGGAGCGGTACGCGAGTCAGGACGTACTCATCATGGCTGCCGCCGTCGCGGACTTCAGCGTTGGGGCACAAGCGGAGCACAAGATCAAAAGGGCCGAGCAACCGCTGGAGCTACGCTTGCTGCCCAACCCTGATCTGCTGGCTGCCACGGCTGAGCTCTGGACTCCGAGGCAGCCGGTGCGAGTAGGTTTTGCCGCGGAAACGCAGGACTTGATCGAGCAGGCCGTCGGCAAGCTGGAACGCAAGCGTCTGGACCTGATTATCGCCAACGACGTGCGAGCCGACGTGTTCGGCGCCGACACGGATCAAGTCACGCTGCTCTGGGCGGACGGTCGGCGTGCAGAGCTACCCAGGCTGCCCAAGACCGAGGTCGCCGAACACGTCCTCGACACTGTCGCCGCTCTCCTGGCCAGCCGGGGTTAAGTCCGCTGACGAGCTTGGTCGCCGGTGATGATGGTGCTGGCCTGGGCGTCGTGGCCGATGGCCACGCTGCGGTCGCCGCTGGCGGTCACGCTCGTGGACGAGCCTGCCTGGGCTTCTTTCAGCACCGCCTCCAGCTCGTGCTGCAGCTCGGGCTCGTCCGCCAGCAGCTTTCTGATCTGGACGCGGAGCGCTGCCCTGGCATCCTCGTCTGCCGGCTGCGCAGCAACGTCTGCCGCGGCTTCCCGGGCTGAGGGTCTGGCCTCCAACCTGGTACCCAGACGGCTCCAAAGCGTTGTCGCCAACTCCCAACCCTTGTCGCCGACGCGCTCGGCGGCCTGCGTACCCAGTCCTTCGCCCACCTTGACCAGGTACGGTAGGAACGGACTCAAGATCTGCACGATCTGACCGGCCAGCGGCACGACTGCATCCATGACCTGTGCATGCTAACGTGCCGCGATGCGCGTTTAATCAAACGCAGGCATCGCATGAGCGCAGGCCCGCCGCCCCAAGACACACCTCCGCCGGCCACCGCCAGCGGACAGCGAAGCGTTGCCGTCGGAGGTGACGTTCGCGATAGCACGGTCATCACCGGCGATTCCAACGTCATCTATCTCGGCCCCAAGCGCGCGCCAAGGCAGTTGCCGTGGCGGCGGTTGCTCGCGGCGCTGGTCCTGATCCTGGCCAGCGCTACGGCCGTGTACGTGTTCTACCCGCGTCCTATTCCGACCATGAACGGCGAACTGAACGTGGCGGTGGCTGAATTCGGCGCGCTCGACAGTCGGGGCAGCGCCATTGCGTCGAGTGACGGGCGCGCGTTGGCCGATTCGCTGTACCAGGGCTTGGTCGGCGAATTGCAGCAAGTCAACCAGGGCGCCGCGGCGTCGGACCCCTTCAAGATCCAGGTCCAGGGCCCGTCCCAGGTCGGGCGCATTGACGGCAGCACGCCCGACGCTCGCGCAGCCGAGGCCGACAGAGTAGCTACGCCCCGCCGAGCCCACCTGCTCATCTATGGGTATCTCGAACCAGGCCCCGACGCCACCACGTTTGTGCCCCAGTTCTATCTCCGGGACCTGCAAAATACGCCCGAACTGGAAGGCGAACACGGGCTGGGTCGATCTTTGGCCGTACGCTCCCTCGACGATCCGGCTTCACAGCACGAGCTGCGGGTCGACCTCACGCGGCGGGCGAGCGCCTTTGCCCAATTCGTGATCGGTCTGAGCCAATTCAGCCTGGACAAGTTCGCCGAGGCGCGCGTGCATTTCACCCAGGCAGCGGACGATTCGCAATGGGAAGACGGAAACGGCAAGGAAACCCTGTACCTGTTCCTCGGTTACACAGAAGGCAGCCTGAACAACCTGGTTGGTGCCCGAGCAGATTTCGAGCGGGCGCTCGCCATCAATCCCGAGTTTGCGCGGGCCGAGCTTGCGCTGGGCGAAACTCGGTTCCAGGAATCCCTCGGCAAGCCCGAGGCGTGTGCGAAAGACACACTCGACGTCGCCGGCGTCCAGGAGGCGGTCAGCATGTTTCAGCGCGCGCTGAGTGCGAAGACGCAGCCACCGCGCTCCAACGTTGCAACCTGGACTGCCCTGGAAATGGGCCGCGCCTACCTGTGCCTCAGCCAGGCTGATGCCGGCAACTACTGGGCCGACGCCGAACGCGAGATGAACATCGTCGTTGCCGACTACAGCGGTGGCAATGCGTCTGCAAAAGACATCGCGGCCGAAGCGCACTCCAATCTCGGATTTATCGCCCTCCCAGGGCATTGCGACCCGGACCCAACGGCCAGATACCAGAAGGCGGCAGCCGAGTACCAGGCTGCCATCAACCTCAGCGCCCTCCATCCCACCCGACAGGGCTTCTACTACGAGATGCTAGGCTTCACTCAGTCCAGATTGGGTGCCCTGGACGCAGCTAGATCCGCCTATCGCAGCGCCGCAGCGGTCGATTCGACCAATAAGGACCACTACGAACAACTGCTGCAGGGGGTGCAGCCACCGGTGGCGGAAACGTGTTCGTAGCATGCATGCCGAGTGGCCGTTGTTACACACATAGGAGGGTCGAAAGCCGTGAGATCAGCCGTGATGCTCGCCGCCCTGGCACTGGCCGT